>JACQUQ010000238.1 GCA_016210175.1 Chloroflexota bacterium | reverse complement strand
GGCGTGGCGCAAGGCGTTGCGTGAGTTGGGCTGGCAGACGTGACGCAGGACCATCGCCAGCCAATCGTCTGCTGGAAGCATAACGTGGCCGCTGCGGCCACATTATGGGTTAAGCTACATGAGCGACTGCTGCGGCCCCAGGAGCGAGAGAAACCAGAGGCGCATGCGGCGTGCCGTCGGATCGGGGTCGGGTTCCCACGCGAAGGCGTCAACACTGGCACTGAAGCCGCCAGCGTCGAGGACCGGGAGGGAGTTTCTATCGGTCATGGACGGGCTCCGCGAGTGGGCCCCAGAGCAAGAGCGCGTTGGGCATTGGGTACCTCCTATTGAGCGACTGAGCGGATACGTGCCGCCGCGCCGTCAGGGGCGCGGCGCCGGGGATACCACGGCGTTGACATGCAGGCCGACGAGGCCCGCCACCACTTTCGGGTCGGCCGGAACGCAGCGCAGCGTCCCGTCGTCGAGGTCGAAGTAGCTGGACATCCAGGAGCAGGTCCCGGTGAGGAGCTTTTCGACGTAGCTTGCCATGATGGCCGCAACGACTTGGTTAATGGTCGGCCCTTGCGTGCCGGCCGTGATCGCCTCAGCGCAGTCCAGAGCCGGTTGCGGCTCGGGCGGCGTATCCAACAGGTCCGGGCGTTGCAGGCTGGGCGCAGGCAGCGCGCGGCAGACCCCCGGGTCCGGGAGGAACGCTCCGCGCACCCCTTCAGCCCGGGTGACGTTCCCCAGGAGCACCTGCCCGGCGTTGCGTCCATTCCCTCCATCCACCCACCAGACTCCCTGCGGCGGCGGGCGGTACGCTGCGTTCCAGTTCCGGTCGTCGAGGGTGGCCGCGATGGCCCGGCGGGCGGCGGCGTTATCCACGCAGCCGAGGAGGAGCCGCAGCCCGCTCGACGGATTGCCGAATACCTGCGCGTGCAGGTCCCGGTCGTACGGCAAGACCGAATAGCCGACCTCCCGGCCGAAGCGACGGGCGAGCCGGTTGGCCAGAACCTCGGCTTTGTAATGGCCGACATCCGTCCGGTCAAAGGCTTGACGTGCGACGTTGTGTTGCTCCACACGGTCCATGTCCACGAGGTAAAGCCGCGCCGGTCTGCCGATGAGGAGGCGGCAGACGGCCTCGGCCAGGAAGCCGCCGGTCCCGCCACAGCCGACCAGCACTATGGTGGCTTTGCGCTCGTCCTGGACGAGGTGTCCCCCACGTGCGAGGGGAGCGGGCTCGATCACATATCCCATCGTGTTGTCACCCTCCTCCCTTACGGTTCCAGGTTGGCATCTCGGAAGGCACCGCGGCTTCCGTCGAACACCGCTCCCCACGGCAGGGGGAAGAAGTACCCGTAGATGCCGCACCGCAATGAGACCTCCGGTCGGTCCTCATCGAGCCGGCCGAGCACGCCGTAGAGTCCGAACCCTTGCTCATCGGCGTCGTCCGTTGCGCTGAACACGGCCGGGTACCGGTGATGTGAGTGGATGGCCAGCACGACGTCGGGGAAACGTTCGTATAGGACGTGCATGGAGCCAGTTGTCTGCCGGGGCACCACCAGCCGGTAGCCAGCGCCTTCGGTGTACGTAACCGCAAGGAGCAGCTCTTGCCCCCGGATGCTGAAGAGCTGGGCGGCTGCCACGATGTCCTCCCAGAGTTCCTGAGGGAGTCGCCCCCGGCGGAGCAAGAACCGCGGACCGACGGGCGCCAGCCCGCGGACCTGCGCCAGCGCGACCGGCATGCGTACCTCCAGGGAGCTGTTTTCCGTGACGAGGTACAGGCCATCGCCGGCCAGGACGTAGTCGTAGGCATCGCCGCTGCGAGCCGGGAGCCCGTCACGGGCGATCAGATAGTCCACGAGGGGCAACGTCAGGCACCCAGGCGGATAGCCTCGGCAACCCGTACCTGCGGCACGAGGTCATCGAGCGGGTATGCGGTTTGTCCCCGCAACTCGGCCCACAGTTCCCCGATGTCGTCCGGGTGACGCTGGGACCTGCCCCTGGCGGTATCGCCGGTGGCGGAGAAGTGGGACCGGAAGAAGTCGTCAGGCACCTGCGCGGGGTCGGCCGGAAAGAGGTGCGACCCTGGACAGACGCGGCCGGTAGGAAATACGTTGTAGGTTGGGCAATGGTACAGTTGCTCATCGGCAGTGCGGGGCCGTGCCCTGGCCGCAAACACATAGGGCACCTGCCGGCCCGGTGAGCAGATGAAGACCAGGCCCGGCATGGGTAGCCGGAGTCGCCGTGGCTTGGCCTCGTACCGCTCACGCAAGCGCACGGTCCAGACCCGCGGTTCCCGCCAGATCGCAACGCGGACGCCGCTCGCCGTCTTGGCCCACCAGAGGGTGTCCGGTGGGACCAGGCCGGAGGTCAGGTCCAGTTCGCGGGCCAACGCGTGGGCCACGTCGAGAGCCGAGACGAGCTTGGTC
This sequence comes from Chloroflexota bacterium, assembly GCA_016210175.1. Lineage (GTDB taxonomy): Bacteria > Chloroflexota > Dehalococcoidia > SHYD01 > JACQUQ01 > JACQUQ01. The sequence goes on along the minus strand of JACQUQ010000238.1, from coordinate 6,503 downwards.
CGCACAACACCGCCGGCGTAGTCGTGGACGACGACGCTCTCCTCATGAAAGTCGAGGCGGAGCCGTAGCGGGTCCTCCACTACCTCCGCGTCAGCCGGCAGGGCCGACCGGTAGGGTGATCGCGTCGGATTCGTCGTGGGGGATGGGGACGACGCCCTCTTCCGTGATTTCGCAAGCATAGAGCCTCCTTAGCTGTTCGTAGAGCAAGTGGGGGTCGCGTCCCAGCGCCGCACCCACCAACTGGCGGAAGTGCCCCGGTGGGTCCTCCTCCAACCAGGCGGCAAGGTTCGCGATGCGGTCCAGGATGCCCTTCGCCCGCCCCCACTGTTCGGTGAGTTCCAGGACATTCTCCCGGGTCCACGCAGCGTCGGCGACCTCGGTCTCGTCATCTAGGTCCAGGAAGACGGTTCCGGTGTCCCCCCACAGCCAATCGGCGAACTCAGCCGCCGCCGCCAGGGGGGTATCGTCCAGCCGCTGGTGCAAGTCCGCTGGGGAAATGCCAGCGTCGGGAAGATCGGCGAGCAGCATGTGGGGAACGTGCGCTTCGCAGGCGTCGAGGAGTGCGATCCGCGTGTCGTTGCCGTCGGCAAAGGGCTGCTCGCACAGCGCGAACATGAGCAGTTCGCCTGGCCGCAGCTCGACTTCGTGGAAGTCGTCGTACGACCAGCCGTGGCGTACGAAGGGGATGCCGTAGATCACCCCCTCGTACTCTTCTGGGTCATAGCACGGGAAGTAGTCGCGTTCGATGCGCTGGAGGAAGGCCCAGACGCGGGCGCTCTCGCGATCGGCGCCGGTCTCCGGCACCGCCAGCAGTTCGTCGGCGGCGTCAGGGATGATCTGCTGCACGATCTGGCGGAAGGTCAGGTAAGCCTCGTGGTTGCCCAGGAGCGCCGCGACGGAGGTCGGCTTCACCGGCCTCCGTCGCAAGACCGCTCCCAGGGCGCGTAGGCTGACGATCACCGCGCCGGCAGCCGGCGCACTGCCTCTGCCGCCTGCTGGGTGGCACGCGCATAGGCTTCCGCTTCAGCAATCGCCAGGTTCAACTCCGGCTGCCGCGCCGCGGCAGCGTCGGCGTCGACATCGCCCAGTTCGTCGAGCAGCTCGACTGCCAGAGCGAAGACGCGGAGATCCTTCTCGGGTACGCCCCGGATGATGCGAGCGAAGTCAGGGTGGCGGCGGCTTCCCTTGGTGCCGATGCGCCGGCTAAAGGTGTAGAGGCTGTCGTCGCCGCGCTGTTCCTCACGGGTCTCGGCGTTGGCAAGCTCCGGGAAGAACTCTGCTAGCTGCGTCCGTACCTGTTCGACGGAGAGATTAGCGTCCGGATCGGGGAACTCCCGCCCGTCGTAGACGAAAATGCGTGCCATGGTGGAACCTCCTCTGGCGATAGGTCTAGCCGAACAGGGAAAGCTGGTCGGGAGCACCGCTCCGGGATCCCGGCTGGCCCGACGGCGGGGATGCGGAAGGTGCCGGCGTGGCGCTTGGGGGTGACGTCGGCGCCGGATCGACGGGCTGGCTCTGCGCTTCCCGCTTGTCCGGTGCGGCCACCTTGGGCGTTGCCCGGCGAGCGCTCGCGGGCGGGTTCGCAGGGTTGCGGGGCTGGACCTGCCAGCGAGCCTCAGCCTCCGCGACCAGACCGGGGACCTCGTCAAGCGCTGTGGTCAGGTCATCGACTTCAAGGGACCGGAACCGCGGGTCGCAGCCCTCGGCGCCCACGGCAAGCACGGCGCGCTGACCTTGTCCCGCGGCCGGCAGGAAGGTGATAACAATCTTGACCGCACGCTGCGGTCCCGCGTCCTGCGGGGCCGCCGGGGTTGTGGTCGGTCCGTCTGTCGGTGGCATTGCTTCCTCCTCCACCACCGGCGTCTCGTCATTGCTGACAACGGCAGGCCGGGTGGCTATGAGCGATTGCCCGCAGCCGCAACCGGCAATCGGCTCCATTCCCGGGTCAATCTTGCGGGGCTGACCCTGTTGCTCTTGTTGATTCACGAGTTACCTCCTTGCGGCACGCGGGGCGAGCACGGTCTCGTCTTGGTTGGTGGCGCTCGCCCCGTTCGCTTCCTTAGGCTGCGGCAGCCGCCTCGGGCGCCTGATGCAGGAGCGCCGCGTCATAGAGAGGCATGGTCACCCAGAGGTCGGACGTCTCCGGCTTTCCGGCTTCCCGGATGACCACCGGTGTCTGGGGGCTGCTCCATGCCAGCTCCAGTTGCGGGCTCCTGGCCGCGTCCAGCACATCGGTCAACAGGCGCGTGTTGAGCACGACCGCCTGCGGCTCGCCATCCAGGTTGGCGGACACGTCGGTCTCGGCGTTGCCGGTCTCGTCGCCCCGCGCCTGGAGGTGCAGCCCGCTGGTGGTCGCGTTCAGCAGTACCGGGCGGGCCTCCCCCGACCCGAACAGACCGGCGATGCGTACCGCCTGCCGGAAGACTGCGGTCTCCACCGTGACCCGCGTTCGGGAGTCCTGCGGAATGACCTTCTGGATGTCCGGGAAGCGGTCCGCAATCAGGCGGGTGAAGAGCGAGGTCTCCCGGGCGACAAAGTACACGCCCTGACCATCGGCGGTCGGGATCAGACGGGCCGCCTCCACGTCAACCAGCAGCCGGCCGAATTCGCCCACCGCCCGGGCGGGGACCAGCCACGGCTCCGCGGAGCTCCCCGCTTCGGGAAGGCAGGCCCGTGCCAGGCGGAAGCCATCAGCGGCAGCGAGCGTCAGTTCATCGCCGCTCCGGTCGAAGAGGATGCCGGTGAGCGCGGGCCGCGCCTCGTCGCGGGACGCAGCGAAGACGACCCGGGCGATTGCCGCCCGGAGACGAGCTGCATCCAGATCAAGCGCTCCTGCCTCATCAGGCGGAGGGAAGGTAGGAAAGTCGTCCGGGTCCGTCGTCGCCAGGTGCGCGACGAACCGCCCGCACGTGAGGCGGACTCGCTGCTGATCGCCATCCCGTTCCAGGCGTACGGGCTCGGCCGGAAGCTCACTGGTGAAATCGTTGAGCAGGCGGGCGGGAATGGCGGTCCGGCCGGGCGTCGCAACCTGGCTTGCCAGCGTGATCGCGAGGCCGAGTTCCCCATCGGTGGCGCCCAAAGTGAGACGGTCCTGCTCGGCATCCAGGAGTACCATCTGGAAGATGGGAAGGATCCCTTTGGTGGGAGTCACCCGTGCGACGAGCCGTAAAGCCCGGCTCAGGGCGGCTTGGTCAATGGTAAGGTCCATACAGTTGTCTCCTTGTATTCCTCGTGGTATTGGTGGCCTGTCCAACTCCTGCCGATCGGAGCGCGCGCCATGAGCACGGCTCAGGAGCACCCAGCCGTAGTGGAGGGTGGCCATTCCCGGTTACGGGACCGGTGTTTCGGGCGGATCGACCTGCTTCGGGTAGGGCAAGCCGGGTAGGCCGAGCGTAACCGTGCGCTTGGCGGTCCGGCTTCCCAGCGTGAAGAGGTAACGGTGGTTCCCAGCGTGGCGCTGACGCCGAACGCCGGCGGCGGCAAGCGCCGCCGGCAGCCAGACAGCCGGGTCTTGCCCGCGGCGGGGCGGCGCCCCGAACGCCCGGAGTGTTTCCTCGACATAGGCGTGACCTTGTTCCAGGGATCGCACCTTGGAGAGTGCACGGTCGTTGAGCACCCGCCCATCCGGGAGCAAGAGGAGCGTTCTGGGTGTGCCGCGCCCGGCGTAGCGGGCGTTGCTGGCCTGATAGATCACCCCGATGTGGCCGGGGAACACCAGGCGTCCGGTGGCATCGCCGCGTGCCGCCGGGTCAGAAAATCGAGTAGGCGGGTGGGTCGCCCCACCCGCCTCTCACACCACCGGACGTGCGGGTCCGCATCCGGCGGTTCGCCAGGCTTGGCGAGTCAGTCGGGGCATTGCCGCCCCTACTTACTTGCTTGGTTGGTCCTCTGGTCAGCGTCGTCGCACACTCGGCTCTCCGTAAGGCCCCGAGGGTTCCGCCCTCTCCTCCTCACGGCAGGTCCCGTCATGCGGGAATGACTGCCTTCTGCGCGCTTCGAGCCTCGCTTTGTCGCAACCTGCCTGACGTTCGGCCCTTCCTCGTGGAGTGATGCACTACGCACGAGTACTATGGCCTCTGCTGACTCCTGCTCCGGCTTACCTCACCTCACAGTTCGGCTTGCCTTCCAGCACCGGAACAGGTCTCCCCGGATAAGAACATAGACCTTCCCTGCACAACCGCCGCATTTACGTAGCCGCCCTCCGGGTAGCATCGGACTTCGCCGTACGTTGCCGGCTCGTCCAGAACGACCCCGCCTCAGATGCGGTTCTTGTTCATCGGCTCGCAGGTTTGCCTCCGGCTTCCTCCAGACCCCGCCTCACGACGACGCCCTTGCCCTTGGCTAGCGGTTCGGTGCTACCTCCACCGCAGGGGACTTCCACCCCCAAGTCTATGCCCATGCCGGGCGTACAACTGACGACGCCGCGCAGGCCCTCCCGCGCGGCGTGACGGAAGACCTGCGCCAGAAACCAGCTCTCACCATTGGCGGGCACCCGGTCCGCGAGCACGAAGCGCCCGAGTTCCAGGGACTCCCCATAGGGTTCCAGCGCCGGGAAGGCAACTTCGAGGACGGCGCGGCGAACGGGCATACTCAGGACCGCTACGCCGAGCAACGTCCCTTGGCGGTCCCAGAGTCCGTACCGCAGCCGGCTGGCGACATAGGTGCCCGTGTAGTGATGCCGTTCGACGTACGCCTTCGCCGTGGGGTCGTTGAGAGGGGCGACCTCGTAGTCGGTCTGGCAGAAGCCGCCCTCCGAGCGGTGCCGCCAAGAGGACTGTCCTTCCCGCCAGCGCTGGCACCAGTCCGAGGCTGGCGATACCTCCGGCTGGCCGAGGTCGAACCCCAATTGGTGCGGCCGGCTCACGCACCGCGCCCGCGGCGCTGCCGGTGCGCCAACACTACGCCGGGTTGGTAGATGAGCCTCTGGTTCCGGGAGCCCCGCCATTCGCCTGCGTCGTAGGCCTGCGTTGCCACGAACGGCCCGTCGATCAAAAGGTCCGTGAGCAGCAGCGCCTTCCGGATCTCAAGCTCCGGCCGGCGGCCGAGCGCATCGAGGGTGTAGCCCGTGTACACGACGATGTGCAGGTTGAGCGCCTTGAGCGCGCTCAGCAGGGCGAGCAGCCCCTTCGGCTGGGCCATGGGCTCCCCGCCCAACATGGTTATACCGTCACGCGGTTCGCCGGCAGGATCAAGCAGCGTGTCTACGACTTGTGCGACGCTGAGCGCCGTGCCGCCGTCCGGATCGTGGGTCTCCGGCACGAAGCACCCGCGGCACTTGATAGGACAGCCCTGGAGTTGGACCACACTCCGCCTTCCCGGCCCCTCAACCACCGACCCGTGATAGATGCGGGCGACGCGGAGCATGGCGCCGCTGGTGTCGGCCGGTGTTGCGAGTGGTGCTGTAGCCCAGTGCAGCGGGCGAGCACAGTTGAGATCTCGAGCGGTTTGGAGGAGATCGCCGGCAAGCGCCGCCGCCTCCTCCGCCGTCACTCCTTCGACGACCAGGTGCCCGCTCGACGGGTCGAGAATCCAGGTCACCTCGGTCACTGCCCGCGCCTGGGCCGGACCTGCGGCCGCACCCGGGTCCGGACGAAGTATTCAGTGGTGTTCTGTTCCTGCGCCGGCTCGCCCATCAGGTCTTTGACCAGCTTGGCGACGTCGTCGCACGCCGGACCGGCAATGCCCTTGACGTGCAGTTCCAGCCTGCCCGACGTCGCATCGATGGTGAACTCTAACTCCGACATAGTGCCCTCCCCGTTAGAAGCGGACCCGGATCTTGACCACGCTGCCTTCGACCGTCCGGTGGGCGGTGCCGTGCACGCGGCGGGTCACCTCGCGGATCACCTGTTCGCTGTAGGCGGTGCGCAGCTTGACGAGGAGCTGCCCGCCGTGCAGCGTCTGGTGATCATACTCGGACACCACGGGCACGTAGCCCGCCTGCGTACGCGTGAACCCCAGGTCATTCGACGCGGAGCCGAGATGGCTCCGGCGCACGATGATCTCGGCGGTCTCGGGGCGGCGGTCGCCGCGATACCCGTACAGAGGCAGCGCCTCTCCCTCTTCGACCTCGCCGTAGCCCAGGTCGGCCAGTGCGGCCAGGAGTAGCCGCCGGTCGCGGAACACCAGGTCAGGGAACGCCAGGTACTTGCTCATGGTTAGACCTCCTTAGAACTCCATATGCCGCTCACCGGTGTCCGGGCGCTGCCGAACGGCATCGACCACCAGGTGGTCCTTGGCCCACTTGCGCAGCTCATCGATCTCCTCCCGCTTGACCTCGGAGGTCGGGCGGATGGAGCGCGCTCGGCGCAGGACGTCGGCCGTGGTCACGTCGCGCGGTCCCTCCATGAAGGCATCAAGGACCGCGCCCTTCACCGCCGCCTCGATCTCCGCGCCAGAGAAGCCGTCCGACCCGTCGGCGAGTTCCTCCAGGTCGAATACTTCGGGGTCACGCTGTCGCTTCGCCAGATGCACCCGGAAGATGTCCGCCCGGTCTTCGGGAGTCG
>JACQUQ010000239.1 GCA_016210175.1 Chloroflexota bacterium | reverse complement strand
CCCCAAGGCTCTCCTCAGGACTCGGCAGAACGCCACCACGCTGGCCGTCAGCTCCCGGCGCGGGTTGCCGCCCAGGGTGCGCAGGGTCTGATGGGTTGGGGACCGATCGAGGCGGCTCCATGCCCATTTGCTGTTCGAGCCGTCCAATGCCGATGCGCTCCAGGAGTTCATCGATCTGGTTCCCTTCCAGCTTCTGCATGTCGTCGTTGTATTTCAGGATGGTGCCCAGGCTCTCCGCCACCAGGTCCCGGTCCAGGTGTTCCGCGTGCAGGGAGAGCAGGGCGGTGGCCCAGTCCAGGGTCTCGGCGATGCCCGGCCGCTTGTAGAAGTCCATCTCCCGCACGAGTTGCATGAAGCGGCAGATCTGCTCCGCCAGCCGCTCCGTGATCCCTGGCACCTTCGCCAGCACGATGCGGTACTCCCGCTCGAAGCTGGGGTAGCCGATCCAGAGGTACAGACAGCGGCGCTTGAGGGCGTCGTGGACCTCGCGCGTGCGGTTGGAGGTGAGCACCACGAAAGGCGGCTCCTTGGCCTTGATGGTGCCGATCTCCGGGATGGTGATCTGGAAGTCGGACAGCACCTCCAGCAGGAAGGCCTCGAACTCCTCGTCGGCCCGGTCTACTTCGTCGATGAGCAGCACCGGCGGCTTGCCTGGCGCGGTGATGGCCTCCAGCAACGGCCGCTTGATCAGGTACTCCTCGCTGAAGATGGTCCGCTCGACCTCTTCGCGGGAGACGTGACGGCCTTCCTCCAGCTTGATGCGGAGCATCTGCTTGGCGTAGTTCCACTCGTACAGGGCATGGTTGGCGTCCAGGCCCTCGTAGCACTGGAGGCGGATGAGCCGGGTGCTCAGCAGGTTGGCCATGACCTTGGCTACCTCGGTCTTGCCCACCCCGGCCTCGCCTTCCAGGAACAACGGCTTGCCCAGCTTCAAAGCGAGGAAGAGCGTCGTCGCCATGGCCCGGTCGGCGAAGTACAGTTCCCCGGCCAGCGCCTCCTGAATCGTATCGATGGAATCGAGCACCCGTATCTCCCCTCGACGCGTGTGCGTCTGTTGGCTTGGTGGTCGCCGTTTGCCCGCGCTCATAGGACAACGGGAGGGGGACACCGGGCGCCGGTATCCCCCCACGGCCGGTACTGTCTCGCGGCTGACCTTACCCTTGCGGGACCGGCGCGGCGGCGCGACGCTCCCGTTCGCTTGACGGCAGGATAGGTTCGACGAAGATATCCAAGATGCCGCCGCAGATCTTGTCTTCGCCGTCGATGGGCGTGGTCAGGTCCACCGTCACCATGCGGGGCTGGCCGTCCTCCAGGGACTGCATGGCCGCAGTCCAGACCTCGGCCTCGCCGCAGCCGCCGCCGATGGTCCCCTTGATGGTCCCGTCCTCCAGCACCAGCATCTTGGCGGCAGCCTTGCGGGGCGTCGAGCCGCGGGTTGCCACCACGGTCGCCATGGCGAAGGGCCTGCCCTCCCGCATGTGCTGCGCCATCTCAATGTACAGTTCTTTCATGGCATTTCCCTCCTCTGCCACCGACACGGCAACCAACCAACCTGCAAGGGGCCTGCGACCCTGCACCCGCCGTCGCCGACCTCTCCCCCTACCCCCTCTCCGAAGCGGAGAGGGGAGACCGCACTCCCCCTTCCCTTTTAGGGAAGGGGGCCGGGGGGTTAGGTCTGCCGCCATCTTACTCGATAGGGATCCGCTCCTTCTGGGACATCGGGATGCCGGTGCCTCCCTTGCGCGTCATAATCAGCTCGGCAAGGATAGAGACGGCGATTTCCTGGGGCGTCTCCGCGCCGATGTCCAGCCCGATGGGGGTACGCACGCGCTGAAGCTTCTCCAGGGGCACCCCCTCCTCGTGCTGGTGCTTCAGGACCGCGCCCACCCGGCGGCGGCTGCCGATCATGCCCACGTACCCGGCCTCAGAGCCGACGACCTCGCGCAGCGCGCTCTCATCCTGCTTGTGGCCCCGGCTGACCAGGACGAATGCGGTGTTTTCATCGATGTCGATGCTGCGCAGGGCTTCCGTGTAGTCGGTGTTGAGGATCTGGTCGGCCTCAGGGAAGCGTTCGGCGGTGGCGAAGTCCTCCCGATCGTCCACTACCGTCACCTGGAACCCCACCATTTTGCCCAGGCGGGCCACGAAGTACCCGATGTGCCCGGCGCCCACCACCACCAGCTGGGGGGCCTGTACTACCTCGATGAAGACCTCCAGCAGGGCTTCTGCCTCGGCCCGGCGGGTGCGCACCCTGGCCTTGGGGTAGATCATGGACACGGACGCGCCCGCGGCCAGGGCCTCCAGGGCGTCCTGGCGCACTTCCTGGTCCAGGCCGGGGTTGCCCAGGGAGCCCTGGGTGCGGCCATCGGCCCACACCACCAGCCGGGCGCCGACCGCGGGACCTTCCCCACCCTGGTTCTTCACCACCGTTGCCAGGGCGACCGACTCGTTGCGGCTTACGGCTTCCAGGAAGGCCTGGAGTTCCTCAGTTCCGAAGTTACTCTGCATCATCAGCCGCTTCCTTCGCCTGATCGTGCCACGCCAGAGCAGCAGCGAGGGAGACCCATACCTGGACCTCCCCCGGAGCGACCTCCTGCGGCGCACCTGTAGTTTCCCACGTTTCCGCAGACACGTCAACCCTGGGGGACGATAGCGTGCAGTGCGACGCCCGCGCCGCGCTCGGTCAACTCCCGAAGAAATCGAAGATCTTCGCCAGGGTGCCGACTTCGCCCCGATACATCTCGGTATAGCCACATTGCGTACACGTCACGGTGGTAAACCGCTTATTTTCCAGGTTGAAGAAAGAGCTCCAGAAGCCACCGCTCATACGGACTTGCCCGGTTTCGTACTGGTGGCTATTGCACTTCGCGCACTGGAAATGCATCCGCTGCTGCATCGCGCTTCCTCCTCCCTCCCTCCACAGTCACGTGGCAACCAGACGAGAGCGCCGCCAGCAGGAGGGGCCAGGCGCAGGCGGTCCTGCTCCTGCCCAGTCGCTACGTACCGTTGTACCGGCGCCAGTCCCGCGGCTCGCCCACACCGCCGTTGTGCCGGTGCGCCAGCATCTCCTGGATGGCGTCATAGACCCGCCACATGTGTTCGTCCGGGTTTTCGGGGTAGATGTAGGGCGGGATGGTATACCCGCCGAAGACGTCGATGATCTCCCGGTTGTCGTCCACGCAGAAATCGGGCGTCGGGATGTTGAGGTACTTTATGTGGAAATGGTGGTCCTCAATGGGCTTACGGTAGCAGTTGACCACGTACTCCTGGAGGTTGTAATCGTTGACCGCGTGCCACGGGTTGCGCTGCCCGGACCACAGATACACTTCGTGGCCGTCTTCCCGCAGCCGCCGGAAGACCTCGTGGACGCCGGGTCGCAGGCTGCGGTCTACGCCCACCAGGGTAAAGTCCACATCGAAGAAGATCTTCACGTGCTCCTCCTGCACGAAGCTGCACGGTCGGTTGGCGAGCGTCGCCGGGATCGCTCCTCGGCGCCTGCCAGCGTGGTCCACCTGCTGCCGGACCGCCCTCACGCATGTACCCGAAGGCTCCGCCGGGCACCGCGGTGCCGGCATCCGCACTACAGCGTAGCATGTCCCTTCCGTGCCGTCCACCCCGGCCAGTTACCCCCAAAATACGCCATCGCGCCGGATACGACCGCCTCCGAACCCGCGGCCCTTCAGGGGCGGACAGTTTCGATTGTGAAGGCAGGTGGTGGCTCCCTCTCCCCTTGGGAGAGGGCCGGAGTGAGGGCGCTCTTCCCGGTACCTCCCTCACCCTCACCCTCTCCCAGAGGGAGAGGGAATGGGCAGCGGCTCCACCCCTGAGACGCCGCTTCGTGCAGACTGTCCGCCCCTGAACCCCCCTGGCCCCCTTCCCGCCGCAGGCGGGCGGGGAGCGGTCCGTCCTCGCCTCCCAGTTGATACACCTGCTGGTCACGTCCGAGACCATCACATACTAGTATTTTGGGGAGACTATAGTATAATAGCGGACGGAGCCGCCTTCGCTCTCCACACACGGAACCGACCATGTGGCGAGCATGGTTTCCATGCGCTCGTGTGTCCTGCCTCGCGAGCGTGTTCCCGGCGCTGCGCGCTACCCACCGCGCTCGCGAGCGCTTGCTATGTGAACTGCCGGCTGTCGGCCTGAAGGCCCGACCTCCCGGGCTGATCCAGGCCCGCCGTTCACGGCGGCAGCGCACCTCCGCAACCGAGACCTGAAAGACGACAAGGCTGATGCCATGCATACGACACGCTCGTATTCCAGCCGCAGATGGGTATCTCGCAATCCCTTCGGCGAGCCGGTCCTGCGTGTAACGAAAGGCGCGGCATCGACGTATCGCACCACGGATGGGCTGTGGTCCGCCTGTCCTGCGACCTGCTGCGGGCGAACGGGGAAGCCTCGCTGCCCCACAAGAGCGAAACGATCCTGGGAGTACCAGCGTGCTACAACATTGGTCACTATCATTGAAGCCCTGATATGAAGACGTACCCTGCCACCACGAGGTTTCTGATGACCTGGGCTGTAATTATCGCGCTCCTCCAACTTGCCGTCGGCACTGCCTTCCTTACCACGCCGGAAGCTGCGCTGCAATTCTGGTACCTGCTAGCTGCCCCCATCGTGCTGTCAGCGTTCCATTTCGGCTTACGTGGGGTGATCGTCACCTCTGGCCTGAGTATGTTGATCCTCACCGCCGCGTTTATCGCAGCCGGCCAGGCGGTGCTCGGTCAGACCTCGTGGTTGCGGGACCGGCTCATCGAAGCTGCTACCTCGCCGCGCGAGGCTGCTATCCTGGCCCGCCAGCTCACCGACCTGCGGTACGGCGACCAGCAGATCGCCTTTGCCCGCGCCTTGCTGGGCCTGGTTCTGGTCGTGATCAGTTGTATGATGCTGGGGACCTCGGTGGACAACCGGGAGCGCGTGACCCGCCTCCTGGAGCGGGCGTTTCATGCGCTCCGACGCTACTTCTCGCCCCAGGTGGTCGAGGTCATCATTTCTCGCGAGGGTGATGGTTTCAGCAGCGATTCTGCCCGGCGGGAAGTCACCATCCTCTTTGCCGACCTGCGGTCGTTCACGGCCCTGGCCGAACGGCTGGAACCGGAGGCAACGGTGCAGCTGCTGAACGAATTCCTGGGGGCGATGACGGAGGAGATCTTTCGCCAGGACGGCACGTTGGACAAGTATCTCGGCGATGGCCTGATGGCGTTTTTTGGCGACCCCACGTGGTACCCCGACCATCCCGAGCGGGCCTTCCGCGCGGCCATCGCCATGCAACAGCGGATGCGGGAGCTCCAATCGCGCTGGCAAGCCGAAGGCCGGGAGACGCTGGGCATGGGCATCGGCATCGCCACCGGACCGGCCGTCGTGGGCAACATCGGGTCCGCGTCGCGCATGGAGTATACCGCTATCGGCAGTACGGTGAATATCGCCTCCCGGCTGACGGACCTGGCCGGTCCGGGGCAGATTCTGACGGTACGCAAGACCTACTGGCGGGCCCAGCATGCCGTCGATGGCGCCCTGCGGGGGGACGTGCTGGTGAAGGGGTTTTCCCAGCCGATAGACCTGGTGGAGATCCTGGGCGTCCGGTTTGCTCCCGTGCAGGAGCAGGCCCTGGTGACTCAGCGCTTGGCGGACGCCATCGGTCGTGTGGTCGAAGATCCGGCCTACCGGGCCGTGCTGCTGGGGAGTCCGGAGAAGGCTGCCGCTGCCACCGACTGGAGCGAGGAAGAGCGCCACCTCATCCAGCAGGTGGCGATTTTGAGTGGTCACCCGCTCTTCCAGGACGTCCCGGCCGGTGAGATTGCGGCGCTCATCGCCGCAGCCTCGGTGGAACACTACCGGAAGGGGACGGTCGTGGTGCGTCAGGACGCCTCGGAGGATAAGTTCTACCTTATTCTCCAGGGTGATATGACGGTGACGGTGCTGGACGAGACCAACCAGGAGCGCCACGTCGCTTCGCTGGCGAGAGGGGACCATTTCGGTGAGGTGGCGCTGCTCTTCGACATCCCGCGCACGGCGAGCGTGCGTGCCAGCGCGGATTCGACTCTGCTCGTCCTCCACCGCGACAGCTTTTATGCCGTCCTGAACCAGGCGCCGACGCTCCGGGGCAAGATTGAGGTCTCGGCGCGGGCGAGAAGCGGCATGTCGGTCGCCCAGCCCCTTTCCCTCACCGGATAGGCTCCCGGCCCCAACGGTCCCGTTGCTTCCTGTTCCCCACTGGGCCTTTTAGTTATCCGTGAAGCGGGTGAAAAGCCCGTTCGTGGTGAGCCTGTCGAACCATGAACGGGCGGGTCCGTTCACCCTTCGACGGGCTCAGGGCGAACGGACCTGACGACCCTTCCCCTAAAAACGAAAAAGCCCTGGTTCCCCGCGGAGCACCTGGATCACCGAGGCGCCATGCGGTAGTATGTAGCCAGAACGCTTCCACCTGATCAACGCAGAGCGCCACCCGACGCCAGTGATGGGCATGAAACCGCACCCGAGGCCAAGCGAGCTTCCCGGCAGCCGCCAGCGCCCGTAGTCCGAAGCTTCGCCAGCGTCTCACGCGCATGCACTCTGGCTGCGGTGGATGTCGGGGAGGTATGGTGTTGATGCCTGCCAATCCTTCCGCGTCGGACGCCCTGGCCCGGCGCGTCACCAAGTTTATGGCGCTCCTCGATGTCGCCCGCGCCTTCTCCCAGGAACTGTCCCCGGATGTGCTGCTCCAACTGGTGATGCACAAGACCACCGAGGTGCTCAACGCCGACCGCAGCACCCTCTTCCTGGTGGACTACACCACCGGGGAACTCTGGTCCAAGGTGGCGCAGGGCCTCGGCTTCAACGAGATCCGCTTTCCCATGCACCTGGGGCTGGCGGGCTACGTGGCGACCAGCGGCGAGACCCTGAACATCCCGGAAGCCTACGACGACCCCCGCTTTAACCGCGACGTGGACCGGCGCACCGGCTACCGCACCAAGACCATCCTCTGCATGCCGGTCAAGGAGCCTGACGGCACCATCGTCGGCGTGATCCAGGTCCTGAACAAGCGCGAGGGCGTCTTTGATGCTGAGGATGAGGAGGTGCTGACCATCCTGGCCAGCCAGGCCGCGGTGGCGCTGCGCAATGCCAAGCTCCTGGAGGAGCTGCGCACACGCATGGAGCGCACCGAGATCCTCCTGAACGTGATGCGCACCCTCTCCAGCAACCTGGAGCTGGATGACCTGCTCAGCGCCATTATGGCCAAGACGACCCAGGTGATGGATGCCGACCGCAGCACCCTCTTCTTGGTGGACGAGCGCACCCGCGAGCTCTGGTCGAAAGTGGCCCAGGGCGCGGGGATCAGCGAGATCCGCTTTCCCATGCACCTGGGGCTGGCGGGCCACGTGGCCACCAGCGGCGAGACCCTGAACATCCCGGAAGCCTACGACGACCCCCGCTTCAACCGCGACGTGGACCGGCGCACCGGCTACCGCACCAAGACTATCCTCTGCGCCCCGGTGCGCGACGATAAGGGGAAGATCATCGGGGTCACCCAGGTCCTCAATAAGCGGGAGGGCGTCTTTACGACCGAAGACGAGGACATGCTCCATGCGCTCTCCAGCCAGGCGGCCATCGCGCTGAAGAATGCCCAGCTCTTCGCCCAGGTCTCCTACATGAAGAACTACAATGAGAGCATCCTGCGTAGCATGGCGACCGCGGTGATCACGCTGGACTCCGAGGGCGTGGTCACCACCGTGAACCCGGCCGCCGTGCGCGTCTTCGGCTTGCGGCAGGTGGCCGCAGCCGGCCTGCCCGTGGGCGAGGTGCTCAACGCTCCGCAGAACGCCGCCCTGGTGGATGCCGTGCTCCGCTCCGTCGCCACTGGGGAAGAGTACACCGGCTATGACCTCGCCTATTGGACTGCGGCCGGCGACCAGGTCCACATGAACCTGCACGTCCTGCCGCTGCGGGGTGTCAAGGGGGAGTCCCTGGGCTTCGTGCTGGTGGCCGATGACATTACCCAGGAGCAGCGGTTGATGAGCACGCTGTGCCGCTACGTCGCACGCGAGGTGGCGGAGCGGGTGCTGGCCCAGCGGGACCAGCAGCTCCTGGGTGGGCTCAAGCAGAGGGTGACGGTGCTCTTCTCCGACATCCGCAGCTACACCACCCTGACCGAGCGGTCCACCGCGGAAGAGGTGGTCGCCATGCTCAACGCCTACTTCTCGCGCATGGTGCGGGCCATCTTCCACTTTGAGGGGACACTGGATAAATACATCGGTGACGCCATCATGGCGGTGTTCGGCGCTCCTGTGGCCCACAGCGATGATCCGCTCCGGGCCGTGCTGGCGGCGGTCACGATGCGCCGGGAGCTCTGGCGCTTCAACGAGGAGCGTATTGCCGCGGGGCAGGTGCCCATCGAGATCGGTATCGGCATCTGCAACGGAGAGGCGGTCTCCGGCAACATCGGCTCGGTCGACCGCATGGACTACACCGTCATTGGTGACGCCGTCAACGTCGCCTCCCGGCTGGAGGGGCTGACCAAGAACTATGCCTGCAAGATCCTGTTCAACGAGAGTGTCTACGAGTACGTCAAAGACCTGGTCCCATGCATCGAGCTGGGGGTGGACTACGTCAAGGGCCGGGAAGAGGGTGTACGCCTGTTCGGTATCCCGGACGACTGGATCCGCAGCGTCAACGACGACCTGCTGGAGGGCTATCGCCAGGCGGCTGGCGTGCGCTGAGCCGGGGTGCCGCCGCGGTTTCTGCTACGCTTCTCCCATAGTGGCTACGGCGACCGCTCTCACTTTTCCACCGGATGCGGGGTAAAGTGGAGGGAGAGCATCGCCCGGAGAGGAGCTACGCATGGACAAGGGGAGCTTTCTGAAGGAGGTAGAGCACCGGCTCGGCACGCCGTTTCCGTCCCTGGCGGAGAACTGTACCCGCGCGGTCTTCAAAGTCCTCCACCAGCGGATCGAGCCGGGCCAGGCGGAGCACGTCGAGACGCACCTGCCCCCGGACCTGAAAGCGGACTGGCGGCGCGGCTATACCGGCTTCACGCGGATGGATAAGCACGAGTTCCTGGAAGCGGTGAAGAACGAGGCCTGCTTCCGCAATACCGACGAGGCCTTTCTCGCCACCAGGGCCGTCTTCGGCGCACTGAAAGCCGCGCTCCCGGAAAAAGACGTCGAGGATACCGGCGACGAGCTGCCTGAGGACCTGCGGGAGATCTGGACCGAAGCTGCCTGAGCGACCCCCGGCGCGCCGTATCACACCAGGGGTGGCTGGGGGGAGCAGCGGAGCGAACGAGCCCGTTCCTTGTGCATACCGATAAGGAACGGGCTTGACCCGTCCACTATGCATCACCCGTATCTGGGAGGGGAGAAGGAGCGACTGTGGAGTTCGAGAACCTGGTGCTGGAGAAACGGGACGGTATCGCCCGGCTCACCATGAACCGTCCCGAAAAGCGCAACGCGCTCTCCCCGGAGCTGCTGCGGGACCTCACCACCGCCCTGGACGACGTGGAAGCCGACCATGACCTCCGGGTGGTTATCCTGACTGGCAGCGGCTCGGCCTTCTCCTCCGGCTTCGACCTGTCGCCTGGGCGGGAGCCGCCCTCCCTCCCGGAGACCGCCTACTGGGAAGCGACCCACGCTGCGCCCCGTACCCTGCTGCGCCTGTGGTACCTGCGCCAGCCCACCATTGCCGCCGTCAACGGCGCTGCCATCGCAGCCGGCAACGTCCTGGCGCTGGCCTGCGATATCGTCGTGGCCTCGGATCAGGCCCAGTTTGCGGAGCCTGAGATCCGGCACGTGGCCCACTCTCCGGCGCTCCTCTTGCCGTTCCTCACCGCGGCAAAGCCGGCGCGCTGGTTCTACTACACCGGCGACCCCCTGGACGCCGCCACCGCCGAGAAGCTCAACCTGGTGAACACCGTGGTGCCCCACGAGCAACTCCAGGATACCGCGTGGCGCATGGCGGAGCGGATCGCGCAGGTCCCGCCGTTTGCGGCGCAGATGATGAAACGCTCGCTGCTGGGGGCATACGATGCCATGGGGTTCCGCGATGCCTTCGAGCAGCACCTGATGGTGCGCATGGTCGAGGGCTTGACGCCGGAGGTGCCGGAGCGGGAGGCGCTGAACGAGATCCGGAAGGCCCTGGGGCTGCGGGCCTTCCTGGAGGCCCGGGATGGCCCGTTCCGCCAGGAGCGCGGGCCAGGGTAAGGGTTTGCAAAGGCGTTGCAATGGCGCGCTCCTGCCCACTCCCTGCCCCCGTGCTTGGCACGCTCCCGGTGCCTCATGCACAGGAAGCGGCGCGCTTCGTGGCCCGGAACGGTAAGAGTGACGGGATCTGCACTCCGCCCTATGGCCGCGATAGAAAACAGAGATACGCTCGCCCTTGACGCCGTCCGGTGGGGGTGCTACACTCGTGAAACATTGGACGAGTTGGGCGACGCGCCACCGTCGGCGGCTCGTTCCTTGCTGG
Source organism: Chloroflexota bacterium (assembly GCA_016210175.1). Lineage (GTDB taxonomy): Bacteria > Chloroflexota > Dehalococcoidia > SHYD01 > JACQUQ01 > JACQUQ01. Next base: position 11,164 of record JACQUQ010000239.1, on the reverse strand, counting down.
AAAGGTTTCCGGCTCCCGGCACCGGGACGCCGGCTCCCTGGAGAGCACGGCCATGAGCTACGTACCCCCAATACGGGAAGAGTTCCGTCTCCTCCCTGCACGCCCGACAGCATCCACCTGTGGATGAACCTGGTCGGGCGTGCTGTGTTTTTGGAGGCAAACGCCGTGCCAGAAGATACGAGCACTAGCGATGGGTGGGGATGGGGCTGTGTGCCACTGGCGGAGAAAAAGGAGTGGGCGATGCAGGAGATGACGCAGGCAGTAGAGTATATCGGCTTTAAACAGATGCGCCGTGCCTACGGCTTCGATGAGGTTGCCCTGGTCCCGGGCGATATCACCATTAACCCCGACCAGGTGGATATAGCTTTCCACCTTGGGCCGTATACCTTTGCCATCCCGGTGCTGGCTGCGGCCATGGATGCGGTAGTGGATGTCTCCATGGCCGCCAGGGTACACCAGCTCGGCGGGTTGGCGGTGCTCAACCTGGAGGGTGTGCAAGCGCGCTACGACCATCCGGAAGCCGTGCTGGCCGAGATCGCGGCCGCGCCGGACCACGAGGCGACGGCGCTTTTGCAGCGGATCTACTCCGAGCCGATCAAGGAGTACCTGATCGCCGAGCGCATCCAGGCCATCAAGCGCACCGGCGCCGTGGCCGCGGTCTCGGTAACGCCCGCCAACACCAAGCGCTATGCGCCGGTGACCAAAGAGGCGGGTGTTGATATTCTGGTGATCCAATCGACCGTGACCAGCGCCCGCCACAAGTCCAAGAGCCAGCGCGGTCTGATCATCTCCGATCTGTGCCAGCAGATGGGGGATATCCCGGTGGTCGTGGGCAACACGGCTAGCTACGGGCCGACCCTGGAGCTGATGCACGAGGGGGTGGCCGGGGTGCTGGTGGGCGTGGGGCCGGGCGCGGCCTGCACCTCACGGGAGGTGCTGGGCATCGGGGTGCCGCAAGTGACCGCCACCATCGACGCTGCCGCGGCGCGGGACCAGTACTACCGCCAGACCGGCCGCTACGTCGCCATCATCACCGACGGCGGTATCCGCACCGGCGGCGACCTGTGTAAGTCCATCGCTTCGGGGGCCGACGCGGTGATGCTGGCGACAGCCTTTGCCCAGGCCAAAGAGTCCCCCGGCTTCGGCTATAACTGGGGCATGGCCACCCCGAACCCGGCCCTCCCCCGTGGCACCCGCATCAAGGTGGGGGTCAAGGCCGACCTGCACCAGATCCTCTTCGGGCCGACCTCTCTCACCGACGGCACCCAGAACCTCATGGGCGCGCTGCGGGTCGGGATGGGCATGTGCGGGGCCAGCACCATCCAGGAGATGCACGACGTCGAGCTTATCGTGGCCCCGGCCATCAAGACCGAGGGCAAGATGTACCAGATGATCCAGGCCCTGGGCTAGTAGTGGACTGATGCCCGTGGTGTGCGGGATAGCGCTCGGTAGGGGGCGGGTTTGCAAACCCGCCCCCTACTGTTCCTACGCAAAGCCTTGCCGTGGCAACGCTGGGCTACTTGCCGGGCGGTACGGCCGCCTCGCCAGCCTGGAAGCGGGCGCAGGCCCGGACGAAGTTCTGCGCCAGGTCCGGGTGGCTGCCGAAGTGCAGGTGGAAGTATGAGGCCAGGACATTGCCCCGGTGGAAGCCCTCCAGCCGGCCCGGATGCTCGGCCACCGCATAGGCCGCCGTCTCTTCCTGAGGTGGCAGGGTCAGGGATGACCAGTGGAACTCGTGGGCCCGCAGCGTCTGCCCGGCGGCGGCCAGCAGCGTCCCCCGCCGGGTCTGGAGCGTCCCGTAGCCGATAAAGAGGCGCCCCGGCTGCATGATAGAAAGCCCCGGTACCAGGCCCACCATCGGAAAGGCCATCTCATCCAGGTCCACGATCCCCTCGCTCAGGTACATCATCCCACCGCACTCGGCATAGATGGGCATCCCGGCCGCGGCAGCCTGGCGCACTGCCGTGAGCAGGTCCACGTTATCCGCCAGCACCCTGGCGTACACCTCGGGGAAGCCGCCGCCCAGGTACAGGCCGCTCACCCCCGGCGGCAGGGAGCGGTCCCGCAGGGGGCTGAAGGGTACCAGGCGGGCGCCCCAGGCCGTCAGCAGGTCGAGGTTGTCGTGGTAATAAAAGCTGAACGCCTCGTCCAGGGCCACGCCCAGCGTGACGTCGGCGATGGGGCGCTCCGGGAAAACTCCGTCGGCAGTGGACCCGGACAGCGCGGGAGCGGAGCGGGCCAGGCGCAGGAGCGCGTCCAGGTCGATGGACTCCTCTACCTGGGCGGCCAGGCGCTCCAGGAACTCGTCCAGGGGCGGGGACGCGACGGTCGGTACCAGGCCCAGGTGCCGCTCCGGCAGGCGGAAGTCCTCCCGGCGTGGGAGTCCGCCCAGCACCGGCAGCCCGGTAGCCGCCTGCACCGCTGCGGCCAGGCGCTCCTGGTGCTCGGCGCTCTCCAGCCCCGTGACCAGCACGCCGGCCAGGCGCAGGTCCCGGTCGAACTGCTGAAAGCCCAGCACCGTGGCGGCAATGCTGCGGGGGGTACTCGCTGCGTCCACCACCAGCAGCACCGGGGCGCCGAGGATCTTGGCCAATTCGGCGGTGCTTCCGGCCTCGTCCCGTCCGCCGACACCATCGTAGAGGCCCATGACCCCTTCAATGAGGGCTAGATCAACGCCGGCTGCGGCGCGGGCGAAGCATTCCACCACCCCGCTCCGGGACAGCAGCCAGGTATCCAGGTTGCGGGAGGGTCGCCCGGCCGCCAACGTATGGTAGCCAGGGTCGATATAGTCCGGCCCGGCCTTGAAGGGCTGGACTCGCAGGCCCCGGCGGTGCAGGGCCGCCAACAGGCCGCAGGCCAGGGTGGTCTTGCCGACGCCGCTGCTGGTACCGCCGAGAACGAGACGCGGAAGGTCCATCACGGGAGGTCATCCTTTCCTGGTCGAAGGGGAGTACGCTGGAGCGCCCGCTCCAGTGTACCACGAACGTGGGAGGGGAACAGGAGGGCGGCTGCCAGGGCACTCATCTCCTCAGGGTCTTGCAAGGAGTGCGGGGCGGCAGGGCTGCCGTGTTGGGCCTGAGTTTGCCGAGGGGCGTACTACGAGTGGAGTGCCTTCCTCAGCGCGAACACACCGATGCCCGGTGACGCCGATAGGTGGTGTGCCGCTATCCGTCCGCCGGGCGCCGGAGTATAATGACAGCGCCGGAACGGGAAGGCTTAGCGAGGAGAGGACCCACCGCCCATGGAGCGACAGCGCCCGCTCACCCGCATCTCCGGGTGGGAAGACGAGTTCCGCATCACCGACGGGGCCAGGACCTACACGCTGGAGGACCTGCTGCCACGCAGCCAGCGGCCCTTCTTTGCCCAGCTCAAACACGCGCTGGTGGGCGAGCGCAAGCCCATCCTCTCCCTCATGGACGAGGATGTGGACATCAGCGACTATGACACGACCATGGTCAACTGTGTGTGGACCTGGTACGGCGGGAAGCTCTACGACGAGCAAGATGGCCTGGTGGAGGCCTGCACGCCTCCTGTCCGGTTGAGCCGCTCACCGGTGGAGCACCTGGCACACCAGATTCTGGTAGGACGGGCCCAACTCGCGGAGCTAGCCGCGGGGCTAAAGGTGGACGGCATGAGCAGCCAGCTCAACGTGATGCTGGACGCCGAGTTTCAGGGCGCCGACCTGTGCAATGAGCGCCAGTTTGCCGACGATCGCGTCCCCACCCAGGGGATGACCCGCGGTCGGGCCCAAAAACTGGGCGCCGACCTGGGAAAGATCCTGGTGCGCACCGTCGGTCCGGTGGTCGCCTACCTGTTCTTCACCAGCACCCAGCGCAAAGGGGCTATCTACCGCCCGCGGGGACACCGGCGGCTGGAACTGACCCTGCCCTTCGTGGCCCGTAACGACCAGATCGTGGCCGGCGCCCTGTTCTGGTTTGCGGCGGTGGAGCATACCACCCGCCTCATCAAAGAAGACCTGAGCCGCTACGGGGACGGGTTCGCCGCCGAGTTTCGCCAGCCTGACTACTACGAGCGCATCCTGGCGCGCCTTCCGGTTGTGGTCCAGGAAGTGAAGCTCAAGACCCACGTCTCCTTCCGCCTGGGCTATGAGGTGAACGGGGGCTATGAGGCCCAGATCATGGACCAGGGGTCCGACGCGGTGATCGCGACCAACCTGGGGCCATTGCGCGTTGCAGACCTGGCGGAGCAGTATCTCCAACTCTTCGGGCGGGAGATCGCCAACGCCGGCCGACCGGAGCACCGGCGCATCCTGGAAGACTTCATCAGCGGCGCCCGCATCCCCAGCGTGGACCTGAAGCGCCCCCACCGCCACATCTCGCTGCCGCAGTATATCCGGGCGCACCTGCCCGACGGGCCGACCGCATTCCTCGAACGGTTGCCGGTCGATCCGCAGGAATACCCGCTGGCGGCCCTGGTCCAGGAGCCGACCCGCTGGGCCGCCGGGCCGCCGGGCTCCCGGACCGTGCGGCGCAACCTGGGGGACTATCTGGAGTGGCACCTGATCCGCATGGAGGTGATCGCGGAAGACGCCGCGGCCGGCACGGTGCAGGTGGCACGCCTGGAGATACCCCGGGACGACCTGGCCGAGTACCTCCGCTTGGAGCGCGCCGCCCACACCGGCGAGCGCCTGTGGGAGATCGCGCAGCGCTGGGCGGTCACGACGCAGACCTTGCCCTACCCGCGCCAGATCTTCACCTACGGAACCTTCATGTCCGAGGCACTGGTGCAGCGCACCTGTGGGGTTGCCGTGGTCCGGCGGCAGGAGGCACGCCTGCCCGGCACGCTCTATGACCTGGGGTCGTTCCCGGTGCTGGTCGAGTCCTTCACCGATCGCGCTGCGGTCCACGGGTTCCTGATCGAAGTGGATGACTTCGACCAGTTCCTGCGGGAGGCCGACCTCTACGAGGGCGCCATGGAGCCTGCCCCCTACTTCCTGCGCGTGGTGCGGCAGGTCACGTTGTCCGATGGCAGCACCGCCCTGGCCTGGGCCTACCTGGGCAACGCGAACCACCCGGAGATACGGGAGTGCCTGGCGGCCGCCCACGCTCTCCCCAGCGGCCACTGGACTCCTCCGGAGATGGCCCCCAGCACCCTGCGCGAGTGAGCCATCCCCGCGGCGCGGGAGAGGGCCGGATAGCTGCGGTGAGAAGGCCCGCTCGTCCTGAGCCGGTCCAAGGATGAGCGGGCCGCTCCTGGTTCGACCGACGGGAGCGGCTACGCGACACGGCGGGCGCGCCGGGCTGCGCGCTCTTCCGCTTCGTCGTACCTCACGTTGCCGTCCAACCCTTCGTGCCCGAAGAAGGTCATGCGCTCCATGGCTGCAATGACCTCCATAGGGAGCGGGGCACGCCTACGCCGCATGTGGCTCGATGACGAGCGCGGCCTCCCCCGCTTCTTCACGGTAGTCGATGACCGCTTCTCCGGCGGCTTCCGCGACGCCCGGATCGATGAGCAGCACGGCCAGCCCACTGTGCTCCACGACCAGGTCATCAGGCCCGGAGTGATCGAGCACCAGCCCAAACTCACCCTGATCGTTCACCAGCAGGCGGATGCCGAGGTCCCGGTCCTCCCCCCGGTTGGCCAGCAGGGCGGCTTTGAGCATCTCTTTGGCCTGGTCCGTCACGTACAGCATGGCGCTCCCTCCCCCAGGCCCCAGCCGGATGGCTGCGGCGCCGGTCATACAGGTCGTCTGCGGTTCTAACGCCCCGGTCAGGAAAGAAGTCAACGGCGCTGCGCACCGGGCGGGCCGACGCGGGCGGCGGGGGTCAGTCGTACCCGTAGGAGCGGGGGGCAAAGCGGCGGCGGGTGCGCCGGGCCTTGCCGCGGAAGGGCAGGGCCAGGACCAGCCCGGCGGCGAAGCCCCCGATGTGCGCCCAGTAGGCCACGCCGCCGGCTGCGGTGATGCCCAGGGTGCCCAGGCCGCTCAGGAACTGGAGCAACGCCCAGAACCCGATGAGCAGGACCGCCGGGACCTGCGTGACGGTAATGAAGAGGCCCAGGAAGATCAGCGTGGTGATCCGGGCGGTGGGGAAGAAGACCATGTAGGCCGCCAGCACCCCGGAGATGGCGCCGCTGGCCCCGATGCTGGGGACGCCCGACCGCGGATCGATGAGGATATGGGCCAGCGCGCCCGCCACGCCGGCGGCCAGGTAGAAGGCCACGTAGGTGGGCGTCCCGATGGTCTCCTCCACGTTGTCGCCGAAGATCCACAGGTAGAGCATGTTCCCCAGGATGTGGGCCCAGCCGCCGTGCAGGAACATGGAGGTGAAGATGGTCAGCCACACCGGGACCGGGGTGGCCGGCGGCAGGTCCTGGCCGGTGGTGATCTCCACGGGCCGGACCCCGTAGGCCAGCACGAAGTTCTCCAGGGCCGGCTGCGGGAGGCTCAGCTGGTAGATGAAGACCAGGACGTTCGCGGTGATGAAAAGCACGGTGGCGATGGGGAACCGGTGGCGCGGGTTCCCAGGGTCGGACAGCGGGATCATACGGACCCTCCTGCGGGCGCTGGGGGCCACCGAGTGCGCTGTCGGCCGTGAACTGCGGGCTGTCGGCCTGGAGGCCGGGCCTGCCGGGGTGTCCCGGCCCGCCGTTCACGGCGGCAGCTCAACCCAGCACCGGCCCCCGCTCAGCCGGTGGCGGGGGTGGCTCCTGCCGGTGTCCCCCCGGCGGCCTCCTGGCGGCGCACCAGGTCCAGGAAGGCCGTGGACTTGAGGTCCCGCTCCAGCAGATAGGTCAGGTACTGGCGCAGGAGACGCTCCAGCTCCGCGGCCAGGCTCGGGTCCAGGCGCAGCCGCGCGATGGTGCTGCGGTCGTCCCGCTGGAGCAGGCGGAGCACCTTCTGCGCATTCAGGCTCACGGGCCGACCGCCCTCGGCCCCGATGCACCGGGCGCAGCGGAGCCCCCCGTCCTGGGGGCTGAAGCGGTGCGCCCGCGGCTCCAGCTCCTCCATGCACCCGAGGCAATGATACAGCTCAGGCCGGTAGCCCAGGTGCTCCAGCATCTGGATCTCAAAGGAGCGTAGGGGCAGATCGGCGGCGGGGGCCACACACAGCCAACGCAGCGCCCGTGCCACCAGGTCGTACAGCGGGCGGCTTTCGCTGTGTTCTTCGGTGAAGCGGTCCACCAGTTCGGCCAGGTAGAGGCCCGCGCTGGTGCGCCAGAGTTCCTCCCGGAGGAGCCGGAAGCTGTCGAGGGTCTGGGCCTGGGTGATGACATCCAGGGTGCGGCCCCGGGCCACCAGCAGGCTGGTCTGGGTCAGGGGTTGCAGGTGTCCGGCCATGCGGCTGGTGGGCTTGGCGACCCCCTTCGCCACGGCACGCATCTTGCCCAGGTGCGGCGTGAACAGCGTCAGGACGCGGTCGGTCTCGCCCAAGCGGGTGTGCTTGAGCACGACCGCATCGACTTTGTACACGCGAGGGGGAGCCATGCACCCGCCGCCTTCCAGGACGGAGGACCGCGTGCTGGGCGTCCCTGCCGCGGGCCTCCGCCTCCACCGCGCTCAGTCCTTACACATCCTGGCGGCCTTCCAGCGCGCGGGCCAGGGTCACTTCGTCGGCGTACTCCAGATCCGCGCCCACCGGCAGCCCTCGGGCCAGGCGCGTCACCCGGATGCCCAGGGGGGCGATCAGCCCCCGCAGGTACATGGCCGTGGCCTCGCCCTCCAGGTTGGGGTTGGTCGCCATAATGACTTCGGCCACGCCGCCGGCCCGCAGGCGCCGCAGCAGCTCCTGGACCTTCAGGTGCTCCGGTCCCACCCCTTCCATGGGCGAGATGACGCCGTGCAGCACGTGGTACAGCCCGCGGTACCCGCGGGTGCGCTCCAGGGCCACCAGGTCCAGGGGCTCCTCGACCACACAGATCAGCGCCCGGTCGCGGCTGCTGTCACGGCACAGCGCGCAGGGGTCGGTGTCGGTAAGGTTCTGGCACTGGGAGCACAGGACGATCTTTTCTTTCAGGCGCAGGATGGCGTCGGCCAGCGCTTGGGCCTGCTCGACCGGCGCCCGCAGCAGGAAATAGGTCAGCCGCTGGGCGCTTTTGGGTCCGATGCCGGGCAGCTTGCCGAACTCCTCAATGAGGCGGGCCACGGGCTCCGCGGCGTAGGTAAGGCTGGAGGTCACGGCATCGTCTCCTTCAGGAGCACGCGGGAGCGGGCTCACGCATGGCGTCGCGTGTTTTATTATACCGCGTTGACGTCTCCGGCGCTCGCCCGGCGCAGCGCCGCGGCGCACCGCATTTCCCCTGCACCGGAGCCTTGGGCTATAATAGGGGCGGACCTGGCTACGGGTGCGCTGTGACGTTCGGTACTCCCTGGAAAGCCCGCCGATGACCACGCCGGTGCTGTATCGCAAATGGCGGCCCCAGACCCTGGCCGAGGTGGTGGGTCAGGAGGCCGTCACTCGCACCCTGCGCAACGCGGTAGCGACGGGGCGGACCGCCCACGCCTATCTGTTTACTGGCCCGCGCGGGACCGGCAAGACTAGTACCGCCCGCATCCTCGCCAAGGCCGTCAACTGCCCGGACCTCCAGGACGGCGACCCCTGCGACCGCTGTCCCTCCTGCCGCACCATCGCCGAAGGCGCTTCCCTGGACGTGATCGAGATCGACGCGGCCAGCAACCGCGGCATTGACGATGTGCGGGACCTGCGGGAGAAGATCAAATACATGCACGGGGCCGGCCGCTACAAGGTGTACATCATCGACGAGGTCCACATGCTGAGCGAGCCGGCCTTTAACGCGCTGCTCAAGACCCTGGAGGAGCCGCCGCCCCACGCCATCCTGGTCCTGGCGACCACCGAAGCGCACCGCGTGCCGGCCACCATCCTGTCCCGCTGCCAGCGCTTCGACTTCCGGCGGGTGCCCCACGGGGCGCTGGTGGACCGGCTGGCGGTGGTCTGCCAGCGGGAGGGCGTGGCCGTGGAACCGGCGGGCCTGGACCTCATCGCCCGCAGCAGCGGCGGCGGGTTGCGGGATGCGCTGAACATCCTGGAACAGTTGATGGTGTCCTACGGGCGGGAGGTGACGCTGGCCCAGGTGCAGACGGTGCTGGGGCTGACCGGCGACCCGCGCGCGCTAGAGCTGGTGCATGCGCTGGTGCGCCGCGATATCCCCGGCGGCCTGACCCTGATCAACCGGGTGAGCGAGGACGGCATCGACCTGCGGCAGTTCAACCGGGAAGTGGTGGAGTACCTGCGGGCGCTGGTCCTGATCGCCGCGGGGACGCCTGAGGTGCTGGATCTGCCGGGCGCTGACCGGGAAGCCCTGGCCGCCCTGGCCCAGGGCGCCCGCCTGGACGACCTCACCCGGGCGACGCACCTGTTCAGCGGGGTTGACTTCCGGCAGGAGCACCGCCCCTCCCTGGCCCTGGAGCTGGCCCTGCTGGAGCTGGCCTTGAGCGACCAGGCGGCCCCGGCGCGGTCGCTGGGTACCGCCCCCACAGTTGGACGCCATGCCGGGCCTGGCACCACGGCAGCGGGGATCTCATCCGCCGACGCCACGGGAGCGCCGGAGCCTCCGCCCGGCGGTGCCGGCGCCGCGGCGGGCGATGTCCCGGAGCCGGCGCCGCCCCCGTCCGCCGGGGCTGCGGACCCCGGAGCCGGGGCCGACCAGATACTGGAAGAGGTCCGTCGGGCGTTGAAGACCATCACCCTGGAGAAGCGCTTCGGTATCGTCCAGGCGCTGTTGCGTACCTACGTGAGCGTGGAGCGGGTGGAGGACGGGACGATCTACCTGGGTTTCCGCCATAGCTCGAACAAGGAGCGCATGGAGGATCCCAAGAACCTGGAGGCCGCCGAGGCGGCCATCAGCCAGGCCCTCGGGCGGCGCTGGCACATCACATGCGTGGACGTCAAAGAACCCCAGCCGGTGGGTCACCTGGTCCGCAAAGCGCAGGAGCTTGGCTTCCGGGTGGTCGAAGGCACAACGGAGGACACATGAACCGGGACTTTTTGCGGCAGGCCCAGCAGCTCCAGGCGCGCATCGCCAAGGTCCAGGAGGAGTTGGGCAACGAGACCGTGGAGGCCAGCGCGGGCGGCGGCGCGGTGACCGTGACCATTACCGGGCACCTGAAGGTGCAGTCGGTGAAAATTTCGCCCGATGTGGTGGACCCCCAGGACGTTGAGATGTTAGAGGACCTGGTCACCGCGGCCGTCAACGACGCGGTGGAAAAGGCGCAGAGTTTGGCCGCCAGTCGCCTGGGCGCCGTCACCGGTGGGATGAAGCTCCCCGGTCTGATGTAGTCTCCCTCCCCCACGCGTCCCCGGCATGGGCCAGCATGCGCCGCCAGGGATTCCGTATGCCGGTCGCCACAGTGGTGCGCGACCAAGGGAGGGCCGGCCATGGCGGATTGGAAGGCAATCGGCAAGGCGGTCGTGAACGATACGGGGCTCTGGTACCTGGAGGTCGCGGATGCCATCCTGGACCGCAACAAGTCCTGGGGCGAGGTGTGGGCCACGGTCTGGGACCGCGCCGAAGAGACACAGCAGAGCTTCGTCTACGACCTGCGGCAGGCCGGGGTACGGCATCCCCTCATCTGGATGCGGGTGATGAACCAGATCTTCGGCACCCTCTATTTCACGAGTCTGTTCCGCTGGCCGGGCCGGGTACTGCGTTTCACGGCGATGCTCGTGGTCCTGCCGATCGGGTGGGCCATGGGCAGCCTCTTGCTCCGCCGCCAGGCCCAGGTCCCGCGTCGGTTGCGGCCCCTGGCCGGCGTCGAGGAGCCCCACCACCATCCGCTGGTGGGCTGAGCGCGTCCCGGAGGACACCGCGGGTGCCCCTGCGATCGCGCCATCGCCCGGAAACCTGCCGCCAGCAACCGCGGTCCCAAGGCGTGGTGGCACACCCCTCCCCAACCTGGTTCAGGGGCGGACCCTGCGGCAGGCTGGTTCTGAGTTTCTTGCAGGGCTCAGGGCCGGCCCTGGTGTTCGCCCTGGGGGCGGGGTGGGGCTTTGCAGACATGCCCTCGTGCTTGGTCATCCGGGCGTTGGTGGCTGTCGGCCTGAAGGCCGGGCCGCCGTGATGATCATTAACCACTGATTCGCGTCATCAGGAGGGTCGCCGGCCTGAAGGCCGGACCTCCGAGACGGATAAGAGGCCCGCCCTTCAGGGCGGCGACTCCCTCTACCCGCTACGCGATTCAGTTGTT
>JACQUQ010000232.1 GCA_016210175.1 Chloroflexota bacterium | reverse complement strand
TCTCCCTGCGGGGCAACGTGGACACCCGCATCCGTAAGGTGGAGACGGGCGAGGTGGACGCGGCGGTGCTGGCCGCGGCCGGCATCATCCGGCTGGGCGCGCAGGAGAAGATCACCGAGTACCTGCCCCCGGATCGCTTTCTGCCCGCGGTGGGGCAGGGCGCGCTGGCCGTGGAGGTGCGCGCCGATGATACCGAGACCCTGGACCTAGTGGCGGCCATCACCCATCGCCCCACCTGGCTCGCGGTGGCGGCGGAGCGGGCCTTTCTGCGCGCCCTGGGCGGCGGCTGTCAGAACCCCATCGGGGCGCTGGGCACCCTGGAGGGGGAGCGCCTGGCCCTGGAGGGCCTGGTCGCCAGCGTCGAGGGCGACCGTATCTTCCGGGGCCGACTGGAGGGCCGCGCCGACGACCCCGAGGCCCTGGGCACGGCCCTAGCCCACCAACTCATGGACCAGGGCGCAGCGGCGGTGCTCCGCTCCTGACTCCGTACCCTCCCCGCTGGTATGATCGGGATCGAGAGGGATCAACTATGACCACCGGGGACCGGCTGCACCAGCTGATTGAGGAACTGCCTCAGAGCGAGTTGCACGCCGCCAATCGGTACCTGGCGTACCGCCGCAACATGGGCGATCCGGTCACGCAAAAACTCCTGGAAGCCCCGCTGGACGATGAACCGTCGCCCGTCGCCAGGGATACCTATGACCTCATCTCAGGCTACACAACCGATTGCTGAAAGCGGAAGGCCCATGAGCAACGTTGGCAAAGTCTACCTGGTGGGCGGCGGTCCTGGCGACCCCGGCCTGATTACCGTCAAGGGCACGGAAGCCCTGCGCGCCGCCGATGTGGTGGTCTACGACCGCCTCATCGACCCGCGCCTGCTCTCCTATGCGCCGCCCCGGGCCGAGCGCATCTACGTCGGCAAGCAATCGGCCCGCCACACCCTGCGCCAGGAGGAGATCAACGCCCTCCTGGTGGAGCGGGCGCAGGCCGGTCAGACCGTCGTCCGGCTCAAGGGCGGCGACCCCTTCGTCTTTGGGCGCGGCGGCGAGGAGGCCGAGACCTTGCGGGAGGCGGGCATCCCCTTCGAAGTGGTGCCGGGCGTGACCTCCGCCATCGCCGCGGCCACCTACGCCGGCATCCCCGTCACCCACCGGGGCGTGACCTCCTCCCTTGCCGTCATCACCGGCCACGAAGACCCCACGAAGGAGGCGTCCTCCCTGCACCTGGAGGGGCTGGCGACCGCCGCAGGGACGCTGGTTTTCCTCATGGGCGTGGAGAACCTGCCCACCCTGGTGGGGGAGCTGCTGCGCCACGGCCGCAGCCCACAGACCCCCGTGGCGCTGGTGCGCTGGGGCACCTGGCCGCAGCAGGAGACCGTTACCGGTACCCTGGGCGACATCGTGGACACCCTGGCGGCTCGTGAGCAGCCCTTTGGCGCGCCGGCGGTCATCGTGGTGGGCGAGGTCGTGGCCCTGCGGGAGCGGCTACGCTGGTTCGACAACCGGCCCCTGTGGGGCAAGCGCGTGCTCATCACCCGCTCGCGAGACCAGGCCGGTCGCTTGGCCCACCTGCTGGCCGAGCAGGGCGCGGATCCCATCGAGGTCCCGGCCATCGCCATCGCGCCCCCCGACGACCCCGGCCCCCTGGACGACGCCCTGGGGCGCATCAGGGAGTACACCTGGGTAGTCTTCACCAGCGTCAACGGGGTGGCAGGCGTCTTTGCACGGCTGGAGGCCCAGGGGCGCGACGCGCGGGCGTTGGCGGGGGTCCGGGTGTGCGCCATCGGCCCGGCCACGGCCGCGTCCCTGCGGGAGCGGGGCATCCGGCCCGACTTCGTGCCCGACGCCTTCCTGACCAGGGAGGTAGCGAAGGGCCTGGCAGACCTGGGCGTGGCCGGGAAGCGGGTGCTGCTCCCCCGCACCGACATCGTGGGCGAGGACCTGGCGGGCGCGCTCTACGAGGCAGGCGCCGCGGTAGACCAGGTGGTGGCCTACCGCACCCTGCCCGCCCAAGAGATTGACCCGGAGGTGCGGGAGCAGTTGCGCGCCGGAGCGATCGACCTGGTCACCTTTACCAGTTCCTCCACGGTGCGCAATCTGGTATCCTTGCTGGGGGACGACCGCGCCGTGCTGGAGCGGTGTACCATTGCCAGCATTGGCCCTATCACCACCAGGACGGCCCACGAGCTTGGCCTGCGGGTAGAGATCGAGGCCCAGGAGCACACGGTGCCGGGCCTGATGAGGGCTATCCTGGAACACGTTGCCCGGTAGCGGTTTGTCACGTCCTTGAGGAGCCAACCATGCTACAGACCGAACGCGCGACGGCCCTCTTCCCTACGGCCCGGCTGCGCCGGCTGCGCCGCACCGACGCCCTCCGGCGCATGGTCCGGGAGACGGTCCTCTCGCCGGAGGACTTCATCTACCCGCTGTTCGTGACCCACGGCAGCGGCGTGCGGGACGAGATCGCGGCCATGCCGGGGCAGTACCAGCTCTCCCTGGACCAGCTTCCCGCCGAGGCCGAGGAGCTGCGGGAGTTGGGCATCCCGGCAGTGCTCCTGTTCGGCATCCCGGCCCGCAAGGACCCCGTAGGCTCCGAGGCCTACGACGACCAGGGCATCGTCCAGGAGGCGGTGCGGACCCTCAAGCAGGCCAACCCGGACCTGGTGGTGATCACCGACGTGTGCCTGTGCGAGTACACCAGCCACGGCCACTGCGGGGTCATCGTGAACGGCGACGTGGACAACGACCGCAGCCTGGAGCTCCTGGCAGACACCGCCATCTCCCACGCCCTGGCGGGGGCGGATATGGTGGCCCCCTCGGACATGATGGACGGCCGGGTGGCGGCCATCCGGCAGGGCCTGGACCGGCGCGGCCTCACCGGCGTGCCCATCATGGCCTACTCCGCCAAGTACGCCTCGGCCTTCTACGGGCCGTTCCGGGAAGCCGCAGGGTCGGCGCCCCAGTTCGGCGACCGCCGCTCCTACCAGATGGACCCGCCCAACGTGCGAGAGGCCCTGCGGGAGATCGCCCAGGACATCGCCGAGGGCGCCGACCTGGTGATGGTGAAGCCCGCCCTGGCCTACCTGGACGTGCTCGCCAGGGCGCGGGAGGCGTTCCCCCATCCGCTGGCGGCTTATAACGTGAGCGGCGAGTACGCGATGGTCAAGGCTGCGGGCCGCATGGGCTGGATCGACGAGCGGCGCATTACGATGGAGGTCCTGACCGGCATCAAGCGGGCCGGCGCCGACCTTATCATCTCCTATCACGCCAAGGACGTGGCGCGCTGGCTGCGCGAGGGATAAGACCCCTATCAGGGTAGTGCTCGGTCAGCCGTGAAGCGGATGCCGGCCTGAAGGCCGGGCCTTCCGGGGTGTTCCGGCCCGCCGTGTACGGCGGCAGCTCACCTCATCAAAGCAGATTTGACAGACCAGTAGGAGCGCCATGGGACCGGAGCGGCGACCACCAATTACGACGCCCCTGGGGTGTTTTCTTTCCAGCACGGCCGGGTCCGTCTTCTTCATCCTCGCCATTACCATCGGGGCACTGGTGGGATCGATGGTGGGTGGCGAGCAAGGGACCGTGGTCGGATTCGTGGGCCTCGGCTTCCTGTCCGTGTTCACCCCCTGGCGTCGCTGGCTGGTGCGCTGGTGGCAGGAGTGGGAGCGGTCCCGGCGGTCCGACGGGCCGCGCTCGTAGCGCAGGCCGGCCAGCACGCCGTGAGGCAACGCAGCACTTTACGGGGAGGAAGGGGGAACAACGGGATGAGTCAGACGATGAGTTCGCAGCGGCGGCGCCGGGAAGAGCGTCAGGCCCGTGTCCAGGAGCGGCGCCGCCTCGCCGATGCCCAGGAGCGACGGGACCGCCTGGTCAAGTGGGGGATGACCCTGGGGACGGTGGTGGTCGTGGCAGCATTAGTCGGGTACGTCCTATGGGCCAACGTGTTCCAGGAGAAACCCGGCCAGGCGGTGTCCACCCAGGGCAACCTCCACGTCCAGCCGGGCCAGGAGCACGAGCCGTACAACAGCGACCCGCCGACGTCCGGCCCGCACTATGGCAGCCTGGCCCGGTGGGGCATCCACACCGAGCCTATCGCCAGGGAGTTCCAGATCCACAACCTGGAGGACGGAGGGGTGCTGGTGCAGTATAACTGCCCCGAAGGCTGCCCCGACCTGGTGCAGCAGCTTGAGGAGGTGGTCACGGATGCGGCCAGGCGCTATGACCGGCTGATCCTGGCCCCCTATCCCGACATGGACGCCCGGATCGCCCTGACTGCCTGGGGCCGCATTGACAAATTCGAGGAGTTCGACCGGGACCGCATTACCCGGTTCGTCCAGGCCTTCCACGGCATTGACCACCACCAGATCGGACCCTAACCCCAGTGCGGGATGGGTTTGCAACCCTCCCCTACCGAAGCACAAGCCCGTGCCCACCAGCGGCACGGGCTTGTGCTTGCACGTCAGCGGGCGCTATGGGGCTACCTCGTGGGGCTCAGGCTCCCGGAGGCGAGCAGCGCGCCGGGTCAGCGCACGCTGCCGGGCCAGCAGCTGCTGCACCGTGAGTACGAACTCGGCGTGGCTCCAGATCAGCGGCGACACCGAGAGCGGCGCTCCGGTCTGGGGGTTGAGTTGCTCGGCCAGGACCCCGCTGGGCAGCGCGTGACCCTCCACCCAGCGCAGCAGGGCCAGGGCCCGGTCCAGGTCTTCCTGGGTACGGGCCCGCGCCAGGTAGTACTGGGCCAGCCACAGGGTACAGATGAACCAGGGGTTGCCCGGCACGTGCCCGGCATCGTGCTGCGCCAGAAAGTAGGGATCACCCTCGTAGCGGGCCAGCCCGCCGACCGCGGTGCGGCACCACAGCCGCTGTTCGATGGCGTCCATGGTGCTGACCACCCGGGGGTCGTCGGGCCGGTACATCCCCAGGCGGACCAGCGCCGTCAGGCTGGCGTCCAGGGTGGCGTCCACCTCCAGGGTGCCATCGGAGCGCACCTGCACCCGGCGCACGAAATGGTTGCGCTCCCGGTCGAAGAGGAAGCGGGAGGTGGCCGTCTTCAGGTCCTGTGCGGCCTCCCGGTACTGGGCGGCATCGGCGCGCTCGTGGAACAGGTCGGCGAAGTTGGCCGCAGCCTGGAGCCCGGCCCAGACCGCGGCCACCGTGAAGGTATGGATGCCGTGGCGCTCTTCCCACAGGTCATAGGACGGTGCCGGCAGGCCGGTGGTCGGCTCGCGATAGGTGCAGAGGAACTCGGCCGTGTTCTTGACCAGGCGGCGGTACAGGGGCCGGATGAACTCGATATCCCGCCAGCGGGTGTAGTGCTGCCACAGGCTATAGAGCACCAGCCCCGTCTCATCCTCCTGGATGGGAAGCTGGGGCCGCCCCTGGCTATCGAGCCAGGGGTGCCAGCTGGAGCCCACGTCGCCCGTAGGGTTGTACTTGTGCATCAGGTAGCCGCCCGGAGTCACCACCCGGTTGCAGAACTCAAAGAAGCGCCGGGGGATCTCGCCGTAGCCGGCGGCAGCGAAGGCCAGCGCCACCAGCGCCGCATCCCGCGGCCACATGTAGCAGTAGGTGTCCCGGTTGAAGTGGGTGGCGTCCCAGTCGGCCGAGGAGATGAGCGCGCCGCCGGCGTCGGCGTGGGTGCGCATGATGAGCAGGCTGCGCTGGTACAGGTCGGCCAACTCCGGGGGCAGCGCCCGCAGGACCGGCTGCTCTGCGGTGAGCCAGCCCTGCCAGAAGCCGATACTCCGCGTCAGAAAGAACTCGGGTCCCTGCCGTTGGACCTCCGCGTCGAGGTCCTGCACCTCTGCCAGTGTCCGGCCCGCTCCCAGCCAGTGGTACAGGGTCAGTTGGCTCCCGGCCGGGACGACCCCGTGCAGCCCGAGGGTCACATCCACCGATCCCTGGGCGATGGGGTTGCCGCTGAGTTGTCCGTCTTCGGCATCGCGCCAGGTCCCTTCCCGGCCCAACACCTCCGTCTGGCCCGTGGCCCAACTGGAGGCGCCGTAGCGGCCTTCGACACACCCGCTCATCAGGAAGTAGCGCCGGCCCTTGTAGGCGACGATAGTGCGCCGGGTCGGCTCGTAGTACACGGTATCGCCGACCCCAACACCGTAGATATGGAAATCGTAGTGGAAGAAGACCCGCACCTCGCGCGCACGGTCCGCCAGGTTGGTAATCGTTATCCGGCGCAATAGGAGGTTCTGGTCCAGATCAACGGCATCGTTGCAGGTCAGGCGCAGGCCCAGCGCATCGTGCTGCGCGCAGACCTCCGTGACCATGGTGCCCGGCTGGTACCGCAAGCGCTTGCGCCAGGCGCGGTCGCTGAGCCAGGCAAACTTCCCGTCCACCCAGACGCCGGTGCGACAGGGCTCCCCGGCCGTGTGGTTTTCCATACCCACTCGGGGGAAGTAGAGATCGCGTAAGTTGTAAGCCTCATCAAACGAGACCAAGAGTGAGCCATTTCCGAGCGGCAGATCCCGTGGCATACGCGGCTCCTCGCAGGACAGGTACGGGCAGCCGGCGCCGCCCGGCAGGGAGCGCCCGGCACGACTCTGTACAGTACCCGAAATATTTGGTTCACGCAAGTATCCGCTGGTGTGCCCAGGAGGGGTACCCGGCGGGGGGCGAGGACGGACCTCTCCCCGCCCGCCTGCGGCGGGAAGGGGCGCGAGATACGCCCCCTTCCCCCGCGGGGAAGGGGGCCGCTGTCAGCCTCTCCTAAGGGGAGCGGGAGCGCGCCTTACGTCAGGGGCCGCTTCCTGCACTCCTGGATACGGTCCCGGTCAGGCTCAATCCTCCAGCTCATTGGCCTCCCAGACCTCGCCGGTCAGGTACTCGTGGATGGCCCGCGCCGCACGCTTGGCGTCGGCCACTGCGGTCACCACCAGGTCCGCACCCCGCACGCTGTCGCCCCCGGCGAACACGCCCGGCCGGCTGGTCGCGCCGGTGCCGACGTCAACGGCGAGACGCGCGTCCCGCCCTGCCTCGAGGCCTGCCGTGGTCTCCGGGATCAGGGGGTCGGCCCAGTAGCCCACCGCCAGCACCACCGTATCCGCCGCAAGCGTGAACTCTGAGCCGGGGACTTCCACTGGCCGCCGCCGCCCGGAGGCATCGGGCTCGCCCAACTCCATCCGCACCAGCTCGATGCCGCACACCCTGCCGGCGTCGTCGCCCAGGATGCGGCGGGGCGCCACCAGGTACTCGAACCGCACACCCTCCTCGCGGGCGTGGTTGCGCTCCTCGCCGCGGCCGGGCATCTCGGCCTCGGTGCGGCGGTAGCACAGGGTCACCTCCTGGGCGCCCAGGCGCACGGCGGTGCGCACGCAGTCCATGGAGGTATCGCCGCCGCCCACGACAACCACCCGCTGGCCGAGGCGCGGGCCGTCTTGCTGCTGGGGCGGCAAGTGCTCCGGCGGAAGGTTCCCCCGCACCAGGAAGTCCGTCGCCTGGGAGACCCCGGCCAGGTCTTCTCCCGGCAGATGGGGCGACGCGCCCACCGGGGCGCCGTGCCCCAGGAACACGGCATCGTAGCCCTGCTCGAGCAGACCATCGACGGTGAGCGTCTCCCCCACCCGCACGTTGCCCTCAAACTGGACGCCCATCTGCTCCAGTTGCGCCAGCTTCTGCCACACCACCGCTTTGTCCAGCTTGAAATTGGGGATGCCGTAGAGCAGGATGCCCCCGATCCGCGGCCAGGCCTCGAACACGGTGACGGCATGGCCCCGGCTCCGCAGCATCTCGGCCACGGTGATCCCCGCCGGACCGGCGCCCACCACCGCCACCCGCTTGCCGGTCTCCGGCGGGATGGACGGGACGGGAAAGCCGCCCAGGGCACGGCGCTGGGTGTCGGCCACGAAGAACTCCAGCTTGCCGATAGCGACGGGCTTCTTGTGGGGGCTCTTGTTGACGACGCAGGCGCCTTCGCACAGGCGCTCCTGGGGACAGATGCGACCGCACACGTCCGGCATGGTGCTGGTCTCGCGGAACTTGCTGGCCGCGCCCAGGAAATCCCCCTGCTCCGCCAGCCACAGCGCACCCGGGATGTCGTTGTGCAGGGGACACGCGGTGATGCAGGGAGCCGCCGGGCACTGGATGCAGCGCTGCGCTTCCAGGACCGCGTGCTCGGCGTCGAAGCCGAGCACGACTTCGTTCCAGTTGCAGCGGCGCTCCGCCGCGGGCTGCTTGGCGAAGGGCTGGGGCGGGATCTGGAACCGGGCTTTCCGGTCTACCCTGGGTCGGATGGCCTTGGGGCGTGTACTGTCTGCCACGATATCCTTCTACTCTCCCCGGTTGAAGATGTTCCCTTGCGGACGTCACGGTACACCGAGGGCACCTGCGCCGGCACGTTTCCGTTCATGCGCTAGTATAGCACGGCCTGCTGCTGTGAGATACGTTTCACAAACATGGGCCTGCATTTTTCCCGGCAGCCTTCGGCAGGGCACGGAGCGCTCCGACTCCTCCGGGCGGTCTCCTGTCGGGCACCCCCCAGCGGCGGGGGCGTGACCAGAACGTGTGGGAGCGTGCCGGCGAGTGAGGGACCTAATGCACGATCAGGGGAGGTCATAGGGAAGCGGACGGTGGTAGGGGCGCATGGCCATGCGCCCCTACCGG
>JACQUQ010000234.1 GCA_016210175.1 Chloroflexota bacterium | reverse complement strand
GTACTGCACCATCTCCATATCGGACAGGGGCGTCCCGGCCCGATAGGCCAGGGCCATGCCGTCGCCGGTGCAGATGAGGGAGTTGGTGCTCGGCTCGTACACCCGGCCGATGCCGCCGGTCGCCAGGATCACGGCCTTGGCCTCGATGAGGGCCAGGCGACCGGTCAGGATCTCCAGGGCCACCACGCCTCGGCAAACGCCGTCTTCGACGATGAGATCGACCACGAACCACTCATCGTAGGTGCGGACGCCCGTGCGCACCAACTGCTCGAAGAGGACGTGGAGAATGGCCTGCCCGGTGATGTCCGCCACGTAGCAGGTCCGCACGTTGCTGGCGCCGCCGAAGGCCCGCATATCGATCTCGCCGCGAGCATTGCGGTTGAAGATGACGCCCCAATGCTCCAGTTCAATGATGTCGTTGGGCCCCTCCTGGCACAGCACCTCGATGGCGTCCTGGTCACCCAGGAAGTCGCTGCCCTTGATGGTATCGTAGGCGTGGACCTCCCAGGAGTCCTCCTTGCTCATGGAGGCATTGATGCCCCCCTGGGCTGCCGCCGAGTGGCTGCGAGTGGGATACACCTTCGACAGGAGCGCCACATCTACGCCCCGTGACCGTGCTTCCAAAGCGGCCCGCATGCCGGCCAGGCCACCCCCGACCACCAGCACGTCGTGTGTCAGTACCATAGCGCCTCCGCTCTGTCCGAATTCCGAGACATTACCGGCGATTGGCCGCAAGCATTGTAGCAGACCTCACGAATGCGGGCAACCATGACCGCAGCGCTTCCGTGCTGCCGTCCGGCGTTGCCCTACTTGCACCCTACACGCACTGGGAGGCGTGCGGCCTGAAAAGGGAATGAAAATACCCGCCGTAGGGGCGGGTAGCGGGACATTCCCGATGGCCTCATGGCTGCGCCGGACCTGCAATCCGGTACCTCGCCTTCCCCTGCTCGAACAGATCGCCCCCAGATACGTCGTTGGCGACGATGACCGGGAAGCCCTCGATGGTCAGGCGGCGGACCGCTTCAGTACCCAGGTCCTCGTAGGCCACCACCTCGACGGAGCGGATGTACTGCGAGAGCAGCGCGCCGATGCCGCCGGGGGCCATGAAGTAGACGGCGCGGTGCTGCTGAAGGGCCGCCCGCACCTCCGTCCCGCGGTTGCCCTTGCCGATGATCCCCTTGAGGCCCTGCTCTAGCAGGGGGACGGTGGTGGCGTCCATGCGCACGGAAGTGGTGGGGCCGGCGGAGCCGATGACCTGCCCCGGCCGGGCCGGGGTTGGTCCCACGTAGTAGATGACCTGCCCCCGCAGGTCGAAGGGCAGGGGCGCCCCGGCGCGAATGGCTGCTACCATGCGCAGGTGTGCGGCGTCGCGGGCCGTGTAGATGACGCCGGTCAGCGCCACCCGGTCGCCGGCCCGCAGCCCCTCGATGGCCGCGTCAGTCAAGGGAAGGGTAAGCTCCATACCGGACACTCCATCTGAACCCTCACCCGCCGTCGCTCCGCGGAGTTTACCCTGCGCCTGCCGAAGGGGCACCCTCCCCCAGGGGGAGAGGGCTAGCGACTGCCGTCCGGTACTCCCTCTCCCCCTGGAGAGGGCCGGGGTGAGGGGAAATACTACGGCCTCACTCGGCCTCGCCCCTGCCCCGCCCGCGGCCGCGCAGGATGCTGTCCACGCTGCGGCCGACCAGGAGTTGGCCCAGGCGCCGGTGTCCCAGGGTAAGGTAGTACTTCTTCCACCAGGTCTCGACCTCCTGCCTGGTCTGGAGGCCGGGGAGCTCGGCGGCTGCCTGCTTCAAGATAGGCTCGATGTCTGCAATCTCTGCCATTACCTGTCCTCGCGGCTACAAGACCACCGACTTGGTCCGGGCGCTGTGGCACTGGAGGTTGACGGCCACCGGCAGGGACGCGATGTGTGTGGGAAAGGTTCCCACGTGGACCGCGAGCGCGGTGGTCCGGCCGCCCACGGCCTGGGGGCCGATGCCCGTGGCGTTCACCGCCTCCAGCAGTTCGGCCTCGAACTGGGCCACCTCCGGGTCGGGGTGCGGCTCTCCCACCGGGCGCAGCAGCGCCCGCTTGGCCAGGGCCATGCAGTGCTCGGCGGTGCCGCCGATGCCCACGCCCACGATGAGGGGCGGGCAGGGGTTACCCCCGGCCTCCTCCACGGCCTGCACCACGAAATCGGCCATGCCGGCTCTGCCCGCGCCCGGCAGCAAGATCTTCATCTGGCTCATGTTCTCGCAGCCGCCGCCCTTGGGCATGACCGTGATGCGCAGCCGGTCGCCGGGTACCAGTTCCGTGTGGATGACGGGCGGGGTGTTGTTCCCGGTGTTCCGCCGGGCCGAGAAGGGCTGAAGCACCATGCTGCTGCGCAGAAAGCCCTCCCGGTAGGCTCGACCGACGCCCTCGGTGATGGCGTCGTACAGGTAGCCGCCCGTGATGTGCACGTCCTGCCCCAGCTCCAGGAAGACGACAGAAGTGCCGCAATCCTGGCACAGGGCCATGCGCTCGGAGGAGGCGACGCGGGCGTTCTCCAGGATCTGATCCAGGATGCTGCGGGCCAGGGGCGCCTCCTCAGCCGCGCGCGCCTGCACCAGCGCCGTGAACACGTCCTGCGGCAGGTCGTAGTTGGCCTCCTGGAACAGCCGGGCCACTTCATCGGCCACGCGCTCCGCCGCGATCGCTCGGACAGTACTCATAGCTTTCCCTTGCCTGGGTTGCCCGTAGGAGCGGGTTGCACACCGCCCCTACGGGCACCAGCCCTATCATGCCAGACCCGATGCGGAGTCGGGCTAGGGTGTGTTGCAGAGTCGTTCTTGGTAGGGGCGAACCCTTCGGCCGGCTTGTCCTGAGGGTAGCGAAGGGCTCAGGCAGGCCCTGGTGTTCGCCCTGGGGGCAGGGTGGGGCGAATACCAGATTCGCCCCTACCTCACGTTGGGCAGAGGTTTGCTAACAGTCCCTACTCCCTGGCCCGGTGCAGGACCTCGACCAGTTCCCGCACGGCGCTCGCCGACTTGTGCAGGGCCTCCCGCTCGGCGGCGCTCAGGTCCAGTTCGATGATCTGCTCCACGCCGGACGCGCCGAGCTTCACCGGCACGCCCACATACAGGTCGTTGATGCCATACTCGCCCTGGAGGTACACGCACGTGGGCAGGATCTGGTGCTTGTCCAGGAGGATGGCATCGACCATCTGCGCCGTCGCCGCGGAGGGCGCGTAGAAGGCGCTGCCGGTCTTGAGCAGGTTCACGATCTCTGCGCCGCCGTCCCGGGCGCGCTGCACGATCTGCTGGAGGCGGTCCTCCGGGATGAGCTTGCGGACCGGGACCCCGGCGATATTGGTGGTGTCCACCAGGGGCACCATGGTGTCGCCGTGGCCGCCCAGGACGTAGGCATGCACGTCCTGCACCGAAACCTGGAGCTCCTGGGCCAGGAAGGTGCGGAAGCGGGCGGTGTCCAGCACACCCGACTGCCCGATGACCCGCTGCTTGGGGAAGCCACTGGTCTCCAGGGCCACGTGGCACATGGCGTCCAGGGGATTGGTCACGCAGATGATGATAGTGTTCGGGGAATACCGCACCACCTGCTCTGTGACACTGGCGACGATGCCCTGGTTGGTGGTGATGAGGTCGTCCCGGCTCATGCCGGGGCGCCGGGCGATGCCCGAGGTAATGACCACCAGGTCGGAATTGGCGGTCTCCTCGTAGGAATTGGTGCCCGTCACCTGCACGTCGATACCCAGGACGGGCAGCGACTCCAGGATGTCCAGGGCCTTGCCCTGGGGCAGGCCCTCCACGATGTCTATCAAGACCACGTCGGCATAGCCGCGCTCGGCCAAGCGCTGGGCCAGGGTGCCGCCCACGTTGCCGGCGCCGACGACCGTGATTTTCTTCCGGCTCATGCTACTCCTGCCTTCATCTCCTGGAGTTTCTCAATAATGGCGTCCGCCATCTGCGACGTGCCCACCGCGGTGGGGTCATCCCGGTGCGGCTTCATGTCGTAGGTGACCTTCTTGCCTTCCCGGATGACCTCGGCAATGGCCCGCTCCATGCGGTCGGCGGCGTCCACCTCGCCCAGGTGCCGCAGCATCAGGACCGCGGAGAGCATAACCGCCGTCGGGTTCACCTTGTTCTGGCCGGCATAGCGCGGCGCGCTGCCGTGGACCGCCTCGAAGATGGCCAGCTCATCGCCGTAGTTGGCGCCGGGGGCCACCCCCAGGCCGCCCACCAGCCCGGCGCACATATCCGACATAATGTCGCCGTACAGGTTGGGCAGCACCAGCACGTCGAAGTTCTCCGGCCGCTGGACCAGCTGCATCCCCAGGGCGTCCACCAACACCTCGTCGAACTGGACGTCCGGGTACTCCTTGGCCACCTCCCGCGACACCTGGAGGAACAGGCCATCAGTGAACTTCATGATGTTGGACTTGGTGACGGTGGTAACCTTCTTGCGGCCGTAGCGACGGGCGTAGTCGAAGGCGAAGCGGACGATGCGGCTGGTGTTGTACACCGAGATGGGCTTGATGCTGATACCGGAGTCCTCACGGATGCGCTTGCCGCCCAGCCGTTCGATCTGGTTGATAAGCTCCAGGCACTCCGGGGTGCCCTGCTCGAACTCGATGCCCGCGTACAGGTCTTCCAGGTTCTCCCGGACGACGACCAGGTTCACCTGCTCGTACCGGCTGCGGACGCCGGGGTACCACTTGCAGGGCCGCAGACAGGCGTACAGGCTGAAAATCTGGCGCAGGGCTACGTTGATGCTGCGGAAGCCCGTGCCGATGGGCGTGGTCAGGGGGCCCTTCAGGGCCACTTTGTTGCGGCGGATAGACTCCAGGGTTGCCTCCGGCAGCAACTCGCCGGTCTGCTCCAGCGCCGGGATGCCGGCCTCCTGGACTTCCCACTCAATGGGCACGCCGGTCGCCGCCACGACCCGCCGGGTCGCTTCGGTGATCTCCGGCCCGGTGCCATCGCCCGGAATTAAGGTCACGCGGTATGCCATGCCGATCTCCTCCTCCGCGTTCTGGTGACTGGGTGGGCTGTCTCGGACGTGGGGTGCCTGCGGTGCCGGGCGCCGCACACCGCCACCATATCCCCCCAAGCTCGCGCAACGGCCCCTGGGCCGGTCGCCGGGGCTGGCTCACCCGGTACGGGGGTGCCGAGCCAACTCCTGGGCGGTCGTCGTCGGGGCCGGGTGGTGCAGTCCCACATAAGTGGGGGATCATGCGCACAAACCGACGTTCTCCTCCAGCGACAGCGGTTCCCCGCCAGCCTGAGGACAACGGAGCGCCGGGGCGGAGGGAAGTCCGCCCCGGCACGCTGCTATCGGAAAGAATCCATCAGCCGCGTGAGGTCGCGGTACTCGAAGTTCTCCTCCACCGGCAGGCGGTCACGGCGCAGGCCGCCCTGCCCCAGCTGCTCTTCGAAAGTGGGCACCTCCATCTGGTAGAAGACCCCCAGGGGGATGTTGGCGCCCCACTCGTAGGACCGGGCGATGGCGTGGACCTTCTTCTCCACCACTTCGTCGACGTTGGTCGGGTCGGCTACCCGCCCGTCGTATCCTTCGTCGTCGAGGTAGAAGAGGCGGGCGCGGCCATTGCTGCCGGTCTTCTCGGCGTACCACTCCTTGGTGTACAGGTCGTTGTAGACGGGGCAGGTCTGCAAGATATCAATGAAAGCGGTGCCCCGGTGCTGGACGGCCTGGGCGATGAGACGGGCCAGGCGCTTGGGCTCCAGCGCGTACCCGCGGGCCACGAAGGTATACCCGGAGGCGATGGCCAGGGCCAGGGGGTTAATGTTGTCCTGGACCGCGGGCTCGGCCATGCCCTTGGTCTTGAGGCCCTTGGGCATGGTCGGGGACGCCTGGCCCTTGGTCAGGCCGTACACGCCGTTGTTGAACACCAGGTAGGTGAGGTCAACGTTGCGCCGTCCGGAGTTCATGAAATAGCCGGCGCCGATGCCGTAGCCATCGCCATCGCCGCCCACCGCCAGCACGGTCAGGTTGGGGTTGGCCAGCTTCACGCCCGTCGCTACCGGGAGGGCCCGTCCGTGTAGGGTGTGGAAGCCGTACGCGTTGATGTAATGCGGGGCCTTCCCGGAACACCCGATCCCGGACACCACGGCCACCTCATGGGGCGGCAGTTGCAGTTCTGCCAGACCGGCCTGAATGGCGTTCAGGACACCGAAGTCGCCGCAGCCCGCGCACCACGTGTTGTGGGTATCGGTCTTGTAGTCCCTGCTGGTGAACGTCTGCACTACCATAACGCGTGACCCCCCCTGCTAGGGCAACAAGTGACTGACAACGACGCGCGGCTGCCCTTCGCGCACTGCCGTTCGAAGTGCTTCTCGCAGTTCCTCTTCGGAGAAAGGCCGGCCATCGAACTTGACCGCACGCGAGTCCACCGCCACGCCGGTCTGCTCGCGGATCAGGTCGGCCAACTGGCCGGAGTAGTTCTCCTCGACGGCGACGGTGCGCCGCGCACGGCGGAGGACCGCCGTGACCTCCTCCACTGGGAAGGGGCGCAGCAGGCGGACCTGCAAGAAGTTCACCCGGATGCCCTCCTCCCGCTCCATGACCTCCATGGCGTCGAGGATGGCTCCCGTGGTGGAGCCCCAGCCCACCACGGTCAGGTCCGCGTCCTCCGGGCCGTAGAAGGCGACCTTGCGGGACGCAGGGATCTCCCGTGCGGCCAGATCGAGTTTGCCCATGCGCTTCTCCATCATCCGGAACCGGTTCTCCGCGCTCTCGGTGATGTGGCCGCGCTCGTCGTGTTCGTCGGTGGTCGACCAGAAGATGCCGCCCGGCTGCCCCGGCGTGGCCCGCGGGCTGATGCCGGTGTCGGTGAACTTATAGCGGAGGTAGTCGCCGTTGGGCTCGAAGTGGACCCCGCGATCGATGGGCGGCAGCCGGTCCAGCCCCAGGTCGTCCACCGTCTGGTAGGCGGTGCCGATCTTCTTGTCGATCAGGACCACGACCGGCAACTGATAGCGGTCGGCCCAGTTAAAGACCTCGTAGCTATCCTCGACGATCTGGGTAAGGTCGCCGGGGGCAACGACGATGTGGGGGAAGTCGCCGTGGCCGGCGTGCAGGGCCAGGTTGAGGTCGGCCTGCTCGCTGCGGGTGGGCAACCCGGTGCTGGGGCCGCCGCGCTGCCACAGGAACAGCACCGGGCCCGGCGCCTCGGTGAGGGCGGAGAAGCCCATCCCCTCGATCATCAGGCAGAACCCCGGCCCTGAGGTGGAGGTGGATGAACGGGCCCCGGCGTGGGCGGCCCCCACCGCCATGTTGATGGCCGCAATTTCGTCTTCCACCTGGACCACCACCAGGTCGTAGGCCCGGGCGTTCTGCTCCAGGTAGACGTTTTCATCGGTGGCAGGGCTGATGGGGTAGTAGGACTGGACGGCCAGGCCCGCCTTCAGCTTGGCGATGGCCGTGGCGTAGTGGCCACGGATCAGCATCGGCGGCGTCTGCGGGGGGGTTACCGGGGCCAGCCGGAACGGTTGCTGGCCGTGCAGTTGTTCCAGGAGGTAGTGGTAGCCCGCGGCCGCGGCCTGGGCGTTCAGCCCGGCCAGCTGCGCCCGCCGCCCGGTGCCCCCCTGGAAGCTCTTCTGGTAGAGCTCCAGGTCAACGCCGAGGGCCGCCGCCGAGGCACCGCCCGCGACGCTGTTGGTCATGACCCGCAGGGCGTTGAACTCGCTGCCACGCCCGGCCTCGACCAGCACTTTGCGCAGCAGGTCATCGAAGGGGACCGGAATGTAGTGGACGTCCTGGCGGTGGTCCGAGAGGTCGAGCTTCAAGGCCGCATCGTAAATCACCACGCCGTTGGGGACCATGTGGGGCAGGTGCCCATGGTGGCTGGGCCACTCGTTGTGGTGGTTCCCCATGAGGCTTTCCTCGTCCAGGGCGACCAGGACGTGGACCAGTTCGGAGAGGTTGCGCTTTTGCTGGCTACTGACGCGGATGGTGTAGTAGCTGTGCTCGCCTTGAATATTCGAGTGGAACTCGATATTCATATAAATGCGGTACCCACCGCGACTGAGCGCCTTGGCAAAGGCTTCGGCTGCGGTGTTGATCCCGCCACCCTGGGGCCCGGCGATTCGCCAGGTGAGTTCAGAGTTATACGCCATGATATACCCTCTCACCTACTATTCTTCAGTCCACACCCGGCCCTCTGGCCGGGTGTGCGGTACTGAGGGATGCTGCCCCACCACGCATCTTCAGGCGCAGGCGACCTGCATTGGCATGCCGTCGTCCTCCCCGGACGGTCGAGCGGCACCGCCGCAGAACCTACCATTGGCAGCTGCCGGGCCGGGAAAGCTGCCCCTCTTCCGCAGGGGTGAGCCGACACAAAGATCCCGCGTGCAACCCCGGTAGGGTGCCGCGGCGGTATAGCAGTGCTATTGTACTCGACATTGCGCGGGGGAGCAACCCCTTCGTACGCGATTTTGCCTGACGTTGCCCGCACCGACTGCGCATTGCACCCGGCGCACCGCCATGCCCGACCGCGGCGTGCGGCACACCACGCCGCCGTACGCCCACAGGCTCGACGAGCCGTTCGTGGTTCGACCAGCTCACCACGAACGGGTTCCAGCTCGCCACTCCCGCGCGACTTCTCCCCACGGTCCTCACCGTTCCCCGGCACTCAGGACCGGGCGATGACTGCCAGGACGTCGTTGCGGGCGACCCTGGCCCCTGGCTCCGCTGCCAGGGCCTTCACGACGCCATCGACCGGCGCCGGCAAGGCGTTCTGCATCTTCATGGCTTCCAGGATGACCACCGGGCTGCCGGCGCGCACCTCCTGGCCGACCGCGACCTCGTAGCGGATGACCACGCCGGGCATGGGCGCCGTGATCGCGACCTCGCCTTCGGCCAGGTGCGGCGCCGCAGGTGCGGGACTGGCTGCCGGGCGCGGCGTAGTCGCCGCAGCACCCGCGGGGGCGGGGCGCACCGGCGCCGCAGCCGAGCGGCGGGGCGCGCTGGTCAGGGCCGGGCCACCGTCGGTGGCTTCGACCGTGACTTCGTAGTGCTGTCCCGCACCACAGACGTTAAAGGTCAGGGCGCCGGCGCCGGTCACCGGGGTCGGCGGGGGTTCCACCAGTTGGCCGGCCTTGGCCTTGGCGACCGCTTCGTCCTCGCGGCGCACATCTTCCAGGGTCTTGGGCTTGACCTCCGGGGGCACCGGCTCTAGCCCGTACTTCCAGCGCAGGAAGCGCAACCCGGTGGTGGGGTAGAGGGCGTACACCAGCACGTCCCCCGTGTCCCGGGCCAGTTCCGCGGTGGCGGCTTTGGCCTGCTCCAACTCCGGCTCCAGGATGTCCGCGGGCCGCACCGTGATCGGCTCCTCCCCGCGGTCGTAGCCCGTGAGCGCCCGCCGCTGGAGGTCACGGTCCACCGCCGCCGGGGGCTTGCCGTACAGCCCGTACAGGTAGTCCTTGACTTCCTTGGAGATCAGGGTGTAGCGGCCGAAGAGCACGTTCTGCACCGCCTGGATGCCGATGATCTGACTGGTGGGCGTCACCAGGGGAGCGTAGCCCAGCTCCTGCCGCACCCGGGGCAACTCTTCGTACACGGCATCGATGCGGTCCAGCGCGTCGGCCTCGCGCAGTTGCGCCACCAGGTTGGAGAGCATGCCTCCGGGGATCTGGTGGATGAGCACCCCGGTGTCGATGATGGACATCTTGGTGGTGTCCAGGAAGTCCCGGTACTTGGGGGCAATGGTCTCGAAGTACTGGCCCAGCTTGAGAATTAGAGGCAGGTCGAGGCCGGGGTCGCGCGGCGTCTGGTACAGGGCCGCCAGTAGGGGCTCGACCGCGGGCTGGCTGGAGCGCAGGGCGAAGGGGGCCAGTGCGGTGTCAACGATGTCGATCCCCGCTTCAATGGCCTTGAGCGCGGCCATACAGGCCATGCCGCTGGTGTAGTGGGTGTGGAGTTGCAGCGGCACCCGCAGCACGGCCTTGAGCGCCTTGACCAGCTCGTAGGCATCGTAGGGCGAGATGAGCCCGGCCATGTCCTTCAAGCAGATGGAGTCCGCGCCCATGTCCTGGAGGATGAGGGCCTTCTGCACGAAGTAGTCGATGTTATAGACCGGGCCGCCCAGCCGCCGCTCGGTGATGGAATAGCAGATGGTCCCCTGGATGTGCTTGCCGGCCCGCTTAATGGCTTCGAAGGGGACTTCGAAGTTCCGCTCGTCGTTGACGGCGTCAAACACCCGGAAGATGTCAATGCCGACCTCGGCGGCGTGCTCGATGAAGGCCCGCACCACGTCGTCCGGGTAGTGGCGGTAGCCCACCAGGTTCTGGCCCCGCAGCAGCATCTGGAAGGGGGTGCGGGGCATCCGCTGTTTGAGCAGGCGTACCCGCTCCCAGGGGTCTTCGTTGAGGAAGCGGGTGGCCACATCGAAGGTGGCGCCGCCCCAAACCTCCACCGAATAGAACCCGACGTCGTCCAGTTCTGCCGCAATGGGCAGCATATCCTCGGTGCGCAGCCGGGTGGCCAGGGTGGACTGGTGGCCGTCGCGCAAGGTCGTATCGGTGATCTTGACCGGCGTGGTCGCCAGGAACGGTCCGTTCGTTGTCATCGGGTCGTACCTCGTGGTCAGCCTCGCAGCAGATAGCGCGGGTCGCGCCAGCCGGATAACCCCGCCCGTCGCGCGTTGGGGAAGGCCCAGGGACCGGACCGAGCAGGCTGCCGCCGGCTCCACATCCGCCAGGCAGACGGCAGCGAGCGGGCACGCCCGGCGGCCAGCGCCTGGGCCTCCTCCGTCATATAGCAAGAAATGGCAGCGATGATGGCTGCCATTTGCGGATCATCCATGGCAACGCCTTCGCTTCATGGACGCCTGCCCGGTCTGTGGCCACCGGCCGTTGCTCCGTGGTGCAGGGAGGGAGGACGGACGGCGGCGAGCGCCCCGGCCCGCTCCCAGGGGGAGCGCGACGGAGGCTGCGGGGGTCCTTGGTCCCTCCTGAGGGCGGTCGTTGCCCTGGAACACCCTCGGTTGGCTGACTGGCATGGCGCTCCTCTGTCCGTGGAGCCTTCGTCGCGCCGGCGCGGTCCTGAGAGGGTATTCGGTAACGGGGCGTTGCCTGAGCCTGTCGAAGGCACGCCCGTTTCCTTCGGTTACCCTCAGGACAAGCCTTTCGACAAGCTCAAGGAACGAGGTTTCCAGACGCCCCCTTACAGCGGAATGTTGCCGTGCTTCTTGGGTGGGTTGCTCTCCCGCTTGTTCTGGAGCATCTCCAGCGCCCGGATGATCTTGGACCGGGTCTCGCGGGGGTCAATGACGTCGTCGATATACCCCCGGGCCGCCGCCACGTAGGGGTGGGCGAAGCGGGCCTGGTAATCCCGGATCAGCTCCCGGCGGGCCTGCTCGGCGCTCTCGGCTCGGCCGATCTGCTCGCGGTGGATGATGTTGACGGCGCCGTCGGCGCCCATCACCGCGATCTCCGCGGTCGGCCAGGCATAGCTGATGTCGCCCCGCAGGTGCTTGCTCCCCATCACCAGGTAGGCGCCACCGTACGCTTTGCGCGTGATGACCGTGACCTTGGGGACCGTCGCCTCAGCGTAGGCGTACAGCAGCTTGGCGCCGTGAATGATGATGCCACCGTATTCCTGGTTCGTACCAGGCAGGAAGCCAGGTATGTCTTCAAGGGTGATG
>JACQUQ010000231.1 GCA_016210175.1 Chloroflexota bacterium | reverse complement strand
CCAGGTCCAGGACGTGCCGCCGCAGGTGCGGGGCTCTGGGGAGCACCGTCGGTCCGCTGCCACTGCCGGTCATGCCTCCCTCCCTTCTCCGGCTGCCACGATGGCGACCTCATCCCTTCCGTCCACCTCCATCAGGCGCACCTGCACCTCCTCGCTGAGGGAGGTCGGCAGGTTCTTCCCCACGTAGTCCGGCCGGATGGGGAGCTCGCGATGTCCCCGGTCCACCAGCACCGCGAGCTGGATGCTGCGCGGGCGACCGAAGTCGGTCAGCGCGTCCATGGCAGCCCGCACGGTGCGGCCGGTAAAGAGCACATCGTCCACCAGCACGACCCGTTGGTTCCCGATATCCACGGGGATGTCCGTCCTTCCCAGGGCAAGGGATCCGTGGCGCGTCGCCAGGTCGTCACGATAGAGGCCGATATCCAGGGTGCCGGTGGGCAGCTCGGTCTGCTCGAAGCGGGCGATGAGCGCGGCCAGACGGCGGGCCAGGAACACACCGCGGGTCCGAATGCCCACCAGCACCAGGTCCTCGGCGCCGCGGTTGCGTTCGAGGATCTCGTGGGCGATGCGGGTGAGCGCCCGCCGGATATCCTCCGCCGTCATCACCAGCTTATCCGGCATGGCACCCTCCGCACAGAAAAAACGAGCCTCCCGTCCCTGCCGGGACGAGGGGCTCGGTGGCTGCGAGCGGGAAGGCTACCGGTATCACGGGGCGGACCGGAGCGCCCGCTGGGTAGCCTGAACTCCAGGTATGTAGAGGGACCATCGGCGCACTCCTTGCCGGTCTCGCAGGAACGGCTTAAAGGCAGAGTCGTCGTTGGAAGGTCGTTGTCAGTATAGCACAGCCAGGTCGGCCCAGCAATCCCGTCGCGCCGCGCGGGTAGGTCCAGACGGTGTACCCGGTGGGAGGCGAGGACGGACCTCTCCCCGCCCGCCTGCGGCGGGCTGCCCCTCCCCGCGGCGGGAAGGGGCGAGGGGTGCTCCCCCTTCCACCTTACAAGAGGCCGGGGGGTGAGGTCCCTCGCTCGCCAGCCCTTTCCTGCTGGCAGCGGGCTTATGGTGTCTTGAAGGACCAGGTCGCGGACCACTCCACCGGGACACCATCGCCCTGTACCCGCGGGCGGACCCGCCAGTAGTATTTGCGGTCAGGCTCCAGGGCAAAGGCGTCGCGCACCTGGTAGCTATTCAAGGGGTCCGTCTCCCCGCCGTGTACCAGCTCCCAGTAGACCGCCGCGACCGCCCGCGCGGGGTCCGCCTCAAAGTTGGGGTCCTGGGAAAGCTGCACTTCGTAGTAGAAGATGCGGTCGTTCAGGTTCGACCACACCAGGCGCGGCGTCAGGTGCTCCACGGTCGCGCCCGAGACCGGGCCGACCGGCGCGAGGGTGGCGCTGGTGGGCGACCCGGTGCGGAAGGTCCGGGCGTCCCACACGCTCCAGCCACCGGCGCTGTCCGCCGACCCCGGTTGGCTGGTCATGGTGCTCATGCGCACCCGCCAGGTGTAGGTCATGCCCGGCAGCAGCACGTAGTTGCCAGTCCCCAGTCGGGGCGCCGCCACCTCGTAGCGCCCGGCGGCAACGAGGTCCGGCGCGCCGATAACGAGGTTAATAGCCGGCCCATCCAGGTTGAACGGGAGCACCTGGATCTGGTGCCAGATCGCGCCGGCCGGGACCTCCCAGCGGAGGGTCGGCGCCATGTCAACCGAGAGGGTCCCCGCGGACGGCTCTTGCAGTCGGGCCTGGGGGATACGCACCAGGAGCGCCAGCACCCCAGGGCGAGTGGTGGCAGCAGTGACCCGGCGCGTAGCGAGGTCGGCGGTGCTCTCCAGGGCAACCCACCGGTTCGCTGCCGCATCGAAGCGGGCCAGCATGAGCCCCTCCGGCCGGTTCCCGGAGAGGCGTACATCTTCCGGGCTGGCCTTGTTCACGATGGTCAGGGGCCGGGCCAACTCCTCCACGGCCGTCCCGGTGCCGTCCAGCACCCGCACCGAGAAGACCTGGCTGCCCAGGACGGTGCCCTGGGGCGCGGGCGGGAGCCGCAGCGCCAGGGATTGCACGGCCGGCCCGCGCCGGCTCGCCTCCGCTTGGATGCTCACCGGCTCGATCTGGACCGTGACGCTGCCGCCGCCGGGGACGACCCCCGCCGGGACCTCCACCTCGACGCTCCCCGCCGAGACGGTCCCCCCGGTCTCCGCGGTGAGGGTGGCCGTGCGGGATTCCGGCACCGTCTCCTGGGGCGGGAGCCCGGTCGGGCCGCCCCGGTCGCTGGGCGGGGGCGGCGTGGAGCCGCCACCACCGCCTCCGCCACCACCGCCTCCGCCGCTGGGCGGGGGCGGAGCCGTCGGCGTTGCCAGGCTGCGGTAGAGCTGGCCGAACTCGGTCAACCCGGCGTCCGCTCCCCCACCGGTCATCAGGGAGATGCCCCCGTACACCGTCGCATAGGGCTCGGGCGTGCCGAAACTGGTATACAGGAACCAGCGCTCGATGTTCCTGGCCTCGGCGTTGTCGTTCAGCCAGCCCACGAACTGGCTCAGGAAGGACCGGAGGAGGTCGTTCCGATAGGCCCCGGTAGGAGTAACTCTCCCGGTGCTGGTATCGTAGCCCTCGTAGCCCCAGATCACCCCGAACTCGGTAATCCAGATGGGCTTCCCGGCCTCGCTCGGCAGGCTGTTCAGGTAGTCCCGGAAGGCACTCACCTGGGCAATGACCGTCTGCGGGTCGGCCATGGGCGTGTTGTCCCAGGTAATGGTGTAGGCATGGATACTCCAGACATCCAGGGGCGGAGCAGCGGTGTACTGCTGCTGGTAGCTGGCGACGAACTGGGGCACCCACTCCTGGCCCGGCACGTTGCCGCCGCTACACCCGGAGCAGGTCACGCTCCAGTTGAGGACGTTCGGCCCCACCAGCTTGGC
This sequence comes from Chloroflexota bacterium, assembly GCA_016210175.1. Classification (GTDB taxonomy): domain Bacteria; phylum Chloroflexota; class Dehalococcoidia; order SHYD01; family JACQUQ01; genus JACQUQ01. Next base: position 2,062 of record JACQUQ010000231.1, on the reverse strand, counting down.
ATTCGGGTCAGCACTTTTGATAGCCGTGGCGTAGTAGTTGAGCAGCTCCGCATAGCGTGCAGGGCTGATGTCGTCCTGGCCGGGGATGTTGGGCTCGTTCCCGATCAGCCAGTGGGCGCCGGGGTTGTTCCCGACCATCTGCTGGATGGTCCCCTGGGAGAGCGGCGCGTCGTTGGACGTCTTGACGAGATAGACCAGCTTTCCGCCCGCCGGGTTGGGCTGCTGCGTCGCGAAGGTGTACCACCAGGTCATCCCCAGTTGCTGGAGCACCCGCTGCACCACCGCGCTCTCGTGGCTGCTCACGATCACCCCGAAGCGGTCCGGGTTCGGGGCCGCGGCAGCCGGGGGTATCGGACGGTACCCGCCCGACCCCAGCGCTACCGCCAGCACCAGGAGCGCCCATCCAAACAATCGAACCCACCGTGGCATCAGAACCTCCCACACCGAGGGTTATGAGGGATGCGCGGGCTGCGCCGCACGGAGCAACTCCTCCTCATCGAAGAGGGGTCCCCGCCCCGCACGCGCGGGGACGGGCAGGGAAGTCGCCGGTTTTCAGGGATACCGCACGGCCCGCACGATCTTCTCGATCACGGGACCGACATCCTGACTGGTATCCACGGCATAGTGGTTACGCCGGATGCGCTCCACCGTGGGCAGCATCTTTTCGTAGACCACCCAATCGGCTTCCGCGAGGCCCTCGGTCTCGCGCCGGCGGGCCTCCAGGCGTTGGCGCACGACGTCCACCGGCGCCTGCGTCAGGAGGATAAGGAGTCGCGCGTGGTACCGGTCGGCAATGCGGTACAGGTACTCTCGGTGCCGCTCGACCAGGTTGGTCGCATCAAAGATAACCGTAATTCCCCGGCGGATCAACTCCTCGACCAGCGCGTAGGCTCGCTGGAAGACGATATAGTGCTCCTGGGGGCTGTAGGTCGGTTGCGCAAAGAGGGTCTTGCGGATAGCGTCCGATTCGACGATGATGGCGGGCAGGCGCGCGGCCAGCGCCCGGCTGAAATGAGATTTCCCCGTTCCTGGCAAGCCCACCATCACGATCAGCGCGGGGTGGGCTGTGGGCTGCGGCAGCGGCTCCAGGCTCCGCAGCAGCCGCTGGAGGTCGTCCACAGTCCTTCGCTCGCGCTCGCGGCGGCGTTCCTCATCCCCTGGCAGCATAGGCGCTTGGTCCTGCGGTTCCTCTCGGGAGCGCGCTCCTGGCGGGCCTTACAGGGTGACGCCCAAGGCGTGGGCCACCGTCTGCATGTCCTTGTCACCCCGGCCACTCAAACACACCAGCACGATCCGGTCCTGGGGCAACTGCGCGGCCAGCCGCACCGCGGCGGCCACCGCGTGGGCCGACTCCAGAGCCGGGATGATCCCCTCAGTCCGGCACAGGAGCTGGAAGGCCTCCAGGGCTTCGCGGTCGGTGGCGGCGACGTACTGCGCCCGGCCGGAGTCCTTGTAAAAGGCGTGCTCCGGCCCCACGCCAGGGTAGTCCAGCCCGGCAGAAATGCTGTGGGTCTCCCGGATCTGCCCGGCGGCGTCCTGGAGCAGGTAGGACCGGGAGCCGTGGAGCACCCCCACCTTCCCGGCCCCCAGGCTGGCAGCGTGGCGGCCGGTCTCCAGGCCCTCGCCCCCGGCCTCCACACCCAGAAGTTGCACGGTGGTCTCCCCGTAAAGGGGATGGAACAGGCCCATGGCGTTGCTGCCGCCACCCACACAGGCCACGGCGTAGTCCGGCAGCCGCCCGGCCAGGGCCATGATCTGCTCCCTGGCCTCCTGCCCGATGACCACCTGGAAGTCCCGCACGATGGTGGGGTAGGGGTGCGGCCCCACCACGCTCCCCATCATGTAGTAGGTGGTCTGGACGTTGGTCACCCAGTCCCGCATGGCCTCGTTGATGGCGTCCTTGAGGGTGCGGCTGCCGCTGGCAACGGAGCGCACCTCCGCACCCAGCAGCCGCATGCGGAAGACATTGAGGCTCTGGCGGTGGATATCCTCCTCTCCCATGTAGACCACGCACTCCAGGCCCAATAGAGCACACACGGTCGCCGTGGCGACTCCGTGCTGG
>JACQUQ010000230.1 GCA_016210175.1 Chloroflexota bacterium | reverse complement strand
TCCACGGCCTGGTGCAGGCCGTCGCTCCAGGTGCGGCCCTGCATTAGGCGGCCGGTGATCTCGTCCTCGATGATCACCTCGCCGTCCTTGACGATGTAGTCCCGGTCGCGCTTGAAGAGCACCTCGGCCTTGAGCGCGTTCTCCACGAAGTGGGTGTAGCGGAAGTGCTCGTCGGCGTAGAGGTTGCTGATGCCCAGCCACTTCTCCAGCCTCTCAATGCCCTCTTCCGTAATGGCAATGGCCCGCTGCTTCTCATCAATGGTGAAGTCCTGGACGGGGACCAGGCGCCGGGCCAGTTGGGCAAAGCGGCGGTACTCGTCCTCGGCGGCGTTGCTGGCCTGGCCGCTGATGATGAGGGGCGTGCGGGCCTCGTCGATGAGGATGTTGTCCACCTCGTCCACGATGGCGTAGTGAAGCTCCCGCTGCACCATCTGGCTCAGGTCAACCACCATGTTGTCCCGCAAGTAGTCGAAGCCGAACTCGTTGTTGGTGCCGTAGGTGATGTCCGCCTCGTAGGCGACGCGGCGGGGCACCGGCCGCAGGTGGGTGAAGCGCGGGTCCTCCAGCTTGTACTCCGGGTCGAACCGGAAGGCCCCATCGTGCTGGATGCAGCCGACGGTCAGCCCCAGCCAGTGATAGATCGGACCCATCCACTGGGTGTCACGCTTGGCCAGGTAGTCGTTGACCGTGACCACGTGGACGCCCTTGCCGGGCAGCGCGTTGAGGTAGGCCGGGAGGGTCGCCACCAGCGTCTTGCCTTCACCGGTCTTCATCTCGGCGATCTTGCCCTGGTGCAACACCATGCCGCCCATGAGCTGGGCGTCGAAGTGGCGCTGGCCGATGGCGCGCCGAGCAGACTCCCGCACCGCCGCGAACGCCTCGGGGAGCAGGTCGTCCAGGGTCTCGCCGTCCTCCAGGCGCGCGCGGAGCTCCGCTGTCAGCCCGTGCAGCTCCTCATCGGACATGGCCTGCACGTCAGGCTCCAGGTCGTTGATCACGACAACCTGCGGCTTGAGTCGTTTGACCTCTCGTTCATTGGAATCGATGAATTTGGACAGCCATTTCAGCATTGAGGCTACCTTTTCCTGTGCTGCTTCCGTATTCCGTGGTCGTCGTCAGCGCGCAGAGCAACCGGTGCGGCGCGTGCAACACGCACCGGGCCGGGCGCTCTGCGCGGGGACAGGCGCCCTGGGGCAGCGCCGCGCCCCCAGCGGGCTTGGTACGTGGTCGTAGGACGCCGTACTCTGCCATATTCCCTTCTCTAGTATAGCATAGCCCAAAACAAAAAGGCCCCGTCCGGGGCCTGGCTGGGGTCTTGCGAGACCGCAGCGTTTGGCGGCGCCAAGGCAGAGCCTGGACCGACGCCGTTCGCTTCCCATCCACTTCCCGTACGAATGCCTTCGTTGCGCGGGCCTTGATCAGGGAATGGCAGGCGGTTCCGCGGCAAGCGCGGCAGGCGGCATGGGAGGAGGCAGCCCGAGACCCGCGGTTCTTGAAGGACATCGGGGAGGTTGAGGCGGCCTTCCGGTCGGCCGATGCCGAGTCTGCCCGGAGGGACGACTGCTGCCGGCCTGGCAGTGGGCCGTGGTGGCAGCAGATCGCGATCCCGTACGAGGTTCGGAGCAGCGGGGATTGCGGCCGGTGCTCAGCGTGAGTAATGAGGCGCAGGACGTTCCTCCCGGGCCACGGCGGCACCCGGCCTGGTGTAAATTCCCAGCACGGTTTTCGCGCAACTCACCGCGGCCCGCATCTGGGCCAGCTGTTTGGATAAAGCCGAGTTGAGTGCGGAGTGCGGAGTGCCTGCCCGCCGCGGGCGCAGGGGAAGCACACCGTCATCGTCCTGCCCTTCCTCCTTCGTTATACTGTGATGCAGCCGCACACCACCCAGTGTCCCAGCTTCCCGCAGTGGCCGCGGGGGCGCGGTGGGAGGCGCGACCGGGGGCAGGCCGGTCCCCTCACGGCAGACCGGCTGCCCATTACGAGGGAGGCGGCTATGCAACAGGAGCACGAGCACTCTGCCCCCAGCGATGCCCTGGTGCAGGGCGAACGGACGCCCAGCGGGATGGGCCGCTACTTCCTCCGCCGCCTGGAACGCCTGGTGGATCTGCGGCGCGGGAAATGGGGCCAACTGAACCCGGAGGAGCAAAAGGCCGTCGATTGGGCGATCTACTCCACCCTGTTGGACTGCCTGGAGTTCGACGTGGCGCAGGCGGCGCGCGAGGTGGTACGCCGCCACTTCGGTGCGCCGCAGCCCGCGGGAATCACCCCGCCGCACAGCGGCCAGGAGCGTGCTGAGCGCGCCTGACCTCGCTGCGCGCTCCCCTGGCCGTGCCCCCCTGATGTCATGCTCTCTCCGCCCGTGCCGGCCTGCCGCGCGGGCGGGGTTATTTCCTGCGCGGGGTGCTCGCGCGAGTGTCCCGGAGACCTGGCGCGGTCTCCGGGACACTCGCACAAAGGAGGGCAGTTGGCGGCGGCGGGAGCGTCAGGGCCGTACCCTGGTGGTCGGGCCGTGCCACGACCGCGGACCATGCCGGGCCCGCCCTGGCGCCCTTGGGGATTCGATTGTTGCACGGTGCGGGGGAACTGTCAACGAGCGCCGGGCCGTTGGGCGTGACCAGCGGGGGAGCCGGGGGGAGATGAGGCCGGAGTGCGCCCCACCCGCAGGCGGGTGGGGCGCACTCCGGCCCGGCTACTGGATAATATTCACCACCTTGGAAGGCCCCTCGGCGCCAGGGTTGATCACCCCGTTGGGGTCCACGAAACTCACAAACTGCCCGATGATGCCCTTGTCAGTGAAGAGAGATTGGGCACAGGCAGTGGTATCGGGGTTGGGCACGGCACTGGCGTTGGTGTTCCCCGTTAACCACACATCGGTGAGCCGCATACGACCGAAGCCCACCACGTGATAGCACAGGTTGGAACCCGTGATCTGACTGTTGTTGCAACTGGCGTTGTTGCCATACGTATCGTAGATGGCTACCGCAATCTCGTTATTCGGCGGACTTACCGTCGGCCCCGCCCCGGTGGGGTCCACACCGGTAATCATGTACAGGATGGGGTTCTGGAGCGCTGCCCTGGACCCAGGTGTGGTGTTGATGACCGCGCTTGTGGTGCCCACGGTGATATTCACATTACAGCCAGAATTGCCGCTTTGCGCGTAGTTGGTGATCCATCCTTCAAGCTCCGAGGTGCCGCTCGAACCGCCGTCCAGGTTGGCCCAGCCCAAGCCGCTGCTGCCGGGGGTGCTGTCCCGCATGAAGTAGCAGGCGCCCACCGTGAAATCGTCGTCTTGAAAGGCGAGGCCATCGCCATTGGTATCGCCGTTGATTAAGGCGGGCAGGACGGTAGAGCAACTGGAAGATCCCAGGGTGCCGAAGATGGCGCTGGCGGTGGCGCTGACCTGGAACTCCCCCCGCCCCACCAGCCGGGCCAGGAAGGTGGCGATGGTCCGCTCGGTCGTGATCTGCACCCCGGCCAGGGTTCCCGGCAGGCTGCCGCCTCCCACCGTGCCGAGGGTGGCGCCTGCGGTGTCAATGTAGTTGGCGGTGAAGGTACACGGGCTGGCGCAGCCGTTGGCCCCGGCAACGCTGGTAATGAGTGTCGAAATCTGGGCGTCGCTCTTGTCGCCCTGGGCGACGTAGTTCGCTCCCGCCCGGCTCGCGGCATCGGCGGCGTTCCGCAGTTCGCGGCGCGTCAGGTAGGCGAAACCGGTGTCCACCACCAGCGCCACCATCACGGTCAGGAACGTGGCCGTCGCGGCAAACATTATCAAGGACTGGCCGCGTTGATCACGACGCAGGCGTTCCATAGCTCCCTCCCTTTCTCCCCCGCGGCTGCACGGGCGCGGGGCCAACCCCTTCCCATATCCTTCCCCGAAGCAGGTATGACCAGCAGGGGAACACCGCACCCCCAGCGCCCTCCCCCTCGGAAGGGGAAGCGGGGAGGCGCACATCCTAGCACCCTGAGGGCGCTGCCTCGATGAGATGCGTTGCAGTAGCCGTGAGCGTGGGTGAGCCGATGAGCGACTGCATCACGGGCGTGATGGGCGTATAGCTGTAGCTCACGGCCACGTCGATCTGGCCGCCTGCGGCCGCGCTCGCCGCCGTCCGGGTCCCGGTGGCCGGGTCATAGCTGTAGGTGGTCACCGTGATGTTGCTGGTACCCAGGTTGAGCCGCTGGCCGGCCTGGGCCACCGCGTAGTCAATGCTGTTGTAGGTGGTGTTCTGGCTACCCGTCGTCACGCTGGCAAAGTTGCTAACGGTGGAGCGGCAGTTGGGGTAGGCCGCACCCTTGCGCGCACCGTCCTTGGCGGCCTGGGTGAGCACCACCTGGCTGAACATCGTCCGGCCGAAGTCCACGGCGCCCATGACCAGATAGATCAGGATCAGGGAGATCAGCGCCATCTCGACCAGGGATTGGCCCTGCTCACCTGGGGACCGCCTGGGTGCCATCCGGTGCCTCCCTGCTATGGACAGCCCGTCGCCTGCTCGACGGTCGAGGTCGCAGTGCCGGTCAGGGTGGGGTTTGCGCCCAGCCCGCCTTCAATAATCTCACCGACGATGGGCGTGATCACGTTGAAGGCATAGTTCACGGTGACGGTCACCTGGCGGCCGATGGTGGCGGTGCCGGACTCGTAGCTGGCCGATACGGCAGATACCTGGGTCCACTCCAGGCCGGCAGACGCCTGGTATACGGCGTAGTCAATGCTGCTGGTATTGGTCGGGGCGCCGGTCGGGGGATAGGTGACGCCCGCATCGCGGCACTGCCGTATCGCCGCCGTCCGTGCCCCCTCGGTGGCCGCCTGCTGGACCGCCTCCTGGGCGAACAGGGCGCGCGAAAAATCTACCACGCCCATGACGAGGAACAGGAACACCACGAGCGCCAAGGCAAACTCGACGGCCCCCTGGCCGCGCTCCTGGGAACCGGGAGCAAATCCGTCCTGCACGGGTGCAACTCCTGCCGTCGCCGGTGCGCTCCGCTGCCGCCGTGGGAAAACGGGCATGTCGGTCATCTGCATACTACTGTTATACTAGGAGCGTCTGTCAATAGCAAATATAACAGGGCGCCGACGCGGCTGTGCGGTGGATCACACGCAGCACACGCCTGGTCGTCCTCGGCGCTGCGTTGACAGGGCGAAAGCCGCCGCCCTAGAATGGGGCTGGCCCGCGCTGGCAACGGCGAGCACCGTGGCGCACCCGGCTCCGGTCCTCCGGGCGAGCGCCTCCCTAGAGAGGCCCACGATGGCCGAGCACGATGGGAACGAGAGCTTCGAAGATGCGTTCACCCGGCTGGAACAGACCGTCCAGGCCCTGGAGCGCGGCGGGCTGACCCTGGAAGCGACCCTGGCTTTGTATGAGGAAGGGATGCGCCTGGCCCACCGCTGCACCGAACTGCTGGACGCGGCCGAGGTGAAGATCAGCCGCCTTCCCCTGCTGGCCGAGAACGGCGGTCCGGACCAGTAACGCTCTGTCACGGGGGCATTGCCGGGGTGCCAGGGCAGGTTTGCCACCCGCCTCTACCGAGCGGTCTCCCACAAACTACGGGTGACAATGCGCTCGCCTGGCTGGGAGACCTGGGGCGACGCGTCGCCCCGCGGTATGCTCGCACCTGCTGTCGGAGGGCGCGGCCCTGCTCCCTGCGCCCCACTTCCGCCACGGAGGCCGGTCGTGGTCCGAACACGCTTGAGGCGCTTGGGCGCGCTCTGGCCCCAAGCCCGGAGCCTCCTGGTACCCGCGCTCATGGCCGCCACCGCGCTGGGTGTGGTGCTCCTGTTCCCACGGGAAAGCGGGACCGGGACGCGGCGCACCTTCCCCATCACGCCCCCGGCCACAGCGCAGCCGGCACAGATCAAAGTGTATATCGCCGGGGCGGTCCAGCAGCCCGGCGTCTATACCCTCACCGAGGGCGAGCGCGTGGACGCCTTGCTCCGCCTGGCGGGCGGACCAGCGCCCGACGCCGACCTGGAAGCGGTGAACCTGGCCGCCCACCTGCGGGACGCCCAGCAGGTCATCATCCCCCGGCAAGGGCAGGCTGCACCGCCGGACGACACCGCTCCCCCCGGCGGGCTGACCGATATCAACACGGCCTCTCAAGCGCAGTTGGAGGCGCTGCCCGACATTGGTCCGGTGCGAGCGCAGCGCATCATCGACTCTCGCACCCAGGACGGCCCCTTTCGCGATCCCCATGACCTCGTCACCCGCAAGATCATCACCGAGCGCATATTCGACAAACTCCGCGACCGCGTCACGGCACGATAGCGCGCGGCAGCAGGCTGGCCCGGCACGCCCACGCCACCACGCAAGGAGGGCTTTATGGGCAAGCGCACCTGGTGGTTCCTCCCGGCCGGCGTGCTCCTGCTTGCGCTCCCCCTGCTGGCAACCCGTGGCTCTCCCCGCGCCCAGGCTGCCACCCACGAGAACCTGTACGCGGTCACGGAGACGGTGGGCAGCAACGAACCCATGAGCAGGACCTGCCCATGATGGCAGAACCGCAGGCCATCGAAGGGGGCGCACATGCCCCTGCTGACCCTGGGAAGCGCATGGCTGGCCGGGGTAGCTGCCGGCTCCTGGGCACAGCCGCCCTTGCTGCTGCTGGCCCTGGTCGTCGCCGGGAGCGTCGTGGCCCTGGCGCGGGCGCGCTCCCGTACCGAGGTGCTCAGCGGGCTGGCGCTGGCGGCCTTCACCCTGGGGCTGGCGCGCTACGAGGCCCATACCCGGACCCTGGCCGGGGCGGACCTGGCCCGCTACCTGGATGAGGCGGTCGTGGTCACGGGCCTGGTAGACGAGGCCCCCGACCGCCGTGCCCGGTCCCAGCGCCTGGTGGTGGCGGTCCGCAGCGTGCAGCGCGGCGGCCGGGAGGAAGCGGCTGCGGGCCGGGTGCTGGTGACGCTCCCGCCGCTCCCAGAGCACCGGTACGGCGACCTGTTGCGTCTCCACGGCCGGCTGGAAGCGCCTCCGACCTTCCCAGACTTCGATTACCGGGACTATCTGTACCGCCAGGGCATTAGCGCGGTGCTGGCCTTCCCGCGGGTCGAGGTCGCGGCGACGGGCGTAGGCGCGCCGGTCCGAGCGGCCCTGATCACCCTCCGGGAGCGGCTGGCCGACAGGCTGGCCGCGCACCTGCCCGAGCCCCACGCGGCCCTGGCCCAGGGCATCGTCCTCGGCCAGCGCGCCGCCATCCCCCCGGAGGTGCAAGCGGCCTTCGCCCGCACCGGGACCACGCACCTCCTGGCCGTCTCCGGCCAGAACCTCACGATAGCGGCGGCCCTGGCCGTGGCCTGGGGCAGCCGGGCCTTCGGCCGGCGCCACCCCCTGTACTACCTCGTCGTGCTTGGCTCGCTGTGGGGGTACACGCTGCTGGTCGGGGGAGCGCCCCCGGTGCTGCGGGCAGCGCTCATGGCGACGCTCCTGGTGGCCGCGGCGGCCCTGGGACGGCCCAGCGGCGGGCTGGCCGCGCTGGTGGCAGCCGCAGCCCTCATGGTCGGGCTGGACCCCCTGCTGTTATGGAACGTGAGTTTCAGTTGAGCGTGCTGGCGATGGCCGGCGTGCTGTTCCTGGCCCCGGCCCTGGAGGTCGCTGCCTGGCGCTTGCCCGGCGTGCGGGCGCTGGCCGCCCAGGATGGCGTGCGGCGTGGCCTGGCCGCCTTCGTGGTGGCGGGCCTGGCGGCGACCCTGGGCGCGGCCCTGACCACCCTCCCGGTCGTCTGGGGCGCCTTCGGCATGCTCCCCGCCCTGGCGCTCCCGGCAACGGTCTTCGCCCTGCCCGCTTTCCCGATCATCATGGGCGCGGGCGGGCTCACCGCGCTGCTGGCCCTGCTGCACCCCGCCCTGGCGCCGCCCCTGGCCTGGCTGGCCTGGGGCGGCACGGCCTGGCTGCTGGCCGTGGTCCAGGCGTGGGCGCAGGTACCCCTGGCCGCGCTCGACCTGGGGCGGCCTCCGGCCGTCGTGGGCTGGGTCTACGGGGCCGCGCTCTTTGCCCTCATGGCCGGGGTGCAGCGGACCTGGCCAGCGGTCCTCTGGCGGCCCCGCACGCCCCGGCCACACCTGCCCCTGCGACGCCTCGCGCCCGGCCTGCGGGCCGTGCTCCGGCCACCTATCACCGCCGGCCTCGTCCTGTCCGCAGCCATCCTGGTCGTCGCCTGGAGCGGCCCCGACCGCGGGCTGCGTCTCTGGTTCCTGAATGGGGGCGGCGATGCGGTGCTGGTCCGCACGCCGGGCGGCGCGACCATCCTCGTCGGTGGCAGCCCGGACCCCGGCGCCCTGGCGCGTGCCCTGGGACGTGTCCTTCCCTTCTGGCAGCGCGACCTGGACCTGGTGCTGCTGCCGCAGCCGGGCCAGGAGCACCTGCCTGGCCTGCGCATGGTCCTCGACCGCTATCGCGTCGGCCAGGTAATGGAGGGCCCGGCCACCGCGACCACGCTGGAGTACCGGGAGTGGGCGCGCGGTATCCAGGCGCGCGGGCTGCCCCGGAGCCGCCTGGAGGCCGGGGCAGCCATCGATCTGGGGGACGGCCTGGCGTTGCGGGTGCTGGCGGCGCCGCGGACCGGGGGGATGGCGCTGGCGCTGGAGGGCCTGGGCGGGAGCGCCGTGCTGCTGGACCGGGCTGCGACGCGGGCGCTGCACGAGGGTGAGCTGGCGGCTGCCGCGCTCCGCCCCAGTCCGGTCCTGAAGCTGGCCTGGGCCACGGGCGATCTCCCGCTGCGCCCGGCGCTCCTGGAGCGGACACAGCCGCGGGTGCTCATCAGCGTGGGGGCCGCGCCGTCACCGCAGGACGAGGGGCACACCGCTGCGGTGTACGCTGTACCGGTGCAGGGGACCCTTACCCTCGGCTGGGGGGAAGGCGACGGATGGCTGTGGACCGAGCGGTGATCTCCTCCTGCGTCGCCCTCTCCAGGCGCTTCTGCCCGCGCGCGCCTCGCGGACCGCAGGTTTGGGAACGGTCTGCTCGTGAGTCCACACCATACCCGCGGGTGACACCACATTCGTTGTAACACCGTACCTCACCGCGGCGTTAGAGCAGGGCGCAGAGGAGGTTGCGGTGTCCGGACCCACCCTCATGACCGCACAACAGGAAACCGAACTGGTCGACCAGGCTATCGCAGGGGACCGCGGAGCCTTTGCGAAACTGTACGATGCCTATTACGACCGGGTCTACCGCCACGTGTACTACCGGGTCGGCCGGGTAGAGGACGCGGAGGACCTGACCCAACAGATATTCCTCCAGGCCTGGCGCGGCCTGGGGCGCTACCAGCAAACGGGCAGTCCCTTCCACGCCTGGCTGTTTACCATCGCTCATAATGTGGTGGTGAGCTTCTACCGGCGTGCCAAGCCCGCCTCCTATCTGGAGCACGACCTGCGCGAGTGGCGGGCCGAGGGCAACCCGGAGCGGGAGGCCGAGGAGCAGTGGGAGCGCGAGCGGGTACGGAAGGCGGTCCTGCGCCTGAAGCCCGATCAGCAACAGGTTATCACGATGCGCTTTCTGGAGCATTTAGAGCACCGCGATATCGCGGCCGCCCTGGGCAAGTCCGAGGGCAATGTACGGGTGATCCAGCACCGGGCGTTGCAGGAACTCCGCCGGATGCTGGAGCGGGAGGAACGCTGATGGCACCGCAGCAGCTTGCGACGCTCCTGGACCAGTGTGTCGCCGATATTACCGCGGGGCGGAAGACCCTGGTGCAATGCCTGGCGGAGCACCCGGACCGACGGGCGGACCTGGAGCCCTTACTGCGCATTGCCCTGTGCATTGTCCCGCCGCCGGTCACCCCCGACCCGGTCCGGAAAGCCCGGGCCCGCTATGAGTTCATCGAGGCGTTGCACCAGGAACCGCCGGCCACCCGACCCTGGTGGTGGCCGTTGCAGAGCCTGGCGCATTCCGTCCCACAACGGAGGTTCAGTATGCCGATCATCGTTGCAGTCGCTTTTGCCTTCATGGTCGCGACCAGCGGGGGCGCCGCCTTCGCTGCGCAGGATGCGCAGCCGGGCGACCTGCTGTATGGCCTCAAGACCGCTATCGAGCAGGTGCAGGTCGTCACAGCGTCCTCGGAGGAAGCCAAGGCCCAGGCGCACCTGGAGATCGCCGCCAAGCGCCTGGCCGAAGTGGAGCAGGCCCTGGAGAAGGATAACGGCGAGGCAGCCCGCATCGCGGCCGAGGGCTATGCCCAGGCCGTCGCCCAGGCCCAGGTCCGTATCGAGCAGGCCGAAGCCCAGGGGAAGCCGGTCGAGGCCGTCCTGGAGCGGCTGGAAGCCAACCTGGAGCGCCAGCAGGCCGCCCTGGAAAAGGCGGCGGGCAAGGCTGCGGCGGCGGCCCAGGCCGCCCTGGAGAAGGCGGGGGAGCGGGCCCAGAAGGGGCTACGCCGGGCGAGTGAGCGAGCGCCGGAGACAGGCGCTGCCGCCACAGCGGATGCCACTGCCCAGGCGGGCGGTTCTGGGGAAGCGGGCAGCGCCGCTGCTCAGGCCGATGCCTCGGCCACGGCGGAAGCCGGCGTCCGTATCGAGGTGGACCTGACGCCCATCGCCGACCAGGTGGCGGCCCTGGCCGGCGATGCCCAGGTGAGCGGCGAGAGCTACCTGGGCCTGAAGGCCAAGCTGGAGGCTGCGGCCGCGGCGCTCGCGCGGGGCCAGTCCCAGGTAGCGGTGAACCAGCTCACCGCCTTCCACAACCAGTTGGAAGCGCTGCACCGCGCCGGCCATATCAGCAGCGCGCAGTACACGGAACTGCTGGCAAGCTACCAAGCGGTGATGCAGGTGCTCACTGCCGAGGCCCAGGGGCAAGGATCAACTCAGGGCCAGGCCGGTGCCCAGGAGGGCCGGAAAGGGGAGGCCGCGGCCGAGGGAAAAGGGCGAACTGAGGCCGGTGTGGACGTCACGGTGCCCCCGGTCACGACGCCGGAGCTGCCGACTGGCGTCCCCCCCACGGTCACGCTCCCCGGCGCTGCGCCGGGACAGGACCGGCGCCCGTCAAGCCCGCCGGGGCAGGACTCGTCCGACCGCGGCCACTCAGGACGGTAAGACGGAGCAACCACACGCGGGAGGCCCCGGTTAGACCGGGGCCTCCCTACGTTCGGGGATGTGCGCTTCCGCAGGCTCGCTACGCCCGCTCTGCCGTAGCTTCCTTCTTGGCCTGCTCGATGATGCGCTGGGCCAAATGCTGCGGCACTTCCTCGTCGTGGCTGTACTCCATGGTGAAGCTGCCCCGCCCCTGGGTGATGGAGCGCAGGTCGATGGCGTAGCGCAGCATCTCGGCCAGAGGGACCTGGGCCTCGACGACCGCGGCGCCCCCCTCCTGGGTCATACCCAGCACCCGCGCCCGCTTGCCGTTCAGGTCGCTGCTGATGGCCCCCATAAACTGGTCCGGCGCGGTAATCCGCACGTTCATGACGGGCTCCAGCAGCACCGGATGGGCCTGGCCGGCCCCCTTCTTGAAGGCCTGGTTCCCGGCGATCTGGAACGACATATCGGACGAGTCCACGGCATGGTAGCTGCCGTCGTACACGGTCACTTTTACGTCCACCACCGGGAAGTGGGCCAGGATCCCCTCGCCCAGGGCCGCGCGTACGCCCTTCTCCACCGCCGGGACGTAGTTCTTGGGGATAGCACCGCCGAAGATGCGCTCGGCGAACTCAAACCCGCTCCCCCGCGGCAACGGCTCGATCTCAATGAGCACGTGGCCGTACTGGCCGTGGCCGCCGGTCTGCTTCTTGTGCTTGTACTCCGCCTTCGTCGGGGCGGTCACGGTCTCCTTGTAGGACACCTTGGGCACCGACGTGGTTACGTCGGCCCCGAACTTCCGGCGCATGCGCTCCACCGCCACGTCCACGTGGGTATCCCCCATCCCCGACAGGACGATCTCGCCGGTGTCCGCGTTCAGGGTGCGGTGCAGGGTCGGGTCCTCTTCGACCGCGCGGGAGAGGGCAGAATGGAGCTTGTCCACGTCGGCCTTGGTCTTGGGGTGGACGGCCACGCCGTACAGGGGCGACGGGAACCGGACGCCTTCCAGCACCAGCGGGTGCTCACGGCTGCTCAGGGTATCGTTGGTGCCAGTATCCTGGAGCTTGGCGACGGCGCCGATGTCGCCCGCGACCAGGCTGGCAACCGGCTCCTGGGTCTTCCCCCGCATCACGTAGAGCTGGCCCAGGCGCTCGGGCTTCCCCTTGCTGGCGTTCCAGACCTGGGAATCGCTGGCGATGGTGCCGGAGTACACCCGGAAGTAGTTGAGCTTGCCCACGTACGGGTCGGCGGTCGTCTTGAAGACCAGCGCCGCCAGCGGGCCGGCCGGACCGGGCGACAGCCGCTCCTCCTGGTCGGTTTGCACGTTGCGCGCGACCACGGCCTCACGCTCCGGAGGCGAGGGAGCGTACGCGATCAGGGCGTCCAGGAGCAGCGCGGCCGCGATGTTCTGGAGGGCCGAGCCGACCAGTACCGGCACGATCGCCCCGGAACGGGTGGCGGCCCGCAGCCCGCGCCGCACCTCCTCATCGCTGAGCTCCTCACCCTCCAGGTACTTGGAGATGAGATCGTCGTCGGTCTCCGCCACCGCCTCAATGAGCTTTTCCCTGGCCTCCGCCAGGGCCTCCGCCAGGTCTCCGGGCACGGGCGCTTCCGCCAACTTCGGCCCCAGGTAGGCCTTTTGGCTCAACACATCCACGATGCCGGTAAAGCCGGCCTGGGACCCGATGGGCAGGGCCACCGCCACGCACTGCGCGCCAAACGCTTCCCGCAACTGGTCCATGGTGCGGCCGAAGTCCGCGTTCTCCCGGTCCATCTTGTTCACGTAGATCAGCCGTGGGAGCCCGGCCTCCTGGGTCAACTGCCACGCCAGTTCGGTGCCGACCTCCACGCCCGACGCCGCGCACACCACGATGACCGCGGCATCGGCCACCCGGACGGCGGACCGCAACTCGCCAATGAAGTCACTATAACCAGGAGCGTCCAGGAGATTAACCTTCTGGCCCTTCCACTCCACCGGAATGAGGGAGGTACTGATACTGATCTTGCGCTTGACTTCTTCAGGGTCAAAGTCGGAGGTCGTCGTTCCATCGTCCACTTTGCCCAGGCGGGAGACGGCGCCGGTGGCAAAGAGCAGCGCCTCTGCCAGGGAGGTTTTTCCCGCTCCGCTGTGGGACAGGAGCACGACGTTCCGTAGACTCTCGGTCTGGTAACTCTGCATCAAGTATCCCCCTTTTCACCAACAGTCGGGACACTCTCATTGTAACGTAAGCTACGCAGGCTCGCAACTTGGGGACACGGTGCGCTTGGGCACATCGCTGATGATGGCGTTCTGGCGATACTCGCGTATCCTTGCCCTGCGGCGCGGGTGGTCAGTGCTCAATAACCCGGCATGGTGCCGACTCCCCGGTGTGGGATCACCGCTGGCGCACCGCTGGGAGCACGGCGGGGTCAGCGGCGGTCGCGGGTGAGCCACGGCAGGGCGATGGTGTGCTCGCGCGGAGGCGGCGCGCAGACAGAGGGATGCACCGGGTCGGGGAGCGCCAGCGGGCCGGGCGTCAGGCCCACATCCTCGCGCCGTGGCAGCGTCAGGGGGACAGGCTCCCACAGGGGCGCGCCATTCCGCCGCGGCGGATTGGCTGCCAGCCCCCAGACCAGTTCCTGGTAGGGGTAATCGGTCTTGCTCTGGGTGCCGTCATAGGCCGGGCGCGGCCAGGGGAGGTCGGGGTTGTTCGGGTTGTTGGCGGATGTCCACTGGTTATACGCCCAGACGGCGTAGTACCAGTTTTCAATCACCGCCGGGTTGCGGTCGCCAACCGGCGGCAACACGCCCGGCGTCGCGTTCCAGCGGTCGACCAGCATGCGCACGCCCCAGCCAATGTTGTAGCGGTAGTCGGTGGCGATGCGGTACTGGGTAGGGAAAGGCAACCCTTCCAGCGAGCGCATGCCCCAGGTGATCTGCATCACCCCGTAGCCGCAACTGGGGGAGACCAGCGCCGGGCCGACCGCCCCGGCGGGGACGCCGCGCGCCTGACGCCAGGAGCTCTCCAGGTAGGCCATCGCCTTGACCAGCACACAGGGCGCGGCCGCGGCCGTCACCCGGGGGTCGGTCAGGCCGACGCGCAGCGGCGGGAGGTCGGGGTAGCCGGAGCCAGACTGACCTACTGCGGCGTGCTCCAGGGCCAGGGCCACCTCTGCCGGGAACGGCTGGTAGGCGCCGGCGGAGACGGCACAGGAGGGCGCGGCGGCTGTCGCGCTGCCGGGCCGGACGGTGCGGCCCGCGGCCAAGCCCACGACGACGAGGGCGAGGAGCAGCGCCGCCCACCAGCGTGTCATGGCCTGCCCGGAGGGAGCCAGCCGACGAAGGCCACCGTGCCCCCGGCGGTCACCCTGGCGCGGCGGCCATCCTGCCCCAGGACCTCCAGGGCCTCGCCGGAGAGGCGCTGGAGGTCCGGCCCGGTGAGGTGGCGCACGGCCAGATAACGGCCGTCGGGCGACCAACTCAGGGGGACGTCATAGCTCTCGGGCGCGGCAGGTACGATGGTCCGCAGGGTCGTGCCGTCCGGCGCCAGCATCCGCAGGGCGACCATCCCGGAGCCCGCTGCGGCCAGGCTGAGGGTCAGGCCGCCATCTCCCGGCTGCCAGGCCGCGCCGAGCGCCGGGCCCGCCAGTGGCCGGCGCTGGTTGAGGGGGAGGCGCTGGCCGACGCGCTCCAGGTCGAGGAGATAGGCCGAGAAGCCTGCGTGCTCGTCTCCTGGCGGGGCGAGGTAGCTGAGGCGCCGTCCTGCGGGGTCCAGGCGGAAATCACGGGCCGGCCCCGCGGCCAGCGGTGCGACCACCTGCAACGCCGTGGGCGAAGTTCCCCGCGCCACGGCGAGGTCGAAGCCGCGGGGGGTCTGCACGGCGACATACAGCGTGCCGCCATCGGGCGTCCAGCCCACGGGGAAGAGGTCGGCTGCGCTGGGCATCGAGAGGGAGACCGTTACCGCACCGGTGGTCACGTCCACCACGACCAGGTGCGGCCCGTCCGGGAGCAGCCGCTTGGCGGCCACCAAGCGGCTGTCGGGTGCCCACACCGGGGTGCCGCGCGCGCTCACGCCTTCCAGGAGCAACCGGAGCGCTCCGGTGGGGGTCTCCAGCAGCCAGAGTTGACCATCTCGCTCCAGGTCGCCGCCATCGGCGGGCAACGCCGTGAGCGCCAGGGAAGCGCCATTGGGCGCTGTTGCCCCGCGCAGGCCGTAGCCTGCGCGGTGGGGTACCGTGCCCAGGCGCCCGCGGCGGGAGAGGTCGTCGGG
>JACQUQ010000229.1 GCA_016210175.1 Chloroflexota bacterium | reverse complement strand
GCCGGCCCTGCGCCCGCGCCTGCTCCTGCGCGCGCCGCAGCGACGCGTAGCCGGCCCGCTCCAGCGCCAGGTCGAGCGCCGGAGCGTAATTGCCGCTGTCGTAGATCACCCCGGTGGCCGTCGTGTAGGGGAAGGCCGACGGGGGGATGAAGTTCTTGCGCCGGATCTCCGCCGGGTCCAGGTGCAACTCGTCGGCCAGCAGATCAACCATGCGCTCGACGAGGTAGATGGCCTCCGGCCGTCCGGCGCCGCGGTAGGCGTCCACCGGTGTGGTGTTGGTGAAGACACCGATGACCTCGCAAGAGATGTTGGGGATCCGGTAGGCGCCGGAGAGCATCACCCCGAACAGCACCGTGGGGATGCCGGGGGCGAAGGTGGAGAGATAGGCCCCCACATTGGCCAGCGTGCGCACCCGCAGGCCGGTGATCACGCCGTCGCGGGTGGCCGCCAGTTCTACATCCTGGACATGGTCCCGGCCGTGGGTGGTGGCGACATAGTTCTCCTGCCGGGTCTCGATCCACTTGAGCGGCCGGCGCACCTGCCGCGCCATGTAGGCCAGCGCCACCTCTTCGGCGTAGAGGTAGAGCTTGCTGCCGAAGCCCCCGCCCACATCGGGAGCGATGACCCGCACCTTCTGCTCTTCCAGGTTGTTGGTGAGGGCCAGCAGCAGCCGCAGCAAGTGGGGGATCTGGGTCGACGACCACAGCGTCAGTTCGCCGGTCCCGCTGTCCCACTGGGCCGCCACGCCGCGCGGCTCCATGGCGTTCGGGATCAGCCGCTGGTTGACGATGCGCTGCCGAACGACGACCGGCGCCTCGCTGATGGCCCGGGCGGCGTCGCCGCCGGCCAGGGTCCAGCGGAAAGCGATGTTCTCCGGGGCCTCAACGTGCAGTTGGGCTGCGCCCGGCGCGGTCGCCGCCTCCAGGTCGGTGACGACCGGCAGCGGTTCGTAGTCCACCTGCACCAGATCGCGAGCATCCCGCGCCGTCGCTCGGTCCTCCGCCACGACGGCGGCCACGATATCGCCGGTAAAGCGCACCCGGTCCACGGCGATGGCGGGATGTGGCACAGCCTTGAGGTCGGGCAGGCTCCAGCCGCAGGGCACGCCGTTGACGTTGCCGGCCAGGTCAGCGCCGGTGAACACCGCCACCACGCCCGGATGCGAGCGCGCCGCCGTCGCGTTAACGGCACGGATGCGGGCGTGCGCGTAGGGGCTGCGCAGGAAGGACACATGCAGCATGCCGGGCAGCGCCACGTCGTCCACGTAGCGCCCCTGCCCGGTGATCAGCCGGGGGTCTTCGCGCCGCTTGACGCGGGCGCCGACCATTCTCGACGTAGCGGTGCTCATACCGCGGCTCCTTCCTCGACCGGGGTTTCGCCCCGCAATCGGGCGGCGGCATACTGCACGGCCTGCACAATGTTGTGATAGCCGGTGCAGCGGCAGAGGTTGCCTTCCAGGCCGTGGCGGATCTCTTCCTCCGTGGGGTTGGGGGTGCGGCTCAGCAGGCCGGCTGCGGCCATGATCATGCCCGGTGTGCAGTAGCCGCACTGGAGGCCGTGGCGCTCCCAAAAGCCCTCCTGGAGCGGGTGGAGGTTGCCTTCGGCGCCCAGCCCTTCGATAGTGGTGATGCTGTGGCCGTCGGCCTGGACCGCCAGCACCGTGCAGGACTTGACCGCCTGCCCGTCCAGCAGCACGGTGCAGGCGCCGCACTGCGAGGTGTCGCAGCCGATGTGAGTGCCGGTGAGGCCTAGCACATCCCGGAGGTAGTGGACCAGCAGCAGCCGGGGTTCGACGGCGCTGGTGTACTCCGCACCGTTGATCGTGAGCCGGATCGTCTCACTCATACCCGTCCCCCTTTCTTGCTTTGTTTCCGTATCTTCTCTTTCAGTACTCTATAAGCGGGTCGATGGCGTGCAGGCTCCAGCACGGACGTGGCGATACGGTTGCGCACGCCACCCGGAGATGTGGAGGGGATCCGGCGGCCGGGCGGACCCGGCCAGACGAGCGGGCATGCCCCTGACAAAACGGATGCTTGGGTCAGGCGCCAGGGCCATAACCGCCGCGCGGGGCCGACAACTCAAGCTGAGAGGAAACGAACACTGACGGTAACGTGAGGTAGGGTTAGGGTAGCACCTCGCTGGTGCAGTGTCAATGCGTTTTGTCCGTGGTTGTCGGTGTTCTACTTACGGTGCAGCGTGGTGCTCCTCTTCCTGGCACGCCTTGCCGTAAGCGCTACTTCTGCGGCTTCTTGCGGCTGACCTTGTACTGGACCTTGCCGTTGGAGTCGCCCCCGTTCCTGCCGCTCTTCCCGGCCTTGCCCGGAGCTTCCGCTACGATGCGGGCGCGCAGGTTGCCAGGGTAGGCCTCCACCGGGTCGGTTACCAGCAGCTTCCGCAGCTCGATGACCCGGTCCCGCAGCAAGGCCGCCTTCTCAAACTCTAAGTCCTTGGCCGCCGACCGCATCTGCGACTCCAGGTCCTTGATCAGCCGGGCCAACTCGTCCTTCGGGATCTCCGGCGACACCGGCCCGCGCCCCGAGGCGGCTTCGTACTCGGCCCGGCCCTCGGCCACCGCTTTCACCCGATCGGTGATGTCCCGGATGGCCTTGCGGATGCCCTGGGGGGTGATGCCGTGGGTGCGGTTGTGCTCCTCCTGGCGGGCGCGGCGGCGGCGGGTCTCCTCGATGGCCCGACGCATGGAATCGGTCATCACATCGGCGTACATGATGGCGTGACCATCCACATGGCGGGCCGCCCGGCCCATGTTCTGGATGAGGGAGCCGCTGGAGCGCAGGTAGCCCTCCTTGTCCGCGTCCAGGATCGCCACCAGACTCACCTCCGGCAAGTCCAGGCCCTCCCGCATCTGGTTGATGCCCACCACCACATCGTAGACCCCCAGGCGCAAGTCCCGCAGGATCTCCACCCGCTCCAGGGTCTCGATCTCCGAGTGCAGGTAGTGGGTGCGGATGCCCATCTCCTTGAGGTAGTCAGCCAGCTCCTCGGCCATGCGCTTGGTCAGGGTGGTGACCAGCGCCCGCTCGCCCCGCTCCACCCGGACCTTCACCTGGTGCAGCAGGTCATCGATCTGCCCCCTGGTGGGCTTGACCTCGATGGTGGGGTCTAGCAGGCCGGTGGGCCGGATGATCTGCTCCACGACCTGCGCGCTGTGCTCGTACTCGTACGGCCCCGGCGTCGCCGACACGTAGATGACCTGGTTGGTCATCTGGCGGAACTCGTCGAAGTTCAGGGGGCGGTTGTCCAGGGCCGAGGGCAGGCGGAAGCCGAACTCCACCAGCGTGGTCTTGCGGGACTGGTCGCCTCCGTACATGCCGCGCACCTGGGGCAGGCTGATATGGGACTCGTCGATGAACGTCAGGTAGTCCGGGGGGAAGTAGTCCAACAGCGTCCAGGGGCGGCTGCCGGGCGCGCGCCGGGCCAGGGGTCGGGAGTAGTTCTCTACGCCCGCGCAGTAGCCCGCCTCCCGCAGCATCTCCATGTCGTAGTTGGTGCGGGCCCACAGGCGCTCGGCCTCCAGGAGCTTGCCCTGCGCCCGGAACCAGGCCACCCGCTCGTGCAGCTCCTGGTTGATGTCGTCCAGCGCGGCCAGCAGCTTGTCCCGGCTGGTGACGAAGTGCTTGGCGGGGTAGATGTCGATGCGGTCCCGCTCCACCAGGAGCTCGCCGGTCAGGGGGTCGATCTCGACGATGCGCTCTACCTCGTCGCCCCAGAACTCCACCCGCACCGCGATGTCCTCGTAGGCGGGCTGGACCTCCAGGCTGTCGCCCCGCACCCGGAAGCGGCCGCGGGTGAAATCGATGTCGTTGCGCTCGTACTGCTGCTCCACCAGCCGCCGCACCACGGTATCCCGGCGCTGCTTCTGTCCCTTCGTGATAGTGAGGACGAAGCCCTGGTATTCCTCCGGCGAGCCCAGGCCGTAGATACACGAGACCGAGGCCACAATGACCACGTCCCGACGCTCGAACAGGGCGCGGGTGGCCGCGTGGCGCAGCTTGTCGATCTCCTCATTGACGTCCGAGTCCTTCTCGATGTAGGTGTCGGTCTGGGGTACGTAGGCCTCAGGCTGGTAGTAGTCGTAGTAGGAGACAAAGTACTCGACCGCGTTGTAGGGGAAGAACTCCTTGAACTCGGAGTAGAGTTGCGCAGCCAGGGTCTTGTTGTGGGCCAGCACCAGGGTGGGCCGGTTCATGCGGGCAATGATGTTCGCCATGGTATAGGTCTTGCCCGAGCCGGTGACGCCCAGGAGGGTCTGGCCCTTCTCCCCGCGCTGAAGGCCCTGCACCAGGCGCTCGATGGCCTGGGGCTGGTCCCCCATCGGTCGGTAGTCGGCAATGAGCTGGAAGTCAGGCATGCCTTACAAATTCTCCTGAAGCTGCGCCAGTGTGAGGCCCGCTTGCCGCAGGATACTCGCAAGGGTACCGCGAGCAAGTTCGGGATGGAGCGGCACGATGACCGTGTATGTCCTTTCCGATGTGCGCTTTCTCAGCTTGACATGGCTCCCTTCCTGGGAGACGAAGCCAAATCCCAGCCGCTCCAAAGCTCGCACGACCTCGCGTCCGGACACGGGCTAGACTGCGACCTCAATGGTTGTAACCAAGGGCGGCATGATAGGGATGCTCAGTTCCTCCGGAGGCTCTTCTCGAAGGTACAGTGTGACGGCCTCCTTCAGGTTCTCAAGGCTTTCCTCCAGGGTCAAGCCCTGGCTGGTCACTCCCAGTTCAGGGCAATGGGCCACGTAGAACTTATCTTCTCTCATAATGACCGCGGTAAAGGTGTATTTCATACGATACCCCTCAGAGTGACAAGGCCTGAAACCGGTCCCCGTAGGCAGGAAATCGGAGACAAGTCGGAAGTCAGGAACTTTCACTACCCCCGCCGCGCTTCGCACGAAAGCGCTCGGCAATTTCCTTGGCTTTGGCTGTCCCTTTGAGACCGGCAATACGGAGCCGACCAGAGGCGACAGCTTGCTTGCCAGAGATAGATCCAAGCTCGCGGGCACCGCCTGCATCCATCCATGCTGGCTGATGTTCCTTGTCAAGGAACACACGACCGCGCTTTATCAGGCTGTCCACAGCCGCACTTGCAGGTGGCCATGCTCTATTTCCTTACATCAAGTACGCCTCTTTGGGGACCAGCTTCTGCTCCACCGGGTCCACGGTCAGCAAGAACGCCTCCAGGGTATGCGCACCAATGAGGGGCGGTGCGTCAGGAGAACCGAACAGGCACAGAATAGGCGTGCGCGGCTGGCCCTCCAGTTCAGCATCGACTTGGCCCAATGGCCACCGCTCTACGGCGCCGTTCGCCAGGCGCACCGGCATGGTGCGCAAGGGCCGGACACCCAACCGCTCCAGCACCGGCGTCGGTATCACCGTGAACAGGGCACCCGTATCCACCAGCCCGTCGAGGGTCTCCCGCTCACCGGATGGTCCAATAAGCGTAATCGGCCGGGTGAACTGCCCCATGTCTCCTCCAAGCGCAAGCTCACCTCCACCGGTGGTCCGCCGCGGAAAAGTTCCGCACCACCACCTCGGCGACCGGGCCGCGCTTCTCCGGGTTCGAGTTAATCAGCCGCGGGACCTGCACCATCCGAATGTCGAACCCGGCGTACAGGTCGTGGATCAAGTCGCAGTCGCTGTTGCTCAGCACCAGCTTGCAGCCCCGCCGGTCCAGCTCCCGGTACACCTGGGCCAAGCGGGCCTGCTCCTCCTCGCCAAACCCGGCCTTGCCCGCCCGGCTCACCCAGTACCCGGTGAAGTTGGCCGTGGGGGAGACGGGCACGAACGGCGGGTCGAAGTAGATGAAGTCCCCTTCCTGGGCCTCCTCCAACACCTGTGAGAAGTCGCCCGTCACCAGGTCCACGCCCTGGAGGGCGTCGCTGGCCGCCCGCAATACCTCCTCATCAAGTATCCTGGGGTGGACATAATTCCCCATAGGCACGTTGAACTGCCCCTTGCTGTTGACCCGGTAGAGGCCGTTGTAGCAGGTCTTGTTCAGGTAAATGAAACGGGCGGCCGCCTCCACCGGGGGAAGGTCGTGCTGCGCACGCAGCGCGTAGTAGTAGTCTTTGGCATGGTTCGCCTGGTGCTCCCGCAGCAACGGCATGAGGTCGGCGAGGCGGTCCCGCACCACCCGGTAGCAGTTCATGAGGTCGGGATTGGCGTCAATGAGCGTCGCTGCGAGGCCCCGGCGCTGGCTCGCCAGAGCGAAAAAGACGGCGCCGCCGCCCACAAAAGGCTCGTGATAGCGCTCGAAGCGTGCCGGGAACAGGGGGGCCAGCTGCGGCAGCACCTGGGCCTTGCCGCCTGCCCACTTGAGGAATGGGGTCGCGGTCACAGGCGCCGGTACATCGGTACGGGCCTGGGCCATCGGGACGCTCCTTCTAGGGGAATTGTGTGTGGGGCGTAGGCGTCTACGGCAGGCTCAGTCCGAAGAACAGCCGCAGCCACGGCTCCAGGTCGTCCACCTCCACCGCACGGCCGGTCGAGAGCAGGTAGGACCGCATGTTGGCCGTGAAGCCGTTGCCGGAGAACACCACGATGCCGGGGATGGGCCAGGCGGCGATGTCCGAGATCGTCGCCGGGATCTTCTCTTCGGCGGTGCCCCGGGCGCCCTGGAACTTGCACTCCACGCCGAGGCGCTTACGCTGCACGGACTCGGTGAGCACGAGGTCGATGACCCGCTCAGCGCCCCACAGCCGCCGACCGACCCGGACGCCACGCCGCACCTCCAGGCCCAGTCCCTCCGCCAGCCGAGCGACCGTATCCTCCAGGTCTCGGCCCGACAGGGGGGCCGCGCTGCGTCCCGGCATCGTCGTTCCCTTCCGCGCATCCTGCCCGCCAAACGGGACCTTTGATACCCTGAAGCCCGCACTGCTATTGTGCCATCCTGAAGCGGGTCCGTCAAAAGGCCGGTGCGCCGGGCGGCGCCTCCCCCCTGATCCTCGATGAGTTCCGCATGACCGAAGGGGTGGCTATGGTGACGGGCAGCGGCCAGGGCATCGGGCGGGGCATCGCCCTGGCCCTGGCGGAGACCGGGGCGCAGAGTGTAGTGGCAGAGCGCAACCCCGAGACCGTGGGCGGCACTGCCGAGGGGGTCCTATCCCTGGGGCGGCGGGGGGTACCGGTGCTGGCCGGCCTGCGGGTGGCGCGCCGTGAGGTGGAGCCCGTACGCTGCCGCGCGGACAGTCAACTCCCCTCCACCGCGTTCTCGATGACGGCGATGCGCAGGAGCTCCATGCGGGCGTTGAGGTCCACGGTGACGACATCGACCCGCGACCGGGGCGGCAGGCTCTCCCGGTTGCTGCGGTAGTGCTCCACCAGGGCCGCCAGGCGGGCGGCCTTGGCCGGGGTGATGGCTTCCGCCGGGGTGCCGTAGGCGTGGCTGCGGCGGGCCTTCACCTCCACGACCACCAGCACGTCCCCCTGTTCCGCCACCACGTCGATCTCCCCCAGCCGGCAGCGATAGTTGCGCTCCCGGATGCGGTAGCCGAGCGCCTGGAGGTGGGCCACCGCCAGGTCCTCGCCACGCCGCCCCACGTCCCGGCGGCTGATCCGCATGCGCTACCCCTCCCGCACGAGTACGAAAGGACGTTTACCACCGAGAGCACAGAGCACACCGAGTATCTCACGCGACCGTGTCTTACCGCTCTGTGCTCTCGGTGCGCTCCGTGGTGAGCAGACGCCGCAGCGCCTCGCGCACCGGCAGAAAGGAGCGACGGTGGACCGGCGTCGGCCCGCGGGTCGCCAGCAGCGCCAGGTGCTCGGCTGTGGGATAGCCCTTGTGCCGGGCGAAACCCCAGTCGGGGTACCTGCCGTCGAGGTCCTCCATGATACGGTCGCGGGTGACTTTGGCGACGATAGACGCCGCCGCGACCGAGACGCAGCGGGCATCGCCGCGGACCACCGGCGTATGGGGCAGCTCCAGGTCGAGGCGGTCCCGGCCATCCACCAGGGCAAAATCCGGCGCGGGGCGTAACCGGGCCAGCGCGAGGCCCATTGCCTGCAACGATGCCACCCGGATGCCCACCGCGTCGATGGCTTCCGACTCCAGTATCCCCACGCCCACTGCCAGGGCCTCGGCCTGGATGCGCTCGGCCAGCACGGCGCGCTGTCGCGGGGTCAGCTGTTTGCTGTCCCGCACCTGGGCCAGCCAGGGCAAGGAGGCATTGACGGGGAGGGCAACAGCCGCGGCCACCACCGGCCCGGCCAGCGGTCCCCGCCCGGCCTCGTCCACCCCCGCGACGGAGCGATACCCTGCCTGCCAGAGGGCCTGTTCGTGATCGAGCGTGGGGACGTCGCGCATGGCATCGCCTTCCTGAGATCGCGGCCATGCTAGCACGCCTGCGGAGCGGGGTCAAACGCCGCTTCGCTGTTTTGACAAGGCGTACCGAACCTGCTACCCTCAGAAGCAGGTACGGGTGCCAGCGCGAGGCCCCAGGGTGTGCCGCCCGGTCGCTACCGGCGGGATGCAGGCGGGGCCTTCCTTGTGTCCGCAGCGCGGCCCCGGATCCCCATGCCCGTAATGACGGTTTTCCCAGGAGGACGTGGTGGCTGAGACGACCAAGCCCCGGCCGGTGACCATGGACAAGCTGGTCTCCCTGTGCAAGCGCCGGGGGTTCATCTTCCAGAGCAGTGAGATCTACGGCGGCCTGGGCGGCGCCTGGGACTACGGCCCGCTGGGGGTTGAGCTGAAGCGCAACATCAAGGACGCCTGGTGGCGGGCCATCGTCCAGGAGCGGGACGACATGGTGGGTCTGGACGCGGCCATCCTCATGAACCCGCGCACCTGGGAGGCCAGCGGCCACGTCCAGCACTTCACCGACCCCATGATCGACTGCCGGGCCTGCAAGCGCCGCTTCCGGGCCGATGACGTGGAGGGCGAGACCTGCCCCAGCTGTGGCGCCAAGGGACAGCTCACCGAGGCCCGCATGTTTAACCTCATGTTCAAGACCTTCGTGGGCCCGGTCGAAGAGGAGGCCGCGGTGGTCTACCTGCGCCCGGAGACCGCCCAGGGCATCTTCGTGAACTTCCAGAACGTGCTCACCACCTCTCGCAAGAAGCTGCCCTTCGGCATCGCGCAGGTCGGCAAGGCCTTCCGCAACGAGATCACGCCGGGCAACTTCACCTTCCGCAGCCGGGAGTTCTAGCAGATGGAGATCGAGTTCTTCGTCCGCCCCGGCACCGACGAGGAGTGGCACCGGCGCTTGATCCAGGAGCGCCACCGGTGGTACCTGGACCTGGGCATGC
>JACQUQ010000020.1 GCA_016210175.1 Chloroflexota bacterium | reverse complement strand
AGTCGGTCTCGTCCAGGACGGCCAGCTCCGGCTTGAGCATCGCCAGCTGGAGCACCTCCGCGCGCTTCTTCTCGCCGCCGGAGAAGCCCTCGTTCACGTAGCGGTCGGCGAAGGCACGGTCCATCTCCAGCAGGGCCATCTTCTCTCGCATGGTGTTCAGGAACTCCCGGATGGGCACGTCCTGGCCGCGCCGGGCCTTGAGGGACAGGCGCAGGAAGTTCCCCACCTTGACGCCGGGGATCTCCAGCGGGTACTGGAAGGCCAGGAAGACACCCCGGCGCGCCCGCTCATCGGGGGCCAGGGGCACCAGGTCCTCACCCTTGAACAGCACCCGCCCGGCGGTCACCGCGTAGCGGGGATGCCCCATGAGCGTGTTGGCGAGGGTGCTCTTGCCGGACCCATTGGGTCCCATGAGCGCGTGCACCTGCCCCTGGGGGATGACCAGGTTCACGCCCTTGAGGATCTCCTTCCCCACGACGTTGACGTGCAGATCCTCAATCACAAAGAACGGCGTGCTGCCGTTACCGCTTGTCACGTAGCTCTCCCTCCGCGGTGTCGTGGTGCTCAGGTGCTGAACGGCGTCGGGGCTTGCCCCGCCCCGGAATGCCGCGGGGCGAGGTCGCCAGGGCAGCCGGCGCGGCGCCGTTGCTCGTGGTGGCCGGACGCTGGACGATAGTATAGGCGGGATGGTCGGCTTTGGGCTGGACCAGATCGGCCAGGGTGACGGTGTTCAGCGTCGCGGTCACCTGATCGCGCAGGCGGATCCAGACATCCCGCGTGGTGCAGACGGGCAGAAAGCCGCAGCACTCCGGCTGGTTCTCGTGGTCCACCTCCAGGCAGACCATCGGGATGAATGGCCCCTCCAGGGACCAGATGATATCCCCGACACTGATGTGTTCGGGCGCGCGAGCCAGCCGGTACCCACCCCGCGAGCCGCGCACACTTTCCACCAGGCCCTTCTTGCGGAGTGGCCCGATGAGCTGCTCCAGGAAGTCCTGGGAGATCCCCTGCTGCTCCGCAATCTGGCTGAGGGATACCGGGCCTCGACCGTGGGCAACGGCGAGGTCTACCATCATACGTACACCGTACTCGGTCCTGGCAGACAGCTTCACCGCAAACTCCCCTACACTGGTAAACCCCGGGCCGGAGTTGCCGGCCCGGACGCGCCGCCTTTTCCGCCGTACCTCCGACGCTGACCGGTACCGCCGCAATTCCGACTAGTTCAGTCGGAGTTATTCTAACACGCAAGACGGACGCGGTCAACGGATGTACGGCAGAAAAGGAGAAAATCCTGCTGCTGCGGGGAAAAGCCGGCGCGGAGGGCAGCGCAGGGGGCGGGACGCGCGGCCGAGCGGGGGCCGCGGGCCCTTCCCCCGGACGGCGGCCGCCCCACTCCCAGCACCGCAGTCGTATCCTCTGGTCAGCGGGCCAGGGCCGCCTCCAGCACCCGGCGGGCGACGGGCGCGGCGTCGGCGCCGCCGAAGCCGCCCCGCTCTAGCATCACCACGACCACCACCTGGGGATCGTCGGCAGGAGCGAACCCGGCGAACCAGGCATGGCTGTTGGGGTCCTGGTTCTCCGCAGCGCCGGTCTTGCCGGCCACCGCGACCGGGAACCCGCGGAATGCGGCGCGGGCGGTGCCCTGGGGGCTGCCGGTGACCTGGAGCATGCCCTGCCGCACCGCGGCCAGGTGCTCCGCCGAGACCGGCAGGCGCCCCTGCTCCTGTGCCGGGAACTCCGCGAGCGGCGTGCCCCGCTCGTCCAGCACCCGCCGTACCAGCACCGGCGTCTGCCGCGTCCCACCGCGGGCGATGGCCGCGAAAGCGTTCGCCACCTGGAGGGGCGTCGCCTCCAGCGCGCCCTGGCCGATGCCCAGGTTCACCGTATCGCCGGTGTACCAGGGCTGGCTGCGGACCTGGCGTTTCCAGTCCGGGTCGGGGACCGTGCCTGCGGCCTCGGCGATGCCGACCACCCCCGTGGGCGCGCCCAGCCCAAAGGCGCGGGCCATCGCAGGCAGCGCGGCGCGGTCGACGCCGTCGAGCTGCTTCGCCACTTCGTAGAACACGATGTCACAGGACTGGGCCAAGCCCTGGGTCAGGTCCAGGGTGCCGTGGCCGTTGGGCACCCAGTCGTTGAGGGTGAGACCGGGCAGTCCCGTCCAGTGGCCGTTACAGGTGAACGTGCTGGTGGGCTGGAAGCCCCCGCGCTCCAGGCCGGCGGCCATGGTGATCACCTTGAAGACCGAGCCGGTGGGGTAGGCGCTGAGGGCCGCCCGGTTCAGGAAGGGTGTGTTGGGGTCGCCGTTGAGCCGTTCCCACTCGCTCCCGGAGATCCCCCGGATGAAGGCATTCGGATCGAAGCGGGGCCAGCTTGCCAGCGCCAGCAGCGCGTTGTCCCGCGGGTCCAGCACCACGATGCTGCCGGGGCGCTCCCCCAGGGCCTCTTCCGCGGCCCGCTGGAGCCCGGCGTCCAGGGTCAGTTCGATGTGGGCGCCGGACACCACCGGACGCTCGCCCAGCAGGCGCACCACCTGGCCGTCCCGCGTGATGATGGCGAGGCGCGCGCCCGGCTGCCCGGCCAGCCACTCCTCGCCCCAGCGCTCGATGCCGGCGCGGCCGAGGCGGGAGTCCTCGGTGTAGCCCTGGTCCGCCAGGCCCGTGAGCTCCTCCGCCGTCACCGCGGTCAGGTAGCCTACCACGTGGGCCGCGGCAGCGCCGTTGGGGTAGAGGCGGGCGCCCGTGCTGCGTACCTGCACGCCAGGGATGGGGTCGAAGCTGCGCCGGGCCGCGTCCTTGCGCTCGGCCGGCAGGTCCCGGAGGGGCACCCACCAGTCGGGCCGGGCCGCAGCATAGCGGGCTTTGATGGTCTCCGGCGCCATGCCCAGGAACTCGCTCAGGGCGCGCAGTGCCCCGGCCTCGTCGCGCAGGGACCCCGGCACGACCCCCACGGTGATCATGGTCCCCTCGTGTGCCAACGGCTGGTTACGGCGGTCGACGATGCTGCCCCGGACCGGGCGTTCCCGGAACAGGTGTACCAGGCGGTCGCCCGCCAGTTCCTGGAACACCAGGTCCGGGCTCCAGGAGATCTTCCATTCCTTATCGTCACCCCGCGCCAGAGAGAGGATATTGCCCTCGGCAATCTCCCCGACGGCTTCGGTGTGGTAGGTGACGGTGAAGGGGACCTGCTTGTGGTCAACGCCCCGCGGGTCCTCCTGGGAGGGGGCGGGACGGGCCTCGCTCGGCGTGATGGTCAGGCTGCGGATGGTGGCCTCAGCGACAATATCCTGGTGGCGGCCGACGAAGCGCTCCTGCGAGAGGGCCGCCTGGCTCTCGGGGTCCAGCAGGCTGTACATCTCCTCGTAGCGGCCGGCTTCCCAGGCCTGGAAGAAGGCGGCGGCGACCTGCTGGGGGGTAGCCTGCGCCGGAGTGGGCGTCGCCAGCGACAGGGGCAGCCGCTCGAACACCGCCCCGTCGGTACCTGCTTGCCCCGAAAGGAACCAGCCGCCGCCGGCCGCCAGGGCCACCACCACCCACGCTGCTGCCAGCCGCGCCACGAACACCAACCCTCGCCGCATCCCCGGCCTCCTCCCGGCCCGCTGGGGGCCAGCCCTGTTTGCGTCCTCTCCCTGAACGGGCGAGCCTGCCGACGTGACGCGCGGCGAGGCGGGGGCGTACGGGGCCGGGGTGGGGTCGCTTCCTGCCCGCTCCGGGGGAAGCGT
>JACQUQ010000233.1 GCA_016210175.1 Chloroflexota bacterium | reverse complement strand
GACCTGAAGATCGGGTGCAATCGCCAAGAGGAAAGAGGGTGTTACCCGCATGACTGAGTTTCAATCCGCACCAGACCTGAAGATCGGGTGCAATGCCCTCGCTGGCGCGGGTGCCGTAGAGGCGGAATTTGTTTCAATCCGCACCAGACCTGAAGATCGGGTGCAATGGCATATGAGGGCTCGGTAGGCCCGCTTCTCCCCGTGTTTCTCCTTACCAACAGTGCATATTCCATTGTCTCGAGTTTGGTTCCGCCGCCGCTTGCGCCGGACCAGGCATGGGCCCGCCAGCTCGGCCCGCAGGACTTGCGCCAACCCCATGCCTGGACCCCAACCGCCGGAGGTCCGCCCGGTCAAACGGTGAGCGGTTCGTGTAGGTCAAACTCCGGTTTCACCCCAATGGTTTCCACAAACTGCTGCCGGGGTTCTCGCAGCCGGTAGATGCGCAGGCTGTCCTCCTTGAGGTCAATGGTGCGCACCAGGCGGTGCTTCAGCTTTTCCATATCCGCAGGGTTGAGCGTACACTCGAAGACCGATTTCTGCACCCGCTGGCCATAGCCCTCGCAGATCTGGGCAACCTTGCGCAACCGGCGCCGGCCCTCCGCCGTATCGGTCGCAACGTCGTAGGTCACCAGAAACTCCATCGCCTCCCTCCAGCTTAGCCGTCTACCGGTAGACGAACGGCGGGTAGTCCTTCAAGTCGCCCCTGAGGTGGCGAGCCAACAGGCGCGCTTGAACGTGGGGCACCAGGCCCAAGGGCACCTTCTGCTTGAGCGCCCGGTGCTCCACTTCCTCCTCCTTCCGCCGCTGGAAGGCGACGATGACTGTGCGGCGCCCTTCGTCGTTTAAATGGAAGGCACCGCCCGGCAGCTCCTCGAAGTGCTCGGCTTTCAACTGCCGGCGGTTGATGAGCGTGATAGCCAGGCGGTCGGCGAGCACCGGCCGGAACTCCTCCATCAGGTCCAGCGCCAGGGCCGGACGCCCCGGCCGCAGCGCGTGCAAATATCCTACCTGGGGATCGAGTCCGACGCCCTCCAGGGCCGACGCGCACTCCGATCGCACCAGCGCATAGAGGAAGGAGAGCACTGCGTTGGTCCGGTCCCGGGGCGGGCGCCGGGTGCGGCCATCCGGGCTGAAGTGCTCCCGGTCGGTACGGATCATCGTGCCGAAGACCTCGAAGTAGCAACGCGCCGCCTCGCCCTCCGCGCCACGCACCGCATCGAGATCCCCGGCGTCCCGCAGCCGCCGCAGGGCTTCCGCCAAGCGGTCCGTCGCGTCCTCCAGCGCGGCCCGGTCCTCCGGCGCGGCGTGCTCTCGTGCCGCGCGCAGCACCACATGCCGGCTGTTCTGAATCTTGGCCGCCACGATCTGCCGGGCGATCTGGTGCGGCCGCTCCGGATGGCTCAGGCTCAGGTGCTGGGCCCGCCGCAACAGCACATTGCCCCGTACTGGGCCTTCTACCCGCGCCTTGAAGCGGCCGTTGCGGTCCAGCCAGACCAGCGTCCGCCCGTCTTCAGCGCAGCGCTGGATGAGGAACGGCGTCACCGTCACCTGCCCAAAGACGGCAATGCCCGCCAGGCGCACCAGGGGCGCTCGCAGCCGCGTCTCCCGCTCTACCTCCACCCGCACGGTGTCATGGTCCAGGTGCAGCACGGCGCCCTGGGTCTGCACGTACAGAGTATTCAACAGCTCAAGCACCGCCGTCCTCCTCATCCTCCCCATCCCCACTGCCGTGGGTGACGTCCAGCCGGGAAGCCGGCTCGACCCGGAACAGAGCGCCCTGCAGGCCCCACAGGCGCGCCGGCTCGCCCACTACGCCGGGCAGACAGGCGTTGATGAGCGAGCAGTTCGGACACCGGGCATCGTTCGGCGCCGGCGGCACCTCCTGCGCCAGAATCATCCTCCGGATAGCGTGGACCGCTGCCTCGGTCTGGTCCCGAAGCTTCTGGTCGAACCGCACCTCGTGCCGCCGCCGCACTGCGCGGGAAAAGATCGCCCCCTTTGGAACGCCGACGCCCAGCATCTCTTCGAGGCACAGCGCCTGGGCGCAGAGCTGCAGGTCGGCGTGGGGGCCGTGCCGCCGCCCGACCTTATACTCCACCGGGTACGGCCCCTCCGGACGGAACTCTACCAGATCGGCCTTGCCGCGCAGGCCCAGGCGGGCCGACCAGAGCGGGATATCCCGCACCGTTCGGACCCCCTCCCTGACTGACTCGTCCCCCTGCTCCACCCGTTCGTGGGCCTGGCGCCCCCGGATGGTGAACTGGTTCTCGTCGAAGGTCTGCTCGACGTGGATGAGCGCGCACTGGCGCGGACAGTAGCTGTAGTGCTCGATGGCGGAGATCAGGATCTCCTCGTCCTCCGGCACCTCCGCCTCCAGGACCGTGAAGGCTTCCACCACATCACCCCTCCTCCCGCCGGCCGCTGCGGGCCGCCTTACCCTTCCAGCCGGGTAAGCGTCACCCCCTCGGGGAGCTGCTCGCTGACCGCGATCTTGTAGTCTTTAAAGCTTCGCGGCGGCGCGCCGTCCTCTGTGCTCAGCCGAACCTCGATGCCATCGAACAGCCGGTGGGCCGGCGCGTTGCCGAGACTGCTCTCGTGGCTGAAGACGTAGAGACCACGGCAGGCCATCAGCCCCCGCGCCGCGGAGCGGTCGGTGTCCCACATGTTCTGCAGGGCCCGCCAGAAGAGGGCCAGGTCCTCTTCCGTGACACCCGTCTGCTTCGCGAAGTGGGGGTTGAAGAAGCCGTGGGCGCGGTAGAGACCGTAGGGAACCGTGGCCTTGCGCCCCATGGTGCCGTAGGTGGTAGGCGCTTCGTCACCCTCGGCCGGCCGGGTGTCGGCCGCACGCTGCGCCGGGCCAACGATGCTGTGGTCCAGGCTAACGATGGGATCGGTGGACCGGGCGAAGGTGAATTGCACCGGCCCGCGCACCTGGCCGGCATTGTGCTCCTTCATGCTCATGACCGCCCCAAACATACGGACGTCGAAGAACTCGTCGCACATCCAGCGGCGGCCTTGTTCGACGGGCACGTTAGTGCGACCGCCGGCGCGGGCGCCAAAGACCCGAGCGCGCGTATCGGTCAGGTAGGCGGCGTGCTGGACGTAGATCTTGTACCGGGCCTCGGTGCCCCTTGCGAGGTCAACCCAGTCCCGCACCTTGCGTTTGATGGCCACGTCGGTCACCAGGCCCTGCATCGTCTCGGGGTCGACGCGAGGGAGATTGCCGGCGTCGGGGTCGCCGTTCGGGTTGCCGTCGGCCACGTCAAAAAGGAGCACGAAGTCATGGCGGCGGTTAATGTCCAGATGAGCTTCGCTTGCCATTGGGATGCTGTCCTTTCGTACTATGACGGGGGGTCTGTCCCATGAGCGGTTCATCCACGACGCTGGGCGGCCCACAGGGCCGCCCCTACGGGGTGGGCGCCGGCTGGGTGTCAGCGGCGCCCTGGCGGCGCGCCGCAGCGGCGGCCCGAGCCTGGGCGCGGTCGAAGGCACGCTGGTGGTAGTAGCCCAGGGCGAAAAGCCCCTGGTCGGCTAGGGTGAGCACCTTGGGAAAGCCCGTCGCTTCGGGCATGACCTCTTCCAGCCGCTCCTGCAGGCGGTAGTGGGCGCCGGGGTTGTCCCGCCGCAGCCGGTGGAGGTGGTTCTTTGCGTTCTTGATGAGCGAGGGAAAGACGGAGGCCGGCGCCGTGGAGGCCGTGCCGTAAAAGCGGTCCACGATGGTGGCGTTCACGTCGCCGAGGGCGGCCTGCTGCACCTGCTCCAGCACGGCCAGCAGGCGGCCGCAGCGGTAGGCGGGGCTGGGATGGTCCGTGTCCAGTTGCGCCATGGTGTCCTCCTGAATGACGCCCTGCCCGATGAGGCCGAGCTTGATGAGGGCCGCGCGCGGGCGGGTCACGTCCTGTTCCACCTGAGTGCGCCGCACCGCCTGGGCCAGCAAGCCCGCAGGCAGGGGCGTGCCGGTCAGGGCCGCGTGGAGCAGCGACCGGGGCGTGGGCGGCCCCAGGTCTTTCTGGGGATCCCGGGCGGTGGCCGCGGCCAGCGCATAGAGCTTGAGGGGCAACGCCGGCACGCCATAAGCGTCCACGATCTCCTGCCGGAGAAACCAGCGGGCCAGGTGCCGCTTAACCTCGCCCACCGTCGTGTCGATCCAATCCCGCACCACGGTGCGCCCGCCGCTCCCAGACAAGACGGTCGCGAAGAACGCGGTGTCGTCCACCTCGGGGACGCGCCTGCCCGACCGGAACGCGCCGATGAGGGTGCCGACCTGTTCCGGCTGCGGGTCGTTGAAGAAGCTCAGAAAGTCGATGTCCACCTTCTTCCGGGTCCAGTAGACGAAGGCCATGCCGCCCAGCCGCATGCGGCTCTCGTCTGCACCCAGGAGGTGGTTGATCGCCTGGGTGAAGCGTTCGCCGCAGTTGGCGCAAGTCGGAGCGATGAGGGACGCTTCGAGTCCGTAGGATTCAAAGGCTTCAGCATTTGCGGAGATAATAGCTGTGCCGGACAGTTGTCCGCCGGGCACACCCCTGACCTTCGCCTGCAAACGGTCGAGCACCGGGCGTTGCTCTCCGCACACCAGGCAGGTCATTACCGATGCCCCTTTGGACGCGGGGTCGTTCTCATCCGCCCAGAAGGCCTGGACCGCCGGAAGGTCGGTCACGAACGTGCCGTCAACGCGGAACGTGATGGTAGCGCCAGGATCGAAGCCCTCGGGCAACCGGAGGCGCTCCAGCGGATTGTTCCGCAGAAAGGCCTGGACTGCCGCCACTTCCGGCGCGCGGGTAACGGACGCGCACCGGTTAAGGAGGTCGAGGAAAGCTTCGTGGCAGGCGGCGACGCGTTCTGGCTTGCCGTCTGACCCAACATAGCCCAGGGTGTAATCAGCCTTGTCCGCCAGGAGCAGCGGCTTGATGCCGGATGCACGTTGCACCTCCGGCGCCAGGCGCTCGATTCCCCTTCGGTTCTGGCGGTTTCCGGGCTCAGCAGTGTCGGTCGGTTCCGGGTTCAGGAGCGCGCCCGAGCTGTGCAACTCGATAACGTACCGCACCGGCTTAATGCGGTAGAGGGTGGGCGGCAGGTTGAGCCGTTGGTCGGCATATTCCTTGAGGCGGTGCAGTAGCATGTGGGCCTCCCTACGCCGGCTGTAGGGCCGGCACCCGCAAGATCCCACGGCTCAGGACTGCTTGGAAGAATCGGGGCGTGCCCCGGCCTGAGCCGTCAGGGGCGTAGTCCAGGTCCAGGAGCATCGTGCCCAGGTCTTCACTGCGGTCGATGGGCCGTTCAGCGCCGTCTGGCGGGCCGAACGCGGCAGCGAACTCCCGGCAGCCGAGATAGGGCGTCGCGAAACAGCGCCCCTGAGCAACTCGGCGCCGGAACTGGTCCCGGTACTTTGCCGAATCTTCGTCCACGCCCGGCTTGACCTCCACCTGCGCCCGTATCACGTAGGCGACGTCCCGCAGGGCCAGGGTGTGGCGCTGGGCCCGGTCGGCGCTGGCGTCGTACGCACCGCTGCCCTGCCGCGCCCAGGCAGCGGCAACGCGGTCACTGACCCTGCTGTTGACCTCGTTGCGCAGGATGGACCCGTACCTGATCTCGTTCAGCACCCAGATCTCCTCCACCTGCCACAGGCACTCCGGCTTCCAGAAGATGGCTTCCAGCACGCCCCTGGCGGCGGACGGCGTCATGAGCGGGTACGACACCCGCTCGACCTTCATCTCCGGGCGTGTAAAACATGCCCAGTCTCCCCATACCTTTACCTCCAGCGGTGGGTGGTCACGGATCACCTCTGCCTCCCTTCACCTACACAAGACGGGCCGGCACAGCGCTCGGCCCCTGCCCCATCCTTATAAGACATCCTGAAAACCCTGTCAAGATTCGGTGTAGTGCTGCATTGTGGCTTCTTCTAGACCACAAGCGTCTCCGTACTCAAGGTCTCGGCCGTGAGCCCTCGGCGACTGTCGTACCCACCCATCCACTCCCAGAGGCCCGGCCGGAGTTCGGCCACCAGGGACTCCCGGTGGAAGCGCGCCAGTTCGCCGCGGTAGACGGAGACGATGTATGGCTGCAACTGCCGCAGCAGCGAACGCGCATCAGGGCCACCCTGCCGCAGGCGATCCAGCACGTTCCGCACGCCCTGGCGCTCCTCCTCGGAGCCGTACTGGGTGACCACAAGCCCCTCGGTCTCGCCATCGATCATCTGGAACTTTCTCGCCACCTCTGTGTAGCTGAGGCGTGCCCGCAGGTCCTGGATGTCCTTCCGGTCTAGGTCGCCCTTGAGCGTCTCGTACAGGTGGCGGAAATAGCGGTCGGCGGAGACGGGGTCATCGAGGTCCGTCTCCACGCCCTCGAGCTCAGCGCTCCGGCGCAAGGTGACGGTTGCGGATGTGCCTACTTTGTAGAATGCGGACTGGGGCATCCCGCCCTCGGCGGGCGCAAAGACAATGACCCGCCCCAGCCCCTGCATCTTGCCCTCCCGGTTGCACCGCCCTGCCGCCTGGATGATGCTGTCCAGGGGGCCGAGGGCCCGCAGCACCAGGGGGAAGTCCAGGTCCACGCCCGCCTCCACGACCTGCGTCGCCACCAGCCGGCAGGGCTCCTGCGCGGCCAGCCGACGCTTCACCTCCTCAATCACCTGGCGGCGGTGGGTGCCACAGAGTAGGGTCGACAGGTGCAGCGCCTGGGGATCTTCCAGGGCGTCGAGGAGGGCCAGTGCGTCCTTCTTGATATTGACCACCGCCAGCGCCTGCGGCGACTCTCGCATCAGCTCGGCCACCTCGGCCCAAGAGAGCGCGGGGTCGGTCCGCCACTCGTAGCGCACTCGCTTCAGCCGCTGGAAGTGCCGGACGGGCTCGGGCACGATCTCCCGCGCCGGGATGCCGGCGAAAGCGGGGATAGCGTCGAATGCCGGCTGTGTGGCTGTGATCCGGGGAGCTGTCGCTGGAGGAGTCGGGGATGCTGGCCCGCCGGGCGGCGCAGGCCGCACCCCTCCTTTACCTGGCCGATGCCACTCGGTCCTGGGCCTCTCCGGACTGGATAGCCCAGGAGGCACAAGCGGTGGTGAAGGACGGGGGGCCGCTTCTGCTCATCGTCGATTCGGTGCATGCCTGGGTGGACAGCGCGCCCACGGCGTTGTCCGAGTACGAGCGGCTGAACCTGGGGCTGAGCAGCCTGCGGAACCTGGCCCAGACCCTCAAATGCGCCATCCTGGCCGTGGCGGAGCGCAACCGGGCCAGCATGAACGCAGGCGGCCTGTCGGCGAGTGCGGGCTCGCGCAAATTTGAGTTCGGCGGTGAGAGTGTCCTGGGCCTGGAACGCCCCAAGGATACGCCTCCGGACGGCGCCGGCGAGGTGCCCATCGTCCTCACCATCGAGAAGAACCGGGCGGGGTCACCGGGACGCAAGATTGCGCTGCGCTTCCATGGTGCCCTGCAGCGCTTTCGCGAGGCCGAGGGGAAGGCGTGATGACGGCCACAGGGAAGCCGCTCCATCTGGCCGATTTGGAGGCCTTCGACCCGGGCGCTCCGAGCCGCAGCGCGCGGCGCCGTTTCTGGTGCCCATTGTGCGGCCAGCAGAAGCCGAAGGATGCGGCACACCGTTCGCTCTCCCTCGACGTGAGCACGGGATTCTGGCGCTGCTTTCGCTGTAGAGCGGCGGGACGGCTCCGGGACGGGCGGGGACCCCGAGAGCATGGACGCTCGATCTTCGGCTTCAGGGCACCGGGAGAACCTCGAGAACCCCAGGCAGCGATACCGGAGCCGGTCGCTAGCTTCGACTGGCGGGTGGCCTACGACAGGGCGCAGCCGGTTTCGGGTTCTCGTGCTGCCACCTACTTGACGCGGCGCGGCATCCCGACGGCCCTGGCTGCGGCGGCACTGGTGCGCGTGACCGCCAATTGGTATGGGCGTCCCGCGGTGCTTTTCCCCCTGCAGAACCGAGAGAGCGACGTCGTGGCAGTCTGTGGCCGCCATACCGATAGCGGTCAACCCAAGGTGCACACCGGTGGCAGGGCAGGCCAAGGCGTGTTCGACCCCTTCAGGTCGGTGTGCGCTGAGCGAACGGTCGTGGTGGAAGCGCCCATCTGCGCCCTGACCCTGGCGTGCTGCGGGCTGCCGGCGCTGGCGCTGGGCGGAACGGCGGCACCGGGTTGGCTGGCGACAGCGCTCGCCTTCCACGAGGTGGTCCTGGCCCTTGATGCCGACGAGGCCGGAGACCGGGCGAGCGCGCAGCTGGCGCCGAGATTCGCGTCCCTCGGCAGCCGGGTGCGGCGCGGACGGCCGCTGGAGGCCAAGGACTGGAACGAACTGCTCATGCGGGGTGGGGCTGAAGCGGTCCGTCGGGCTGCGGAACGGCTTGGCTTCGGCCACGGGGGGCACGTTGTCGCCATGGTCCTGATCCTGGGTGGTCGCTTTGCCAGCCCGATCCAAGAGGACGACAAAGCGTGGTGAGAGCACGGGGCGGCAGCGGGGCTGAGGCATCACGCCGCCTCCGCGTGCTGTCCCTACAGTCTTCCGCATCCGGTGACGCGGACGGCACTGCCCGTCTGGTGACCCTCCTGGCGGCAGGGCTGGAGCGGCTCCTGGCGAAGGAGCACGCCCAGGGGGCGCGAGAGGGTGCGGGAGTTGACTTTCCGGCGGAGGTACGCCTGTATACGACGGACGCTACGTCGGAAGGAGATGCACCGTGACCGTCGCCACCCAGCGCAGACCCGGCAAGACCCCAACCATCCCTGTGGACACCACCAGGCGGGTCGGCCTCGTGACCCGCGTCAGCACCGACCGCCAGGCCAGCAACGACGAGGGCAGCCTCAAGACCCAGCTGCAACGCCTGCGGGCCCACCTCCAGTACAAGGTCGCCTGCGGCGAAGACTGGGTCGAGGTGGCGGTGTACGAGCTGCGGGCCGTCTCGGGCAAGGACTCGGTGCGCAGCGAGGAGTTCCAGCGGCTGTACGCCGACATCCGGGCGGGACGCATCAACGTCATCGCCGCCGCCGCCCTGGACCGGGTCACCCGCTCGGTCAAGGACTTCCTCACCCTGTTCGAGTTCCTGCAGGAGCACGGGGTGGAGTTCGTCTCGCTCAAAGAACAGTGCGACACCTCCACGCCGGTGGGCAGGCTGTTCGCCACCATGGTGATGGCCTTGGCGCAGTTCGAGCGGGAAACCACCTCGGTCCGGACCCAGGACGCCACCCGGGCGCGGGCGGAGCGAGGTTTGTGGAACGGGGGGCGCATCCTGGGGTACGACCCCGACCCCGACAATCGCAGCACCCTGCGGGTGAACGAGACGGAGGCTGCGGTGGTCAACGCCGCCTTCGACCTGTACCTGGAGACCGGCGCCCTGAAGGACACGGCCCTCGGGCTGAACGCCCGGGGCTACCGCACCAAGTGCTACCAGTCCCGCCGCGGCAGGCAGCATCCGGGCCAGCCTTTCGGCCTCACCTCGGTGCAGCAACTCTTGAGGAACCGGGCCTACATCGCGGAGAAGGAGTTGAACAAGCGGCAGGTCGATGGCTCCCAGGTGGTGCCGGCGGTGTGGCCGCCCATTGTGGATAGGGTGAAGTTCGAGGAGGTCCAGCGGCTGCTGGCGGCCAACGGGCGGAGGAAGCACAACAGCGCCGACGTGGTCCGCCACGTCCATGTGCTGGGCGGGATGCTGCACTGCGGACACTGCGGCACCGCCATGCAGGGGCGGAGCGGCACCGGACGGTTGGGCACCCGGTACTACTACTACGTGTGCACCAACGGGGATTGCGGGCTGCGGGTGAAGGCGGAGGAGATGGAAGGGGCAGTGCTGGAGCACATTGGGGAGATGGCGCGTGCCGAGGGGCTCTTGGAGCGGTTGGTGGCGGAGACCAACGCCCGGTTGCTGCGCCAG
Organism: Chloroflexota bacterium; assembly: GCA_016210175.1. Lineage (GTDB taxonomy): Bacteria > Chloroflexota > Dehalococcoidia > SHYD01 > JACQUQ01 > JACQUQ01. The sequence continues at coordinate 2,399 of JACQUQ010000233.1, read as the reverse complement.
AAGCCGGCCTTGGTGCGGCAGCAGAAGGCGCTGCAGCGGAGCCTGGAGGAGGTCAACGGGCAGGCGGGCAAGCTGCTGGCGGAGTGGACGGCTTTGGAAGGGAGCGAGGGGCGGGCCTTCGTGACAGAGAGGCTGGAGGAGCTGGCGCAGCGGCGGCGCGACGTGGAGCGTGGCTTGGCGGAGACGGGCAGGCGGCTGGAGGAGATCCGGGAGGGGGCGGTGACGCCGGAGGTGGTGCGGGAAGCGCTGCGGCGGATGCACGAGGTATGGACGTGCCTGAAGCCGTACGAGCGGCAGGAAGTGATGCGGCTGGTGGTGCACCGGGTGGAGGTGGGAGTGCAGGAGATGGTGCTGGAAATCAAAGGAGGCGTCCTGCCGATGATGGCTTCGACGCCTCCGACCACCGCCCCTGGGGCCATGGTTCGTCAGATACCAGTTTGGCTCCCCGAGCAGGATTCGAACCTACAACCTAGCGGTTAACAGCCGCCCGCTCTACCGTTGAGCTATCGGGGAGTATGGTACGCTCGCGTACAGCGGCTTTGTTCAAAAAAGCCTAACACGCCACTCGCTGTATCGGCCCGAAACTTACGACAGTGCTATTATAGCAGATGCGTGCCTGAGCGTCCAGCATTCGTTGACCGATGACCGAGGGTGTGACCAGAGGTTGTAACAGAGAGGGAGGGAGGATATTCTGGGGCGCAAACAGCAAGGGCCGCCGACGTGTCAGCGTCGAACGGCCGAAAGGAAGCGCCCCCATGTCCGAAGCCCTTCCCGTCGTCATGGTAGCACGCCTCACCCAACTGGCAACCGACCTTGCCGCTTGGGCTCACGAGCACCGGGATGCGCCGCTGGCGGAGCAGGAGCAGGCGGTGTTGGGGTTGGTGCGGGCCGCCCTGCCCGACCTGCTGAACGCCATGCTGCCCTTGTGCACCACGCCCTCACCCTGCCGGTGGCCGGCCTGCGGCAACCTTGCCCCGGCTGCGGGAAACGTCGCAGCCTGCTGGACTGGCGCCTCCGCCACGTGGTCACCATCTGCGGGACCGTTTCCTGCAGTCGGCCCTACTATTACTGCCGGAAGTGCAAGCAGGGCTGGGCGCCGGCCGACGCCAGCTTGGGGGTGGAGCCCTATGGCCGGGTGAGCGGCGGGTTACGGGAATGGCTGGCGGACCTGGGAGCCAGCACCGTGTTCCGGGATGCACCGCGGCTGCTGCGCAAACTGGCGGGGCTGGAGGTCGCCAGCGAGACGGTGCGGCAGCAGAGCACCGGGGTGGGTCTCAGCCTGGAGGCGGGGCAGCAGGCGGCCAGCGCCCAGGTGCAGCGGAGCGGGGAGGCGACGGAGCCGGTGCAGCGGGCGCCGGGGCTGCTGGTGGTGGAGACCGATGGGGTGATGGTACGCTTCCTGGATAAGCAATGGCACGAGGTGAAGGTTGGGGTCGTGGGCGGCTACCAGGGCGGCAAGCTGCGGGAGCAGAGCTATGTGGCGGCGCGGGAGACGGCCGAGACGTTCGGGCCGCGCCTGTTGGCGGCGGCGGCACGGCGGGGTGCGCTGGAGGTGGTGGCATGGCCGGGGCCGGTGACGGGAAAGGGGCTGGCGGTGCTGCGGGAGGTGGGGGTGCTGGGGGATGGGGCAGTGTGGATCGGGAACCTGGCGGGGGAGCATTTGGGTGACGGTGTGGAGATCGTGGACTATTGCCATGGGTGTGAGCATCTGCGGACGGTAGCCAACACGCTGTATGGAAAAGGGAGTGAGGCAGCGGCAGCCTGGGCCACGGTGCACCGCGGGGAGTTGTATGAGCAAGGAGCGGACCCGGTGCTGGCCGCGCTGGGGAAGGCGACAGCGGCGACGGAGGAGGCGGGGGAAGTGCTGCGGCGGGAGCGGGGCTATTTCCGCAGCAATCGGGAGCGGATGGACTATCCGCGTTTCCGGGCGCTGGGGTTGCCCCTGGGGTCGGGGGCGGTGGAAGGGAGCGCCAAGTACGTGGTGCAGCAGCGGATGAAACGGCCGGGGATGCGCTGGTCGGCGGCGGGGGCACAGGGGGCGCTCACCCTGCGGACGCACCTGTTGTCCGGACGGTCCGTGGCCAGGGTGCGGCCATTGCTGGTACCGGTGGAGCAGCCCCGCCCGCGCAAGCAGGCGGCTGCCTGAAAACTGCAACAACAACTGGTCGCACCCTTGACCGAATATGCCGTGCGGCGGGCTGGGCTTGTGTCCCCGAAGACGCGTTGCGTGTGTAATGCCCAAGGGCATCCCCTATGATGTACCCGGAAAACTGGACAGGGGACTAAGAGCCTATCCGAATAATCCGGCAGCACGGAAAGCGATGAGGGCACAGGCGAAGTGCAGGAAGGCCAGATAGTGCTCAGGTTTCTTGTCCCAGCGCACCAGGATGCGCCGAAAG
>JACQUQ010000227.1 GCA_016210175.1 Chloroflexota bacterium | reverse complement strand
GTTCTCTACGTCCCAGGTGAAGGTGTCCGACCCGCGGGCCGTCTGGTTGCCGTTGTTGTCGTAGGTGTAGGTCACCCCGCCGGCAGCGGTCATGCGCCCCGCGGTGTCGTAGGTGTACGTGACCGTGCTGCCGTACTGGGTCCAGGCGCCGGGACTGCCGGTCCACTGCTCGAGCGCCGTGCGGTCGCCGCTATCGTTCAGGGTGTAGGTGACCCGCCGGTAGTTCACCGACTGGTTGCTGGGGTAGACGGCCTCGGTCAGCCGGTTCAGTTCGTCGTAGGTGAACTGGGTCACCCCCGTGAAGGCCCCGTTCTGCTCGTCCACGGCGGTGCGGTTGCCAGCCCTGTCCAGGGTGTAGGCGTGCCAGGAGATGACCGTGCCATCCAGGGCCGTGTTCTCCAGGAGCGTCAGGCGGCCCGCGTTGTCGTAGCTGGAGGTGGCGGTGGTCCCGTTGGGCAGGGTGGTGACGGTCGGTCGGCCTGCGGCGTCATACACGTAGGTGGTCAGCGCAGCGTGCACAAAGGGCGCACGGGCCGTGCCCAGGAGTCCCCCCGGCAGGTAGGTGTAGGTGGTGCTCCGGTCGCCGGTACCGGGATAGCTGCGGCTGGACACCTTGCCCGCGCGGTCGTAGGTGTAGGTGAAGGTGTTCGCTCCCGGCTGGGTGACCGCGGTCAGTTGCGCCAGGTTGTCATAGGTGTAGGTGGTGGTGCCGGTGGCGTCCACCATCTCGGTGCGCTGGTCGTCGGCGTTGTAGCTGAAGGTCACGGTAGTGGGGCCGGGATAGGTGATGGTGGTGACCCGGTCGCCAGCGTCGTAGGCATAGGTGGTGGTGACGTCCTTGGCGTCCACCCGGCTGATGACGTTCCCGCGGGCGTCCCGGCGGTAGGTCGTGGTGTGGTTAAGCGCGTTCTGCTCCGTGAGCAGCCGGTTCAGGGTGTCATAGGTATAGGTGGTGGTGCGCGCATCGGGGTCGGTGACCTGCTTGAGCAGCCCGTTGACGTAGTACTCGTAGCTGGTGGTCTTGAGGCGAGTGTCGGCGACCGCGGTGAGGCGGTTGTTGGCGTCGTACTGGTAGGTGGTCGTCCGGTTCTCGCCATCGGTGGTGCTGGCGACGTTGCCGTTGGCGTCGTAGGTCGTCTGCACTGAGTAGGTCGGGGTCCCGCCCACGACGCCGTAGTTGACCTGCTTCAGGCGTCCCAGGTTGTCGTACTGGTAGGTCGTCGCCCGATTGGTGGGGTCGGTCTTCTGCTGGACCGTGCCGTCGGCGTTGCGCACGTAGGTCTCGACGCGGGGCGTGGAGGAGCCGGGGAAGGGCGGATATTCCACACGGGTGAGGTAGCCCTTGTCGCGGCTGCCGTTGTCGTAGTCGTAGCGCGTGCTGTAGCCGTAGGGGTCGATCATCCGGGACCGCAGGCCGCCGGCATTGGGGTAGTACTCGTAGGACGTGTTGCGGTAGTGCTCCAGGCCGAGGGGCGTCGGCGGTGCGTTGCCCGGGCCGTAGCGGTTCACTTGCTCGCTGGTGATGTTCCCTGCGCTGTCTCGGATGAAGACTCTGGCGGAGTAGGGCTGGCTCTGGAGCTGGAGCGCGTACTGGACGGGTTCGATGCGATAGAGATCATCGCCGTTAGCCACGTCTACCCCGTAGCGCATCACGCCGCCGTTGCGATTCGACACCTGATTTAGGAAGGTGGTGTTGTTGTAGTACGAATAGCTGAATGAGGTCGCCTGCCCCTGGGAAGGGGAAGGCGGGGTCATCTGGGTCATGCGGCCGTTGGCGTCGTAGGCGTAGCTGGTGAGCCTCCCATTGACCCGGAAATCGTCCCCTTCTGCGGTGGTCTGCGTCGAGGCCGTGATGCCGTGCTTGGCTATTGTGGTGGCGAAGGTGGCGTATTCCCCCGCGGTCAGGGTATAGCTGATGTGCTTGGCGCCATCCAGCCACACTTCGATGAGATCGTTGTGCGCAACCAGCCGCAGTTCATGCCAGTAGATCTCAGGGTTAGGGATAGCCACCGAGGACAACTGCGTGTGCGTCCCCGCAACTTTCTTGTAGAGCCGGATGGTGTGGTCGGCACGGGTCGGCCAGGCATACAGGTAGTTGTCGGTATCGACCACGCGGGCGGCCAGCCCAACGGTCGCCCCTGCCCCCGACACCGCGGTGTTGCGTACCCGTGCCGTCAGCGTCGCGTTGCCGCCGGTTCCCGTATCGATGTACGCCACTTTATCGGCAGCCCCATTGTCCTGCCGGACGAGATTCCCACTGATGGTGAAGCTGCTGCTGGCTTCGGCGGTCCAGCTATGCCCGCTGGGGGAGTTGTCCGCGGTCAAGGCGCCATCCGCACGGTTGAAGTCGTCGAAGCCATAACCCTGCATCTTGGCGGTCAGCCAGCCCCACTGGTTGTAGGTGTAGCCCGCCTTGCGCATGATGCCGTCCTGATCCGGCGAGTCCACTACCGTCTGCGTTTTGGAGGGTACGTACGTATACTGCGCGACGACGTTATGGGCCGGGAGAGCATCCTTCTGCTGGTAAACCACGCCCCGCAAGAAGACCTGGTCCAGGTACAGGGTGCCGGTGTAAGTCCCAGAAGTGGGCGAGACGTCTACCCCCAGCCGTTTCACGGGCAGCGCCGGGTCGATGGGCGCGTCTATCCAGTGCACTCGATTCCACCCGCCCGCCGTGAGGGTGAAACTCGTTCCGTTGGTCTGGACCCCGTAGTCGTCCTCCACGAAGAACTTGGCCGTAAACGTTGGCGCTCCCGCCGGGACATAGACGTAGCCCACCAGTTCCTGCCGGGTGGCGTTGAGGGGCGCAGCCGTCCCAAAGGTCTTGCGGGCCCCGCCGCAGCTGCTGCCGCTGAAGCTCAGTGCGAGCGCACCCGCACCCATGTACACCAGCCCCGCGGACTGGCTGATACTCGTGCCGGAGCAGGTGGGCCGCGCCTCCCAACCGTCTACCGAACCGCCGGTTTCCCATTCGGCTTCAGTTTTGTAGGTGAGGTTGCTGGTATGGCCCCGGGGGGTGGTGATGCCCGTAAGCTGGCCCGCTGCGTCATAGCTGAAGGTGGTGGTCACGGCATCGGCGGTGCCGGCAGCGTGGGTGATGCCGGTCAGGTTGCCGTTGGTGTACCCGTAGGTCGAAACCCGGCCCGTCATGTCGGTGATTTGCGAGAGGAGCGGGGGCGTGCCGCTGTACGCCAAGGTGGTGGTGCGCCCGGCCACGTCGGTGATGGTCGTGAGCTTCCCGCTGTCGTAGGTGAAGGTCAGGAAGTTGCCGTTGCGGTCTTCCATCCGCTTCAGGGTGCCGTCAGCGGCAAAGAAGTACTTGAGGAGGCCTTTCTCCACGGTGAAGGTGAAGACGTTGTTGGCGTCCGTCGGTGGATTGGCGAGGTCCTTGGTCAGCGTGTGGCCGTAGTAGAGCGGCCGCTTGTAGGTGCGGGTGGTGCCGCTGTCGGAGTCCTTGTAGTAGACCCGCCACTGCCCGGTGCCGTCCTTGATGCGTACCGCGTTCCCGTTGTCGAACTCAACGAGGCGGAGGTTATAGGAGAAGGTCCACCCCGTGCCGAAGTAGTCGCCTGGGTCCACCAGGACGTTGGGGTCGTTCGCTTCATCGCTGGAGCCATAGATGTCCTGGCTGTTGTAGGTGTGCGTCAGCGCCACGTCGAAGCCGCGGGAGGAGATGATGCTGTCCGTGTGCTGCACCACCAGGTTCCCCGTCGCCAGGTTGACGCGGCTACTGGTGCCCCCGCCATACTCCTGCACCGGGCCGTAGGTCCAGTGGCTGTCTATCCCGTACCGGCCGGCGGTCACATAGGTGACCTCCAGCTTCGGCCGCAGGCTGGCGTTGCTGTAGTTGCTGGACCAGAACCCCTGGGGCTCGGTCCAAAGCACCGTAGGCCCCTGCCCGCTCAGCTGGACCCCGAAGTTCCCCTGTTCACCAGCTACCCAGCGGCGGGCCAGCCCGGACAGGTCGAAGCCCTTCCATCCGGTCGGGCCCGTGGTCGGGTTGTAGAGCGCGTGGTAGGTCCCGGTGGAGAGGGTGGCCTGTTGGCTGCCAAGCGTGGGCCTGTTGTTCCAGGTGAGCTGTGTCTCGTCCCAGTCGCTGGTGATGTCGTAGACCCAGATGTCTTCGTTCGATGGTCCGGTGCCGTTCCCGTAGAGCCACAGCCTTGCGCTGCTGACGACGCTGTCCCCAGGCAAGGTATCGAGGTCGGCAAATTGGATATAGCTATAGTGATAGGTGGTAAAGGTGTCGTCGCCCTCGTCCCACTCATTATTGCCTACGTAGAGGGTGGTGGAGGTGGCACCGCCGTCGTTGCAGCCCGAGCCACTATCGCAGATGGTCTTGTCCTGGGCGGCGGCCTCCGGGGGCTGGAAGGGCGTGGTCACCAGGCTGGGGTCCAGGAACACCGGATAGACCCGCGCAGGGTTCTGAAGCCAGGCTACGTCCGGCTGGAGATCCACGCGTACCGTGTTGATTCCGGTGTGAGTCAGCACCACCTGCACTGACGGGGAATAACCACTTGCTGTGTTGCTGCTGTCTACCATGAAGGGATGCGGCATCACGACGCTGACATGGCGGCTCTCGTCGAGGAAATGGATAGCTCCGTGGTAGGCTGGTTAGCGGTAGCACACCAACGATACCTACCAGGGAGCCCTGCTGCAACCCATCCCCTGCGGACTGTCAAGCTCCTTTACGCCCCGGCTGAACCATGCCTTAGGACGAAGAGCGGGCCGGGTCGCGGTGGCGTACACGCCAGCAGGCGGTGGCGGGCGCAGGATTGCGGCGGGAACGTCGCTTTACAGACCGCAGGCAGAGGTCTAGAATGGCAGAAGAGGCTTAGGAAGGGGGGCTGTATGGGTATCCTGTCACGTATGTCGACCATCTTCAGGGCCAAGATGAGCAAGGTGCTCGACCAGGCCGAGGACCCGCGGGAGACCATGGACTACTCGTATGAAAAACAGCTTGAACTCCTCCGCAACGTGAAGCGGGGCATCGTTGAGGTGGTCACCTCGAAACGCCGCATCGAGTTGCAAGCCCAGCAGATCCGGGACAGCGTGGCGCGGCTGGATGGCCAGGCCCGCGATGCGCTGGCAGCCGGGCGGGAGGACCTCGCGCGCGCGGCCTTGCAGCGCAAGCAGATGGCCCTCCAGCAGCTTCAGGGCCTGGAGGAGCAGATCCGGAGCCTGGAAGGGGAACAAGAGAAGCTGACCCTGGCCGAGCAGCGCCTGAGCGCGAAGGTGGAGGCGTTCCGCACCCGCAAAGAGGTGATCAAGGCTCAGTATACGGCGGCTGAGGCCCAGGTGCGCATCGGGGAGGCGGTCAGCGGGCTGTCCGAGGAGTTTACCGATGTGGGGATGGCGGTCGAGCGGGCCGAAGAAAAGACGACCCGCCTGCGGGCCAAGGCCGCGGCCATTGATGAGTTGACCAGCAGCGGTATGCTGACCGATGTCTCGATTGGCCCGCCCCAGGACGACATTGGCCGGGAGCTGGCGGCGCTGTCGGCGCAGCAGAACGTCGAGGCGGAGTTGGAAGCCCTCAAGCGCCAGCTCCCCGCCGGTGGGCAGCGTCCCCCGGCGCTGGAGGGCGGGCGATGATCGTACGGATCGTGACTGAGGGCCAGTTCCGCATGGGCAGCGCTCACTTAGATGAACTGAACGATCTGGATAATGAGGCCGTCCGCGCGCTGGCCGGGGACAATGAGTCGGAGTTCCGCCGCGTTCTCGCCCAAATGCTCACCCTGGTACGTCGGCAGGGCGCTCCGGTAGACCCGAGCGAACTGGTGGAGTCGGATGTGCTGCTGCCGCCGGATGACATCACCCTGGAGGAAGCACGCCATCTCTTTGTCGGCGAGGGCCTGATCCCCGGGTAGGACCCGCCTGCACCCTGGAGCTAGGCTGACGCGCCTGTCGTCACGCTGAGACCGGAGGCCGAAGCATCCGTACTCCCGATGCACCAGCGCACCGGAGCTACGGATGCTTCGCTGCGATCATTGCGACGGAGCAGCCACGATGAAAGCCATGCGTATCCATGAGACCGGTGGCCCGGAAGTGCTACGGTACGAGGACATTCCCGACCCGACGCCGGGACCGGGCCAGGTGGTGGTCAAGCTCAGCGCGATCGGCGTCAACTACGTCGATATCTACACCAGGTCCGGACTCTATCCTGCCAGCCTTCCGCTGATTCCTGGGTCGGAGGGTGCCGGCGTCGTTGCCGCCGTCGGGGAGGGCGTGACCGGGGTCGCGGCTGGGGATGTCGTTGCCTACACCGGCATCCCCGGTTCCTATGCGCAGCAGGTCGTGGCCCCGGCGGACCGGCTGGTGAAGCTGCCCACGGGCCTGAGCGCGGAGATGGGCGCCGCCGTGCTGCTCCAGGGCATGACGGCGCACTACCTGGCGCACACGACCTATCCCCTGAAGCCGGGCGACCGTGCCCTCATTCACGCCGGGGCCGGTGGCGTCGGCCTGCTGTTGATCCAGATGGCGAAGCAGCGGGGCGCGTACGTGTTCGCCACGGTCTCGACGGACGCCAAAGCTGCCCTTGCCAGGGAGGCCGGGGCGGACGCCGTGATCCTCTATACGCGCCAGGATTTTGCTGAAGAGGTCCGCACGGCCACGGAGGGGCAGGGCGTCCAGGTGGTGTATGATTCCGTCGGCCAAACCACCTTCTTCAAGAGCCTGGAGTGCCTGGTCCCGCGGGGCTATTTGGTCCTGTATGGGCAGTCGAGCGGCCCCGTACCGCCGGTGGAACCCGGCATCCTCGCGCGAGGCTCCTACTTCCTCACCCGCCCGTCCCTGGCGCACTACACCGCCAGCCGGGAGGAGCTGCTCCAACGGGCAGGAGACGTCCTGGACTGGGTGCGGTCTGGAGCACTCAAGGTGCGGATCTACGGTTCATATCCGCTAGCACGCGCCGCCGATGCGCATCGCGCCTTGCAGGGCCGTGAGACCACGGGGAAACTGCTGCTCATCCCTTAGCGGACCCTTCCGCCCAGGACTGCTCACGGTATGACCCGGTCCAGCCACTCCGCCGGGTCGACGTTGACCCCGCTGACGATGAGGTCCCAGTGCAGGTGTGGTCCGGTAGCAAGGCCGGTGGCCCCGGCCTTGCCGATGGTCGCACCCTGCTCCACCTCCTGCCCTTCCTGCACCAGCGACTCCGACATATGGTAGTAGCCCGTCACCACCCCGGCCCCATGGTCGATAAGGACGGCATTGCCGCGCACCGCCAGCGTTTGGGCCAGCACCACCTTGCCCGCCGCCGCAGCCCGGATAGGGGTACCGGCTGCCACAGCGAAATCCAGCCCCTGGTGCTGGCCGGTGGGTGGGCCGCCGTTATAGGACCGCCGGATGCCAAAGGGCGACGAGGTTGGCCCGTTGGCGGGTGGGAGGAACAGCCCGCGCCAGCGCGGCAACGCCGTAGACTGCCCGCTCACGGTGCGCAAGAGGTCCCATTCTGCCTGGACAATGGACGGCGCCAGCAGGTCGCCCTGGCCCGGCGGCAGCGTAATGTGCTCCACCGGCCAGTCCGTCGCGACCACCTCCAGGGTCTCCCGGAGCGTGGTCACCTGGCCCACCGTATCGGTCAGGCGGATCTGGAGCGCGCGCGGGCCCAGGTAAGCGAGGCCGGGAACCCCCACGACCGCCCAGGCCGCTCCCGGACCCGGGACGAACACCAGCGGCGTCCCGTCGAGGCTGCCCTGGACTTGCTGTCCCGGTGCAGTACGTACCCGCACCAGCGCCGTCTTCCCCTGCCCGACCTGGACCGGCTCCAGGGAGAGCGGACCCCGATCCGCGGGCGGCGCGCCGGCAGGTGAGGAGATAGCCTGGGGGGTGCTGGTCGGGGTTGGCGGTATGGTCGGGGTCGGAGGGACGGCGGTTGCGGTTGCCGTGGGGACCGGGGTCGCCGTCGGCAGAGGGGTCTGGGTTGCGGTTGCCGTGGGCGTGGGAGCCGGTACCGTCGCCGTCGCGGTGGCGCTCGCAGGCGCAGTCGTGGGCGCGGCAGCCTGGCGTTGCTGGCACCCTGCGAGCGCCAGCCCAAGGCACAGCAGGCCGAGTATCCGGGCACTGGTCTTCAGCAAAGGCGCCTCCAAAGGGAGCGTGCTCTGTGGTAGTTCCCAGGGGCGTCGCTCCAGGACCGTGGCAGCAACGCAGCGGAGCCAGCCACTCATGGGCAGCAGCATAGCGCCTCGCACCTGCTGCTGGCAACCCTGCTCCTGTCCGGAGGGGGGCCGTTTCGTTCTTGCGGGGTGGGACGGCAGTCCGCTCGTAATCTCATTCCAGCCACGGGCAGCACGACAGCCCCCTGGACGCACCGTGCCATGCCCTCCGGCGGTCGCTCCCCTGGCAGACTGAGGCATCCCCGATACTCCCCGCAGCGCTACCTTCCGGTCCTCCTGGCCCATGATACCGCTATTAGAGGAACATCATCCCCTTGTGGATAGCGCTTTGCAGGGTGTGAGCACCATCACAGAGTGTGAGCGTTATCACTGAAGACCTGGTAAGCTGTTTGTTATGCTGCAACTGTGATCGGGACATAGGCAAACTTCTTTCTCATCTATTGTTTCATCTGTACACCTGGTACAGCTCTCGGTCATAAGAGCGTATTGCTCTGAAGGAGGAGCCATGGAGACGAACCTTGAATATCCTTCATTTCGCCATAAGGTCTATATTGCCTATGATCATGCTGAAGATAGCGAGTATTACCGGCAGTTCCATGAGATCTTCTGTCCGAGAGTACTGGCGTCTGTCCATGCGGACACGCTCCAGGGCACATACGATGCTGATCCATTTGTTATAGGGCCGGATCACATCATTAACCGCCTTATACAGAACTATTTCGGCTCGATGAGCATCAACGTCGTACTTTGCGGGCGAAATTCCTGGGGTCTCAAATATATTGATTGGGAGATATTTGCTTCACTTCAGTGCACAAAAGGGTTACTCGGCATTATACTTCCGACTATCGCTCAGAATGAAAGGGGAAAGTACAAGATACCGCTGCGACTTTACGATAATATAAAGAGCGGATATGCCAAGATTATCGACTGGAATACGCTCATAACCGAGGCATATTCACCGATGTATATGCTCGCAACCTATATTGAGGCGGCTATCCAGGCAAATACCGACGTCATTGATAATAGGAGAAAGCTGAAACTCACGGATGAGCGAGTCGCCCCCGCAGAAGGCCGCAGTAGAGGCCTGGTTTTGTCAGCCTTCTGGTCGCGCTGGATGCCCGTCTGAGACGGGTGCGGCGCCGTCGCCGCCCGACCGCACCCGTGGACACCCGGAAAGCTACCTCCTGCGCTCGCTCACGCGTGCCAGGCTACGGCATGACCCGCGGCGCGCCGCCCAGGAGAGGGAGGACCCCATGCCGAAGACCGTTGCCATTGCCAACCAGAAGGGCGGCGTTGGCAAGACCACGACCGCGGTGAACATCTGCGCCGCCATCGCCCAGCGGCACCCGACGCTCCTGGTGGACCTGGATGCCCAGGCCAACGCGACCGCTTCCTTGGGCCTCGTGTTGGGGGAGCGGCCCTCGGTCCACGAAGTCCTGATCCGGGGCTGCGACCCCCAGGAGGCTATCCTGCCCACCCACCTGCCGGGACTCTCGCTGTTGCCCGCTTCACCCAGCCTCGTGGCCGCAGAGCTGGAGCTGGCGCCGATGATAGGGCGGGAGTTCAAGCTACGGCGGGCGTTCCAGCGGATCGGGGAGACGTATGAGTACATCGTTATCGACTGCCCGCCGGCCCTCAGCTTGCTCACCCTCAACGCTTTTGCGGCCGCCGACAAGGTGATGGTCCCGGTGCAATGTGAGTACCTGGCGCTGGAGGGCCTGAGCGAGCTCCTGACGACTATCGAACTGGTACAGTTGAACCTCAACCCCCAGTTGGCACTGGGCGGCATCATGCTGACCATGTACGACCATCGCACCTCCCTTGCCAAGCAGGTGGTCGAGGAGGTGCGCAAACACTTTCCGCTGACGTTCAGCGCGGTGATCCCTCGGAACGTCCGGGTAGCCGAGGCGCCCAGCCACGGCCTTTCTGTCATGGAATACGCTCCCGCTTCCCCTGGGGCTCGGGCCTATAAGGAGCTTGCCGAGGAAATCGTCATGGCGCTGGGCGGGTAAGGAGGGCGAACATGACGCGGTCCGGTCCGCAGAAACCAATGCCAGCCCAAAAGACAGCGGCCAGGGTCAGCCCCCTGGCTGAGCGGATCGCCCAGCGCCAGCAGGGTGCGATCGGCCGGGGGGGAGGGGCGCTGCTGGGCAGTCCCACCGAACCGCCGGCGTGCGCGCCTCCTGGCGAGCGGGAAGCCGCGGAGCACGCGGCGCCCCAGGGCGTCAACCGGAGCGCCCTCCTGAGCCGGCTGCAAGGGACCCATCAACCCCAGCTCAACCGGGGCTTCTATGGACTCCTGCGTGCGGCGGGTCCTGGGGATCCTGAGGCGGCGGACCCGGAAGAGGTGGTTGCGTCTGAGTACCGGGTCGTGCTCGTGGCGACGGATGCCCTGGAGCCCAACCCGTATCTGCCCCACGTCCCGGTCGCGGAAGCGGAACTGGAGCGCCTGGCCCAGAACCTCCGGGAACAGGGGATCCTGGAGCCCTTGCAAGTCATCCCCGCGGCGGAGGGGGGCACGCGCCGCTACTGGGTTATCTCAGGAGAGCAACGCCGGCTGGCGGCCATCCGGGCAGGGTTCCCGCGCGTCCCGGTCATCATCCGGGAGGTCTCGCCGCGGGCTGGCCTCCAGATGTCCCTGGCGCGGTATCTGCACCCCGGCTCCCGGTCGGTGCTGGACCGCGCCCGCGCCTTCGCCATGCTCACCGCGGAGATGGGGATGACGGTCCAGGAGGTTGCGGTGCGCGTGGGGGCCGCCGCAGAGCAGGTTGCGACCGAGATCCGCTTGCTGGAGCTGGAGGACGCCATGCAGGAAAGCCTCCGGCAGGGCCACTTGACGGTTGCCCAGGCCAGCGTGCTCCTGAACGCCCCGGACCAGCCGACGCGGCGGGCGCTCTGGGAGTACGCGCGACGCTACCGTCCCAGCCCGGAGCGCATGCACGCGCGCCTGGAAAGGATGCAACGCTCCGCCCGGTAAGCAGTACGCGGGCCCGCGAGGACGGCGGCAGTACGCGCCACGATCGGCCGCGGCGCGTACTGCCGCGCGCCACACCGGTCACGCCCCGGCAATCGTGCGCTGGTCGGCGACCGGGAGGCGGGCCGGCGGCGCCGGCGCCCGCAGGGCCAAAAAGAGCAGCGCCCCGACGAAGTACGAGGCGGCCATAGCCCACATGACGGCGCTATAGGTTTCGGTCTGGTCGTAGACCCGCCCGGCGAGCCACGGGGCCGCTGCGGTGCCTCCGGTATAGACAAAGGCCATAATGCCGCGCAGCGTCGCAAAGTTCTTGCGCCCGAAGAAGTCACCCACGAGCGCCCAGTTGAGGGGGTTCACGCTTTCCACCAGCGCAAAGACCACGACGAACACCCAGAGCTGCCAAGCGCCCTGGGCGGCGTCCAGCCAGATGAAGGCCGCGCTGCCCGCGAGCATCCCGATGGCGAGCAAGAGCGTCTTGGGCATCTTGTCGCCCAGCCAGCCGACGCCGATGCGGCCGGGAATGCTGAGCGCCGACATGGTTGCCAGCAGGAAAGCGCCGGTCACCTCATCCGTGCCCTTCCATACCATGAAGGGGACAAACTGAATGGTCACGACGTTGATGACTGCCAGCCGCAGCGTGGTCGCCACGGACAGCCCCCAGTAGACTTTCGTCCGCAGCCCTTCGCGCACGGTGAAGTCGCGCGGGTCGGCGGCCTGGGTTTTCCCCCACGATGGCGGCTCCACATCGCCATCCGGCAGGAGGCCCATGCTCTCCGGTGAGCGCCGCATCCCCAGCGCGGCCGGGATCACCAGCACGATCAAGGCGATGCCCGCCACCACGGTCGCCGTTCGCCACCCGTAGCGGTCAACCACCACGGCCAGCGTCGGCGCGACCACGGCCCCGCCGACGCTGAAGGCCGCCGTCAGGGTCGAGATCGCCAGGCCCCGACGCCGGATAAACCAGGTGTTGACGGCGGCCATGGTCGAGTGGGCGAAACCGACATTGTAGGAGATGGAGATGAGCACGAGGTAGATGAACAGGAAACTGAGGAAGCTGTCTGCCTGGGAGAGCGCCATGTAGCCGAGGCCCGTCAGGATGGCGCCCACGATCAGCACGTACTTGGGCCCGAACTTGTCCACCAGCCAGCCGGCGATGGGGCCTTCGACCGCGCCCTCTGCACGGGCGAGGGAAAAGACCAGGCTGGTGTCTGCCCGGTTCAGCCCCAGGTCCCGCGAGATGGGCAGAAAGAAAATCCCGAAGCCGTATTGGTACACCCCGCCCGCGACGGCGTTGATCAGACCGCCCAGGGCAACGATACGCCAGCCATAATAGAGCCGGGAGGGGAACGCGAGCAGTTGAGCGAGCGGTTGAGGTAGCAACGTGCGCTCCTGAGGGAGATTCCCCGGTACAATTGCCCTATTATCGCTAAGCCAGCGCATCCGGTCAACTGGCGCATGCCACTCCGCTCATCGTCCTGAAGGGGGAAAGAGGTGGGGCTGGGGTACCGCCTCTGGGGTAGGATCAGGGTGAGCAGCACTGAGACTCCACCGTGAGGAACCGGTACCCTGCATCAGTATATTCAAGGTACCTTTGGAGTTGCCCGGCGGGGCGGTCGTCCGGCAGCGGGAGGAAGCAGGTAAGCTGCTCGTGGAGGTGGCGAGCACGGCGGCGGTGGCCCTGGGCCCGGGCGGTGGCCGGGCGAGCCACAGTGGTACCCCGGTGGACCCGGCGGGCTGCTGACGGCCTTGCCCGCACGCGGGTACCGGGTGGGATCGCTCGTCGGTCTGGGCGGGCCGGCAGGTCTTGGGATGGGCCGCCCCGATCTGGAAGACCGCTGCGCCGCAGCCTACCGCGCCTCGGTGCTCCGGACCGGCGCGGCGGCCCAGCGGGCCTCGTTCCTGCTGGCCCTCGCTGGAAAGGACGTGAGGCGCCGTGACCGTCGCGACGGTACCCGCCGTGGCCCAGGCCGCGGCCCGACTGGAGGGCTGGCTGGAGACTACGCGCGGCCGGGGGGCTATGGCGGCCCGGTAGAGATTATACTTGATTATTGATGATTATAGATTATTTTGCCGCAGGATCCAGCCGATGGCCGGGCCATCTTCCGCCCCAGGCTTCAGTCTGCGGTGAGCCAAAATGATCCATATACCATAAATAAAAATGCAGAGCAGGCTCTAGCAGGGGCGGAGGCCGTGGTCATTGTCAATCCCAGCCGGGAGCTCCGGGCGCTGCAACCGCACGATTTCCCCGCCCGGAGTAGGCCGATCGTCGTCTTCGACTGCTGGCGTATCCTGCGCGAGCAGCTTGACGGCAGCGAGCACGTTACGTATATTCTCCCTGAGTGTCGGACGCGAGGATACGGGGCTGAAATCCCAGCTTGCACGCCTGTGGAGCAATGACGGCGTGGCCGGGCCGTAACTCGGCGGTCTTGCCCGCCCGCTGCCTGGCGTCGTCTCCCAGGACATGGCCGGGGAGCAGGAGCAGGCAGCGGGCAGCAGGCGCACAGGGAGCAAAGACCCCAAGGAACCCTGTCGCTCGCCACCGATGGGGGCCGCAGCGCTCGAGCAGCTTGCGCCACTGGGTCTGCCGCTGGCTCCGCCCGGACTGGCGAGTAACGCAATTCCTTGGGGCTAACGTTATGGTACGCAGGCGCGCTATGGGCTGTCAAGCCCCTGCTTCCTCGCGGCTCCGTCGCGGTTGCCCTTCGTGGACGCCTATGGTAGAATGAAATGTCACTGGTTGTCGCACATGGTTACGGAGAATCCGTAGACGACGCGCTCCCAGGAGCTACGGAGACGAGACGTACCCCGACCCCCTGGCGGGGCGGGCAACGCGCAAGGAGTATCGCGATACGATGATGTTGCCGAAAGCCTTCGAGGGCGGTTTTTTCAAGTTCGATTTCCATATCCATACCCCGGTTTCCCAGTGCCATGAAGACAATATGTACCCCGAGTTGAAGCACCATACCACGCCGGAAGAAATCGTGCAGGCAGCCCTGACCGCACGGCTCCACGCGATGGTGATCACGGACCATAACAGCGCCGCCAACGTGGCGCCCATCCAGGCGGCAGCCCGTGGCACGGGCCTGGTGATCTTTCCCGGCCTGGAGATCACCACCGCGGGCGGCCATCTGCTGTGCGTGTTCGACCCTGATACCCCGGTGAACCACGTCGAACGGCTGTTGGATACCCTGGACTTTCCCGACCCGGAGCGGGGGAACCCGTGGTACACGACCCAGCTCTGGCTGGATGAGTGCGCGGAGAAGGTCGTGGAGTGGGGCGGGCTCCCGGTGGCAGCCCACGTTGACCGCGAGCCGCGGGGCTACATGGCCGGGGACATCCCGCTGGACATCAAGAAGCGCATCCACCAGAGCCCCCACCTGGCCGCCCTGGAGATCACCGACCCGCGCAACCGGAAGATCTTACCGGAGGGAAGCCACCGCCACTACACCAAGCCCTACCCGGTGGTGCAGGGGTCGGACGCGCACGCCTCCCGCGAGATCGGCCGCCGCTCCACGTTCCTGCGCTTCTCGCGCCTGGACCTGGAGGGGCTCAAGCACGTCTTCCGGGAGCATCCCGACCGTATCCGCTTCCCCTGGGAACTCGAAAACGGGGTGGGCCACTGACCGGTCGAGAGGTTCTCCGGTCCACGGCTGCTCCCCACTCCGGGGTAGGCACCGCCCTCACCCCAACCCGCTCCCAGTGGGAGCGGGCGCCGGAGCGTAGCGGCGGCGGGTGCGGGTAAAGATCGACCGCTGCGCTGTACTGAAAGATAGCGGCGTGAAGGGAGGTCCCTCGTGGCGACCATCCAGTCGGTGCTCGGCCCCATCTCGACCGACCAGCTCGGCGTTACCCTGACCCACGAGCACGTCCTGTGCGCTTCGGCGGGGATCCAGCAGGTCTTCCCCGAGTATGTGAACCGCCCCCAGGTGATCGAGGACGGGGTAGCCGCGCTGGCGACGGCCAAGGCCGAGGGGCTGGGGGCCTTCGTGGACCTGACGCCTATGGACCTGGGGCGGGATATCCGGCTGTTGGAGGAGGTCTCCCGGCGCAGCGGCGTCCACCTCATCGCCTGCACCGGGATCTGGCGGGACATCCCGCGGGTCTTCTGGGGCGAAAGCCCGGACACGGTGGCCCGGCTGTTCATCCGCGAGATCGAGGAGGGCATCGAGGGCACGGGCATCCGGGCGGGCATTATCAAAGTCGCCAACGACCAGGAAGGCGTCACCCCGGAGGGCGAGATCATCCTGCGCGCCGCCGCCCGCGCCCAGAAGGCCACCGGCGTTCCCATCTCCACCCATAGCTGGGCGCCGGGGCGGGTGGGCGAGCAGCAGGTCCGTATCTTCCGTGAGGAAGGGGTAGACCTGGACCGGGTGTGCATCGGCCACAGCAACGACACCACCGACACCGACTATCTCCTGGGCCTATTGCGACAGGGTGTCTGGGTGGGCCTGGACCGCAATCCCGGCGGCACCATGCCCGGCACCCCGGACTGGGAGGGGCGCACCGTCACGACCAAGAAGCTCATGGATGCCGGCTATACCCACCGCATCATGGTCTCCCACGACGCGCCCATCACCATCCTCATCGCGCCGCCGGAGCAGCGCGCCCTCCGCAAGGAGCGCAACCCCGACGGCATTTCCTTCATCTTCCGGCGGGTCATCCCCCGGCTCAAGGAGTTGGGGGCCACCGAAGCGGACATCCACCGCCTCTTCGTGGAGAACCCGCGGCGCTACTTCGAGGGCGGAGAGTAGCGACGGAGCACGGGCTCAGCCCAGAGCGTGAGAGGAGGTCCGGCCCGTGCTCACCGGGCCGAAGGGGATGGGTGTGCCAGCAGCGCGGGCCACAGCGCGCCCTGATCGGCGTCGTCATCTACCAGGAGGTCGTAACGCGGAGCACCCGTGAGACCGTGGATGCCGGGCGCGCGATCCTCCTCTCCTCGTTCCTTACTGCGGCCCATGAAGGCATGGAGGTCTCGCCGCAGGAAACCCCAGCACATTTCGCATTTGTCGCCACGAAGCTTTACCCCTTTACCCTGGCAGAGTATGGACTGACCGGGCGCGCCGCACCTGATGCAGCGCGCGGTCGGCTTGCGCCGCCGCACGCTGCTGGCTATGATGAGCGTGCGTCCCGGTCTATCTGGGCCGTGCGCATGCCCGTAGACGTCCGGCGCGCCATGAGCGCAGCTTTGGGGCAACAGGAGGAGGGAGCCGTGGAGGTCCGTGTCGTTCAGGGGGACATCGCCCAACAAGCCGTCGATGCCATCGTGGTCAACCTCTTCGAGGGGGTGCAGCACCCCGGCGGCGCTACCGGCGCCGTGGACCGCGCCCTGGGCGGCGCCATCACCCAGCTCATCGCTGATGGGGACATCAAGGGCAAGTCCGGGGAGATGACCCTGGTCCACACCTTCGGGAAGCTGCCCGCCAGGCGGGTGGTGGTGGCCGGGCTGGGCAAGGCCGAGCGGTTCGACCTGGACAGGGTGCGTAACCTCTCTGCGGAGGTAGGCCGCTACCTCAAGCGCATCGGCGCGGAGCGGGCCGCCACCATCGTCCACGGCGCGGGCATCGGCGGGCTGGACCCGGAGGCCGCGGCCCAGGCCATGACCGAAGGGGCGCTGCTGGGCACCTACGCGTTCCTGCGCCACAAGAAGCTGAACGAGGACCGCAAGGAGATGAAAGAGCTGCTGCTGGTGGAATTTGCGGCAGGGAAGCTCGCGGCCCTGGAGCGCGGCGCGGCCCGCGGGCGGGTGCTGGCCGAGGCCACGAACCTGGTCCGGGACCTGGCGAATGAGCCCTCCAACAACCTGCCGCCCATCGCGCTGGCGGAGGCCGCGCGCCAGGTGGCCGAGGCGTGCGGCCTGGAGTTCCTGGCCCTGGACCGGGGGCAGATGCGGGAACGGGGCATGGGCGGCATCCTGGCCGTGGCCCAGGGGAGCGTCAACGAGCCCCGCTTTATCGTGCTGCGCTACCGGGGCAACGGCGACGGGCCGCCCGACCTGGCCCTGGTGGGCAAGGGCGTGACCTTCGACTCCGGCGGTATTTCCATCAAGCCCGCGGAGAACATGGGCGAGATGAAGGGCGATATGCAGGGCGGCGCCGCGGTCATCGGCGCTATGCAGGCCATTGCGCGGCTCACGCCGCGGATCAACGTTCTGGGCGTGATCCCCTCCGCCGAGAACCTCCCCAGCGGCTCGGCCTACCGTCCGGGCGACATTATCCGCATCTCCAACGGCAAGACGGTGGAGATCATCAACACCGACGCCGAGGGCCGTCTGCTCCTGGCCGACGGGCTGACCTACGCCCGCCAGGAGGGCGCCAGGATGCTGGTGGATATCGCGACCCTGACCGGAGCAGCCTCCATCGCCGTGGGACCCTTCTTCACCGGCGTGTTTGGGAACAACCAGGAGGCCATTGACCGGGTGATGCGGGTAGCCAGGGCCGCAGGCGAGTCCTTCTGGCAGTTGCCGCTGACCGACGACTATAAGGACCTCATCAAGGGCGACATCTCCGATGTGAAGCAGACCGGTCCCCGCCAGGGCGGCGCCAGCACCGCCTCCGCGTTCCTGTGGGAGTTCGCCGAGGATACCCCCTGGGTCCACCTGGATATCGCGCCGACCTCTCGCTCCGATAAGGACCGGGGCTACACCGTCAAGGGGATGACGGGCGTCACGGTGCGGACCCTGGCCACCCTCGCCCTGGACCTGGCCCAGAAGGAGTAAGCGGCACCTGCTCCAGCGCGCGCAGAGGGGCGGGTGGCTGACCCGCCCCTCTGCTCATGCCATTCAGCGCAGCAGTCTATCGGGTGTGGCCTTTCCCCCGACCGTGGCCCTTGCCGTGCGCCGGGCCGTCGCCACGGCGATCATCCTCGTCGTCTTCGTCATCCTGCTCATCGGCATCGTCGTCCTCTGCGCTCGCGTCCACGCCGTTATCCGTGCCGTGGCCGCCCCGCTGGCACGGGCTGTCCTGCTCACCGCCGTACCCGCGCGGGCCGGTGTGCTCGTGGTTGCGGTCGCCGCAGCCCCAGCCGGGCCGCGTCCCGCCGTTGTCCTGATCGTCATCGTCGTCGTGGCTGCGGCCCTGCTTCCCCTCCGCAGGCTGCGTGACGGTGAGGCTGGCAACGGCCTGCTTCCCGCTGGTGCTCCCCAGCACCACGATCGCGTGGGTCCCCACGCTGGCCGAGGCCGGGACCGTGATCGGCACGCCGCTGAAGGCGCCCGAGCTGTCCGTGGTGACGGTCGCCAGCACGGTCCCGCCCGCACGCTCCCAGCGCAGGCTTACCTGCTCCCCGGCGTCGTAGCCGGTCCCGGACGCAGCCACCGTCTTCCCGGGGGCCTGGCTGGTGGGGGCAACCGTCAGGGTCGCCGTTGCGACCAGAACCGTCAGGACGGCGCTGGCGCTGCGGGTGCCATCGCTGGCGTGCACGGTGTGGCTCCCGGTGGTGGCATCCGCCGGAATGCGGATGCGGACCCCGGTGAAGGCCCCGCTGCTCTCGGTGGCAGCCGTCGCCAGCACGGTCCCGGTGAAGGTTTCCCAGCGCAGCGTGACCGCACCATTGGCGCCGAAGCCGGCGCCCGCTGCCTCCACCTGGGTGCCGGGCAGGCCGCTGCTGGGGGTCAGGACCAGCGTCGCATCGGGGAGGACCGCGAGCGGTGTGGTGGCGCTCAGCGTCCCATCGGAGGCAGAGAGCAGGTGGTCGCCCACGCTGGCCGCCACCGGGATGAAGACGGTGAGACCGCTGAAGGCGCCGCTGGCGTTGGCCAGGGTGGTCCCCAGGACCGTCCCGCTCGACCCATCCCATCGGACGGTGACGGTCGCTCCGGCGCCGAAGTGCTGCCCGCTGAGGCTGATGGCTGCCCCCGCGACGCCGCTGGTGGGGCTGGTCGTGATGCTAGGGCTGGGGAGGACGGTGATCGTCACCGAGGTGGTAGTCGCCCCATCCGAAGCGTAGAGCTGGTGGCTCCCCGCGGTGGCATCCGCAGGGATGGTCATGCTGACGCTCGCAAAGGCCCCGGCGGCGTCTGTGGTCGCGGTGCCGAGCGCCGTCCCATCTGTTGCTCCCCAGCGCAGGGTGACGGTGCTTTCCGCCGCGAAGCCGGAGCCGGAGACCGCGATGGTGCTGCCCGCCATGCCACTGGCAGCGCTCAGGGAGAGTTCTGCCGCCCGAATGATGCCGGCGAGGGGGAAGATGGCAGCGCCCAACACGAGCGCCAGCGCCAGAACAAGGGAAAAGCGACGTTGCATCAGCGTCCTCCCTGGAACCACATTCGGCAGCACCCGCTCCCGAGACCGATTCCGCTTGCCCACATAGCGCCTTTACCTCATCAACACGGAGCAGGCAGGTATGAGACGCCATGACGAGGAGAGGACCGGCATTGCCATGCACTCCCTCGCAGGCGCCCTATCAATACGCTCCTGCGCAGCAAGTGTTACAAGGAACGTTGCCGACGTGCCGATGGAGGGAAAGCGGACGAGCGCCGTGAGACAGAGGTAGAGGGGAACGTAGACCGTGGAGACCACGGAGAGGGGCTTGAGAGCGCCTCCCGCGCCAGCGGACCATGCCGCGCCGCCTATTCCGTGCGGGCAAACTCGGCCACAATGACGCGGCGGTGGGAGTAGTCGCGGGAGGCGGGATCGAAGGTCCCCCCACAGGTAATCAGGGTAAGCAGGGCCTCGTGGCTGGGGGCCAGGACCTGCACCGCCTCCGGGTCGTCCCAGGCGAAGCGCAGCGAGGCCCGCACGCGATAGATGAAACGGCTCTCCCCAGCGACCACGGCGAGTTCCTCCCCTGGAGTAAGCTCTCGGAGCCGCCAGAAGACCGCGCGGCGCGCGGTGCCGGCGCTGCGGTCAGCCCAATCCACGTGGCCGT
Source organism: Chloroflexota bacterium (assembly GCA_016210175.1). GTDB lineage: Bacteria > Chloroflexota > Dehalococcoidia > SHYD01 > JACQUQ01 > JACQUQ01. The sequence goes on along the minus strand of JACQUQ010000227.1, from coordinate 3,923 downwards.
CCATCAGGACGTTGCCGACGCTGCCGGGCCGCGGCCCCGCCGCAAACCAGCCGACCACATCCGGGCCGTCGGGCGCAGCCATGGCGCCGTCGGCGTCAAGACCTACCGCGACGATAGGCGCATCAACGCCTATGGCGTGAATGAGCAGGCGGTATTCGCTGGGGGACGGCGGGGCCGCAACCAGCGGGCGGGTTTCTATGCTTGCACCGGCCTGCTGCTGGGTTGGTTCCGGCGCGGTGGCGGACGGCACGCCGGTTGGAGCAGGTGGGACCGACGCTGCGGGCGTCGCGGTCGGTGTGGTCGTCGGAGAGGGGAGGGCGCTGGTCATGGGGACCGTCGGCGCTCCGGGCGAGGGCGCCAGCAGCACTGCGGTCGCGGCAGGGACGGCCGGGACGGAGGGAGGAGCGACCTCCTGCGGGGGCACCGCCATCGGTGCGAGCGTACATGCGACTCCCAGGGTCACGCTGAGGGCCACGACAGCGAAGCCCCAAACGGCAGCGCCGACCCGCTGGCCGGGACCCTCACCCGCGGGGCACGGCACTCCGGCGCTCGCCCCCCGCGGGAGGGGACGGGAGCACGCTGGGGTCTGGGGGAGGGACGGGTCTCCGGCGCGCACCTGGGAGGAGGGGGACGGTATCCCCGGTGGCCCGCTAGCCGGCGACGACGGGCTGCCGGGCCCGCTGCTGGCGCACCGCGACCGCCCGGTCCAGGATGACATCGGCGACCTCAGCCTTGGTCATGAGGGGCAGGTCCTCCACCTCGCCCGAAGGGTGGACCAGCAGCACCTTGTTGGTATCCACCGCAAAGCCGCTGCCGGGCGCCGTGATGTCGTTGGCCGCCACCAGGTCCAGGCGCTTTTCCGCCAGCTTGGTGCGGGCGTTCCGGATCAGGTCTTCGCTCTCGGCGGCAAACCCGATCTTCACGAAGTCGCCCTGGATAGTCGCAATGATGTCCGGGTTCTTCACCAGTTCCATGACCGTGGTGTCGCCGGGGCCTTTTTTCATCTTCTGCTCGGCCTGGATCGCGGGGCGGTAGTCCGCCACCGCGGCGGTCATCACCACGATATCGGCATCCCGCACCGCCGACTGCGTGGCATCCAGCATCTGGAGCGCCGTCCGGATGCGCGCCACCTTGACCCCGACCGGGTCGGGCAGCACCGTGGGGCCGGTCACCAGGGTCACGGTCGCGCCCCGGTCGCGGGCGGCCTCGGCAACGGCAAAGCCCATCCGGCCCGTGGAGCGGTTGCTGATGTGGCGCACGGGGTCCATCGGCTCCTCGGTCGGCCCGGCGCTCACCACCACCCGCAGCCCTGCCAGGTCGCCGCTCCGCCCCAGGGCCATCTTCACGTAGGCCAGGATGGTCTCCGTGCTGGAGAGCCGCCCCATCCCCGTGAGGCCCGAAGCGAGGTGGCCCTGCTCCGGGCCGATGATGGTCACGCCCCGGCTGCGCAGGGTTGCCAGGTTCTGCTGGGTGGCCGGGTGGTCGTACATATGCCCGTCCATCGCGGGCGCCACCAGCACCGGCGCTTGTGTTGCCAGGATGGTCCCGGACAGGGGGTCGTCGGCGAAGCCGTAGACCAGCTTGGCGAGGAAGTCGGCCGTCGCCGGCGCGACGAGGACCGCGTCGGCCTGGTTCGCCAGGGCCACGTGCTGGATCGCGAGGTCGGAGCCGGCATCGTACCAGTCCACATAGACCTGCTGGTGGGTCAGGGAGCGGAAGGTCAGCGGGGTGATGAACTCCAGCGCCGCCCTGGTCATCATGACCGGCACCGTGGCCCCCGCCTGCGCCAGCTTGCTAGCAACGTCCGCCGCCTTATACGCCGCGATGCTGCCGGTCACGCCCAGTACAATGGTCTTTCCCTTCAGGCCCACGGCACCCTCCTCGCCTGGGTCACGGCGCAGGTCCCCGCCCAGGACCTACATCCGGTTCAACTCGTAGATCATCCGCAGCCCGATGAGCGTCAGGTCCGGCTCGATCACATCGAACATGGTCGTCTCTCGAGCGATGATCTCCGCCATGCCGCCCGTGGCGACCACCCGCGCGCCGCCACCGAGCTCCTGCTGGAAGCGTGTGACCAGCTCTTCCACCAGCCCGACGTAGCCGAAGATCAACCCCGACTGCATGGCGTGGACCGTGTTGCGCCCGATGGCTTTGGGCGGGCGGACCAGCTCGATGCGGCGCAGCATGGAGGTGCGGGACACCAGGGCCTCCACCGCCAGCATGATCCCCGGCGCGATGGCGCCGCCCAGGTATTCCCCTTCGCGGGAGACCGCGTCGAAGACCGTAGCCGTACCCAGGTCCACCACAATGACCGGGCCACCGAAGGCGCGATAGGCCGCCACCGCATCGGTGATGCGGTCTGCGCCCACGGCGCGCGGATCGTCGTAGAGAATGCGCATACCGGTCTTGACCCCAGCCCCGACCACCAGCGGTTTGAGGCCGAAGTACCGGTGACACAACAGCTCAAAGGTCCGGGTCACCGGCGGGACGCTGCTGCACAGGGCGGCCTCGGTGATATGGGCCATCTGGATGCCTTCCCGCGCCAGCAGGTTGACGAGCAGGACCGCGTACTCATCCGGCATGCGGGCCGGATCGGTCGCGGCGCGCCACGTCGTGAGCAGCTTGTCCTCGCGGAAGACCCCCATCGTCACGTTGGTGTTGCCGATATCGATAGCCAGCAACATCGCCGCCCTCCTGACGCTGCCAGGTACCCAGCGCCGTGCGCGTAGTATACGGTTTCTCCCGGTGCCACGCAAGGCAACCGTGAGGGAGGGTGTGACCAGACGGTGCGCCCGGTGGACGGCAAGGACAGACCCCTCCCCGCCCGCCTGCGGCGGGCTGCCCCTCTCCGCCGCGGAGAGGGGCGAGGGGTGCTCCCCCTTCCCTCCCATACGCATCAAGCTAAGAGTGGGGGCAAGTCGAGTAGGCGTTGGTAGGTATTGGGATGGCGACGACGGGAGTTCAGACGACAGCTATGCGCCAGGGTTTGGGCCAGCCGCTGCAAGGCGTGGACCAAGGCACGGCGGTCATCCAGGCCCAAGGCCAGCGTGACCGCGTAGCTACGCACCGCTTGTCCTGCCTGGACGATGCTCCGTCCTGCCCGTGCCCAGCAGCCCACCGCGGTCGCCCAGTGCTGGAGCACCAGCCCGATCAGCTTGGCGTACACTTCGCACAGCATACGCTCTGGCTTGGCGGTCCGCCATGCGTCCACCTGACCGTGCTGTTGCCACAGCTTGAACAGCAATCGATTTGCCAGCGCACCGCCAGCAGCACCAGCGCCTCCTGGGCGTGCAGCAGTGCTGGTGCGACGTTGGTGATCAGCACCGTCCACTCCGCCAGGGTCAGCGCCGGCTCACTGACCGGCTCCCCCGTGCGGCGGGCCTGCTCCACCAGCCGCACCCGGCGCAATGCGGCCACCTCCCCGGGGACCCGCACCGCCACCAGCCGCACCGGCAGCCGCTCGCTGCTGCCTACCAGCACCATCTGGTCCAGCACCGCGCCCGGCCGGGCGCAAGCCTGCCGCAGCAGGTCCACCAGCGAGCGGCGGACGCCAGCCTGGTCGTACACGGCCGTCTGGAGTTGCAACCGGGTCAGGAAGTAGTTGCCGTGCTGGTCCAGTTCCCGCAAGGCGGGGCGGGCAAAGTAGCCCAGGTCCCGCAGCAGCAGGGTCCGCGGCGGCAGTGCCTGCTGCGCCAAGGGCGAGCGACGGTCGGACTGCCGTCCATCGCTCAGGGCCAGCCCGACCAGTCGGCCACCCCGCACGTCCAACCGCACCTGGAGCTTGAGGGCGGCCTCCCCCTGCCCGGTCGCATTCCCCCAGTGACCCGCTCCGGGAAATGAGGAGGCGATCCCCGTTGAGAGGAGGTAGTCATGCAACGCCCGGGGCGGTATCCCGCGGTGGTGCCGGAGCGGGCTGTGCGCTG
>JACQUQ010000226.1 GCA_016210175.1 Chloroflexota bacterium | reverse complement strand
GTCCACGACCTTGCGCCGCCGGTAGCCGTACTGGCCGCCGACCAGGTCCGAGGTGCCGAACTCGACGTCGCCGCAGATGAGCATCAGCGGCCGGCCGAGCTGGTGGGCCACGTGCATGGCGAGGGTGGTCTTCCCCGACCCCGAAGGCCCGCGGAAGTGGACGGGGTACCCGGCGGTGAGGTACGCCAGCGCCCGCTCGGTCAGATTGCGGACCAGGGGCGTCGCGACGAAACCGGCGCGCGGGCGCGTAGCCAGGACCGCAGTCGTAATGGCTTGGGTCATACCGGGGTTCCTCCCATCGTCCGTCGTCTCACGCCGCGGCACCGCGGCAACCTGATGGTCGTGTGTCACCGGCAGGTTAGTATTACAGTCCCCCTTGGGGCTGTCATTCTGAGCGCCAGCGAAGAATCTGGTGGGGCGGTACTCCTCCCAGCCGGATGCTTCGCTTTGCTCAGCATGACAAGGGGCACTGTAGTATTAGGTGGCGAAATACAGCCCGCGCTCATCGTCCTTGCGGGCCCGGTTCTCCTCGCTGAGCCGGTAGAGGATCTGCGTCAGGCGCTGGCGCGAGGTCCCGAAATGCTCCTGAAGCTCGGCGAGCCGCACCCCGTCCGGGTGATCAGCCAAGTAGCTGAAGATGGTATCTTCCGAGGCGACCCGGGGCGATGCGAACGTTGCCTCCTCACCAGCAGCCGGCGTCGCCTCGCCTTCGGCAGTTTCCGGCGGCGTCGGCTGCTCTGCTGCGACCTGGGCGGTCTCCGCGGCTTCGGCCATGACTGGCGCTGCCTCCATCCTGGGCGCTGGGAAGTTGGATGCCACACCCGCCCGGCGGGCCTGCATGGTGTGGGCGAAGCGGTGCCAGGTCTGCTGGGATGCCGCCAGGTCCTGGGCCAGCGCCTGGCGTGCGGTGTGGAATCCCTCCAGGATGGTGGCGACCGCGATCTGGAGCGATGCACGAGGCACTGCCAGCGCGGCGTGTCCTTGCCGGAGGGCCTGCCGCTGCTCGGCGGCCCGGGCAGTGCGGGCTGCGCGGGTATCATCAAGGAATGCGCCGACGCGCTGCGCCAGGTCCTCCCGCCCCCGGCCCAGTTCCGCGTGCAGCGCGGCCGCGCTGGCACTGCGGGCAGTGTGGATGTCCCGGAGCGCCTGCTGTGCGCTCGCGGCCAGCCCCCGGACGTCGGCCTGCCGGTCGGCCGTCGCCTGGGCCAGGGCCGACCGCTGGCTGGCCGCCATCTCCGTCCTGGCACGACCAAAGTCGGCGAGTGTACTGGCGACACCGGCCCGCCGCGCGGCGGCATCCTCCGCGCACGCTCTGCGGAGGGCCACCGTTTCCTCCAGCCGGGCGCCGCGGCGCACCGCCATCTGCTGGCGGGTGTCCCGGAGGGCCTGCTGGACGTCGGCGCGTCGGGCGCCACCGGCGACGAGACGCTCCTCATGGGAGCGCGTGAGGGCTTCGGTAAGGCTATGCATTGCTGCTCCTCTGGACATATCGCCATGTCCCCCACCGGCGTGGAGACCCCATGCGCGTCCCCACGTCAACTGCTGACGCCTTGCGGGGCGCCTCCCCCACAGAGGCGGGACCATCTTTCCCCTGGGCCTTCCATCGGCGCTCCCACCGGGAGGTGACGGGCGTCGGAATGGTACCCTGCCGGTCCAGGTGGGGCGTGTGGTCCGCTCCACCTGGTAGGGCGCTTCCGACGCCGTCTCCCCTGCGGCTGGGCGACTCACTGGGCGGATCAGGGACCGAGGATGCGTCACGGATGCCGCAGCGGGGACCTGCGCCAGCCCCGGTTTGCCCCTCCGTGGATGGGGCTGATGGGAATGTGCGGGGTTGCCTCCGCTTCCTGAGGTCGCCCGGACTGGAGGAACCTACGCTGCTGGCGCAGCCGCCGTGGCGGTAAGCCCGATAGCCTCGGCATACTTGAGGTAGGTCTCGACCGAGGCGACGACCACACGGGCCTCCAACGCCAGAATCTCGATGCCGACCAGGGAGAGCCGGACCCAGGCATCGATCACGATGCCCTTGTCCAGCACCCGGTCCACGACCTCTACCAGGCTCGACGAGCCAATAGCCTTCTCAACTGCCATCTTCCGTAACACCTCCTTCATGGTCACGCTGGGAGACTGGGGCAAGTCCGCTGCGGTATCGGCGCAGGATGGAGAACCGTCGGGGGGAGGCAGGCCCCCTCCGTGCGACAACCTGCTGGTATCGTAGCCTGCCCCGCGCCTTGCGGGGAACATCCATCCGCATACACCTTGCCGGTCCGCCCGGATACCGGGGGGACCGGCGCCTCCTCGCTTGGCCGCAGGGCTGCCGGTTCATACGGATACTGGTGGGTGCCTGCTGGTAGCCATCCCATCATCGCAGCGGATGGGTGCGGGTGCTGGTGGGGACCGCGCCCGGGTGCTGAGCAGTAGCACCCGCGCTGGCGGGCTATTGCGGTCTTGCAAGGGGCCGGGCTTGAGGCACGATGCCCGTACCTGCCCCGCTGTGGTATCATGGTGACAAGATTACTCGTCTTCTTTCACGGCACACCGCACGCGGGTGAACGCTCTCGGGAAGAGCGCGCACGACGGTATGCCGTGTCCCCTTGGTATGCACGAGGAGCAGGAGCTTGCGATTACGTAGCATTCCTCCAAGAACGATGGGAACGGTGCTCCATGCCACCGGCGGCCGTGCCCTGGCGGGCGGCGCCCAGCTTCGGCAGCACCTGCTGACGCTCCAGGAGCGACTGCACGCGCTGCGGTCCTCTGCCGACTCCGCCCACCCTCTTGAGACGCCCCCCGGCTTGCGGCGCGGCGTCGGCATCGCTGACCCCGCGGCGCGCGCCGCTCGATTGGGAGGAAAGCACGGCCGCATCTACCGGCGGACCGCGCCACCCCGTCCCGGCGACCTCCTCATCCCGCCGCGCGCTGGCCCTAGCCACCGCCCCCCCGTCCACGCGGTCTCGGAGACGGCGGCGGCCCATATCGTGCAGATCGCATTCCCGGCGGCCGTGCGCCCCGACGAGGTCCATTGGGAGGTGCATGAGGACGTGCTGGAAGTCGAGTACCTGGGGAGAGCCTTCCGGTACCACCATGCCTTCCTGGTACCGGCCGATACTACGCCGGTGGTGGAGCAGGCGGGCCGTACCCTGACCTTCCACTTTGCCCGGTGTCCCCAGGGGTGACGCCCGCTGCGGCGTGGGGCCGGCGGCGCGGTCCTCATCACGCACCTGCTCCGGCCGGGCTCACTTGAGGAGGCCCATGCGCATCCCCGTAATCGCGGCATGGGTCCGGCCCGATGCGCCCAGTTTGGCGATAATGCTCTGGACGTGCTTCTTGACCGTCACCTCCGCTAGGGCCAGCGTATCGCCGATTTCCTTGTTGGTCAGCCCTTCGGCTAGGAGCCGCAGCACCTCCCGCTCGCGCTCCGTGAGGTCCTCCACGGCCGCGGCCCGCAGGTCCGGCAGGTCGGCTTCGGGGGACTGCGCCGTGTGGAAGAAGCCGCTGATGGCCTTGCGGAGGAGCGAGTCTTTGATGAGGACGCCTCCGCTGGCGACCGCCCCGATGGTGTGCCGCAGCAGGTCGCGCGAGACGTCTTTCAATAAGTAGCCGGCGGCGGCGGCGCGCACCGCAGCCACCACCAGCGCATCGTCGTCGTAGCTCGTCATGATGATGACGGCGGTGGTCGGATGCTCCGCTTTCATGCGGCGGGTGGCCTCCAGCCCATCCATACGGGGCATGCGCACGTCCATGAGCACGACCGCCGGGCGCAGCTCTGCCACCCGCTCCAGGGCCTCCAGGCCATCAGCGGCTTCTGCGACCACGCGGACCTGGGGATCCGTTTCGAGCATCGCCCGCAGGCCCTCCCGCGCCACCGTGTGGTCATCAACGATGAGCACCGTGATTGGCTCCATAAGCGCCTCCGGTCTCTCGCCCCAGCATCCCCGTCCCCGGTCGGTCCGGGGCGTCGTCCGCGCGGCCTTCGTGGACCAGCACCGGCACTTCGACCCGCACGCGCGTGCCAGCGCCGGGGCTGCTGCTGACGTCGAAGCTCCCGTGCAGGAGCTCCGTACGCTTGCGCATGCTCAGGAGCCCCACGCCTTTCCGGCGCAATGGCGCTGTGCCTGGCGCGGCCAACCGGCCATCACCCCCTCCGGCGGACTGCGCCAGGTCCGTCGTGTCAAACCCGACCCCGTCATCCTGGACTTCCGCGACGATCCGTTCCTGCGCTTGCTTCACCCGGACCGCCACCCGGCTGGCGTGGGCGTGCTTGGCTACGTTATTGACTGCCTCATGGACAATGCGGTAGAGGGCCGTTTCGACTGCCTTGGGAAACCGCACGGGATCGGCGTCGAAGTCCACATGCCAGCCGTGCTGGTCGCGCAGGTCCTCCACCTCATGGCGCAGCGTCGCCACCAGGCCCAGGGTATCCAGCGCCGCCGGACGCAGGCTCGCAATGACCTCTCGCGCTTCCCGGATCGCCTCCCGGACCAGCGCGCCCGCCTTGCGGACGTTCGTGCGCAGGGTGTCCGAGAGGTCGGGACGGCCCTCCAGCGCCTGAAGGTAGTGAAAGGCCGGGGCGAGGGTCTGGGCCACGCCATCGTGGATCTCCAGGCAGATACGCTCGCGCTCCTCCTCCTGGGCATCGATGGTGGCTTTGAGCAGGAGGCTCACCTGCTGCTCGCGGTCGCGTAAGTCCTGGTGTAGCCGGGCGATCTCCAGGACCTGGGCCAGCTGACCAGCAACGATGGCGAGGACGGGCACGTCCAGCGCGGTGATGGGGCGCGCTGGGGTTGCGGCAATGCTGAGCACGCCGTGGCAGCGCCCGGCCGCCCGCAGCGGGAGCACCGCCAGAGACGCAATGCCCAGGGCCTGCTGAACGGCGACCGCGCGCTGGACCGAAAGGTGGGGCCGGACCAGATCGTAGAGGCTGGTGGTAAGATACGCTTGTCCGGTGCGGAAAACCTGGACCACGAGGTTCTCGGTCATGCCCAGGTGCAACGGGGCATCCGGCAGTAGCCCGCTCTCCTGCTCGGCCTGGCGCGCCTCCTCCCAGGGGTGCTGGCAGAAGCGCGGCCAGATCGCCAGCCGGTCTCCGCGGGGGTCCGGGAGGCCGAGGGAGATCCAGGGGTAGCCGAGGCCCTCAGCGCAGGCCGTAGCCATGGTCCGGAGCGCTTCCTCCAGGCTGCGGGCGCAGGTGATGGCCGTGGTCACCTGCTGGAGGCCGGAGAGGAGAGCGTGCGCTCTGGGGAGATGCGCCCGGTCGGCGGCTGGCAGGCTCCCCGTAACGACGTCGGCCAGCCAGAGTGGTTCCACACGCATGGTACACTCCTCCCTTCCCACTCCCAGCCAGGGGGTGGTGTACCCTGGCAGCCCGCAGGCCCCGGCCGGGCCGCCCCGGTCCCATCTTCGATCGCCAGGCGCTTCCGGCCCGTACACCGGCGGGTCAGGCCAGGCGCCTGGCCCCGCGCTTCGGTCGGTCAACGCTCAAGCCAGGATACCCCCCCGATGCGCTGCTCTATCTCAACATAACAGATATTTGTATGATATCAATGTTCTATGATAAATTAATAACAGGAAAAAACATTTATCTACTGATAAGAGAGTATTTTCTTTAAGTAGAATTTATGACGGGTTTAGTCGTCTTATCGGTGCGTGCGCGGAGGCCGAACACCGCCAGGGACCAGGCCACTCGTTCCCTGCCTGGTCGCTGCGAGTTGACCGCGCTGCGCTCATGGAGAGGAGGCGGAGAGGTCGTCAGGCAGCTTCCGAATGTCGATATCGGGGGGGAGCTGTGGGGCAAGCTGGTGGGCCTGCCCGATGAAGAGGAGGCCGAGCCCACCCGGCGGCAGGGTTGCGGCGATCCGCCGCGCGAGGTAGGCATCACGGGCCGCAAGGAGCGCCCCGGCCCGTTCGGCGTACCGCCGTCGCGCGCGGGCCTGGGCGACCGCGTCCTTGGCCGTGAGCACCGCCTGGAGGTGGTCGTATTCCTCCTTCATGAGGGCGGGCGATTCCGTTCCTACCAGCTCCGCCCCCTGAGCGACGAGCCAGCGGAGGAGGTCGTAGTTGGGGCTCTGCACTTCAGCGAGGATCTTCCGCACGATCGCCTGGTCGGTGTCCGGCAGCCCGTCCTGGTACACGCGGACCGCCGTCCAATCCAGCCCAAGCGCCCGTACCCAGCGCTGGATCGCCGCCCAGCGCTCATCCGCCCGCCGGTGGCGCGCCGGGTCAAACGGCAGTCGCCGTCCCAGGCTGCCCATATCTTCCTGGCTATGGATGATGGGGATGACGATGAGGGTCCGTTGCATAGGGGTTTCCGGGGATGTTTGCAAACACCTCACCCCCTGCCCCCTTCGGCAGGCTTGTCCTGAGGGTATGGAGGGCTGAGGACAGGCCGAGACGCGAAGGGGGAGGCTCCCCCTCTCCTCGCAGGAGAGGGGGCCAGGGGGAGAGGTTGCCACCCACCCTTGCCAAGGTTCACCAGGCCGGTGCTGCGCTCCTGCACGCCTATCAAGAGTGTAGCACCGGAGCCGTAGGGAGGCTACCCGTCCACCGCGCAGTGGTCTTGCGAACACCCTCCAGATCGCCAGGGTCCCGGGACGCTCAACGCGAGCATTTTGCCATCTCTCCTGCCCATGCTGCCACAGCCCTGCCAGGCGCAGCCCTTGGGCCTGGCAGGGGCCGTGTGCTATCGTAGAATCAGCCCCCAGGAATTGAGTAGGGTATACCTGAGCGGACCCAAGGATACCGAACACTGAGTAGGGCGAGGCCCTGCGGGGCCGAACCTGAAAGGTGCATAGGGTACCGTAAGCTGCCAGGGTACTCCGAAAGGTTCCTGGGGGAATACTTTGCCCTGGTGCGGCCGCATTGGGCCGGAGGAGCTGGCGGCTGGAGGAGGAAGGGGCAGGTCCGTGGTCATCGGCGGCTTCGCTACCCTCACCCAACTGCTCCAGCAGGCGGCGGCCGCTTTCCGCGACCGTCCCTGCCTGGGTATGGCCGCGGCGGAGCACACGACCTGGTGGAGCTATGCCGACCTGGAGCGCCAGGTCCAGCGCGCCGCCGCCTGGCTGCGCGCCCAGGGCATCGCGCCGGGGGACCGGGTAGCCCTGTGGGGCGCCAACCGGCCCCAGTGGGTAGCCGGTTACTTCGGCTGCCTGGCCGTGGGCGGCGTGGTCGTCCCCCTGGACGCCAAGAGCCATCCCGACTTCGTGCGTCGTGTCCTGGAGCGTACCGAGGCACGGCTGCTGGTGCTGGGCAGCCCCCAGCACACCAGCCTGGGCCAGACCGTGGTCCCGACTGCCCCGCTGGAAACCCTGGACGACCTCCTCCCCGCCGAGGGGGTGACGCCCGTTGCGGTCCAGCCCGACGACCTCGCGGAGATCGTCTTTACCTCGGGCACCACCGGGACCCCCAAGGGCGTGATGCTGACCCACCGGAACATCGCCAGCAACGTGCAGCAGGCGGCACAGGTCATTCCCCCTCCCCCGGACACCAAGCTGCTCTCCATCCTCCCCCTCAGCCATATGTTCGAGCAAACCGTGGGGCTGCTGGTCCCCCTGACGGGCGGGGCGTCCATCGTGTACCTGCCCGGCTTCCAGCCGGACCTGCTCTTCCGCACCCTGGAGCGGGAGCGCATCACGGCTATGCTTTGTGTGCCGTATGTGCTGGACCGGCTCAGGCAAGGCATCGAGCGGGAGGTGGAACGCCAGGGCAAGGGGAGCCAGTGGGAGCTGCTGCACCGCATCGCCCCCTGGCTCCCCTTCCCGGTGCGGCGGCTCTTGTTCCGACCGGTACACCGGCGACTGGGCGGCCGCTTCGACTTCTTCCTGGTGGGCGGGGCCGCCCTCGACCCCGACCTGGCCCGGCGCTGGGAAAACCTGGGCATCAAGGTGGTCCAGGGCTACGGCACCACCGAGACCTCGCCCATCATCGCCGGCCAGACCTTGCAACGCCGTCATCCCGACTCGGCAGGGCGACCCATGCCGGGGGGAGAGGTACGCATCGCGGAGGACGGCGAGGTGCTGGTGCGGGGACCGAACGTGTTCCAGGGCTACTGGCAGGCGCCGGACCTGACCCAGGAAGCTTTCACGGAGGGTTGGTACCACACCGGCGACCTGGGCTTCCTGGACGCACGGGGGGAACTGCACCTGCGGGGCCGCAAGAAAGAGGTGATTGTGCTCCCGACCGGGCTGAACGTGTACCCGGAGGATGTGGAGCAGGAGTTGACCAAGGAGCCGGCGATCGCTGGCGCCGCCGTGGTCGGGCGGGCGCGCGGCCGTGGCGAAGTGGAGATCCACGCGGTGCTGCTGATGGAGCACAATGACCCCACCGCGGCGGAGGCGGCGGTGCGAGCGGCCAACCGCCGCCTGGCGCGCCACCAGCAGATCCGCGGCTTCACCATCTGGCCGGACGCCGACTTCCCCCGTACCCCGGCCATGAAGCCGAAACGGCGGGAGATCGCGGCGGCCCTGGAACGCCTCCAGCCCACCAGGGAGGTCGCGTGATGGTCCGCTCTTCCCAGGACGCTGCCGTCGCTCAGTCGCGAGGGACACGTGCTCCCCTTCCAGCGGGGGGCGGCTACCTGGCCGCGCAGTCCGGGCTGGCCGTGGTGCCGGTCGCCCTGCGCGGCTGCCAGGAGCTCTACCAGGGGAAGGACATCATCGTCGTGATCGGCCCACCGCTGCGCTTCACGGGTGCGCCGACCAGCCCCGCGGACCAGGAAGCCTTTGCCGCGCGCGTGCAGGAAGCGGTCGCCGCCCTGATGCCGTCCTACCAGGAGGCACCGCCCGCCCACACACGGTTGCGCTTTCTGACCAACCTTTTCGGCTGACCTCGCGGCCCGGCCTGCCCTTGTACATGATCCGGGAGGTCGTAGGGAATCGGGCGGTGGGAGGGGCGCATGGCCATGCGCCCCTCCCAGGTTGCCCATGCCGAAAATATCTCCTGATTCTCCTGATTCTGCCCTAGTAGTCTGTCAATCCTGTTTTGATGGGTTCCATCCCGCCGCCCTGAAGGGCGGGCCCGCCGTTCAGGGCGGCGGGGCGGAACCCATCACCGGAGGAGTGACGGGACACTAGCGAGGACCACGCCACGCCAGCCCGCCGGGATGCCCTGGTCATTCCGACTTCTCGACACCGCGCATGACGACGAGCGACCGGGCCGCTACCAGCACGTCGGAGCCTGCCCCGCAGATCCGGCTACCCTCCTCGGGGAGCAGACGCGCCTCAGCAGTATCCAGCACGACGGTCCACCAGCTCCCCCACTCGTCGGGGGGGAGCGTGAAAGTCAGCGGCTCGTAGTGTGCGTTGAACAACAGGTAAAAGCTATCGTCGATGATACGCTCGCCGCGTGCGTCGGGGGTGGTAATGCCCTTCCCGTTCAGGAAGACGCCCAGGGACTTGGCGTAGCCCTCGCCCCAGTGCTCTTCTTCCATCTGCGTGCCGTCCGGCGTGAACCAGGCGATATCGCTCACCCCTGCCCCGTGGATGGGACGCCCCTGGAACCAGCGCCGCCGCCGGAACACCGGGTGCTCCCGGCGGAGCTGGATCAGCCGCCGGGTGAACTCCAGCAGGTCCAGGTCCCGGTGGTCCCAGTCGAACCAGGAGGTTTCGTTATCCTGGCAGTAGTCGTTGTTGTTGCCACCCTGGGTGCGGCCGAACTCATCGCCCCCCAGCACCATCGGGATACCCTGGGAGAGCAGCAGCGTCGCCAGGAAGTTGCGCTTCTGGCGGTCCCGCAACGCGTTCACCTCGGGGTCGTCGGTGGGACCCTCCACCCCGCTGTTCCAGGAGCGGTTGTGGCGCTCACCGTCGCGGTTGTCCTCCCCATTGGCTTCGTTGTGCTTGTCGTTGTACGACACCAGGTCATGGAGCGTGAACCCATCGTGGGCCGTCACGAAGTTGATGCTCGCCGCGGTGCGCCGCCCGGTGCCGCCATAGAGATCGGAACTACCCGTGAGTCGGTAGGCGAATTCCCCCAGGGTCTCGTCAATGCCCCGCCAGTAATCGCGCACAGTGTCCCGGTACTTCCCGTTCCACTCCGACCACAGCGGCGGGAAGTTGCCCACCTGGTAGCCCCCCTCGCCGATGTCCCAGGGCTCGGCAATGAGCTTGACCCGGTTGATGACCGGGTCCTGCTGGATGATGTCGAAGAAGGCCGAGAGCCGGTCCACCTCGTGGGTCTCCCGGGCCAGGGTGGCGGCCAGGTCGAAACGAAACCCGTCAACGTGCATCTCCTGGATCCAGTAGCGCAGGCTGTCCATGATGAGCTGGAGGACGTTGGGGTGCTGCACGTTGACGCTGTTGCCGGTGCCGGTGTAGTCCCGGTAGTAGCGCCGGTCGTCGGGCATCAGGCGGTAGTAGGCCGCGTTGTCAATGCCCTTGAATGAGAGCATCGGCCCCAGATGGTTGCCTTCGGCGGTATGGTTATAGACCACGTCCAGGATAACTTCGATCCCGGCCTGGTGCAGGGTCTTGACCATCTGCTTGAACTCTTGTACCTGCTGGCCCACCTGGCCGCCGCTGGCATACTCGTTATGCGGGGCCAGGAAGCCGATGGAGTTATAGCCCCAGTAGTTCCGCAAGCCGCGCTCCACCAGGTGCGCATCGTGGATGAACTGGTGTACCGGGAGCAGCTCCACGGCGGTGATTCCCAGGCGGGTCAGGTAGTCCACGGCCGCGGGGTGGGCCAGGCCCGCGTAGGTGCCCCGGAGTTCGGCGGGGATCTCGGGGTGGCGCGCTGTGAGGCCCTTCACGTGTACCTCGTAGATGATCGTCTCGTGCAGCGGCACGCTCGGCGGACGGTCGTTGCCCCAGTCGAAGTACGGGCTGATCACCACCGATCGGGGCATAAACGGCGCGCTGTCCTGGTCGTTGGGCGGGCCGTCGGGGTCAGCGAAGCGATAGGGAAACACCGCCTCGTTCCAGACAACCTGGCCCTCAACAGCTTTGGCATAGGGGTCCAGCAGCAGCTTGGCCGGGTTGCAGCGGTGTCCCTCCTCCGGCGCCCACAGCCCATGCGCGCGGAAGCCGTAGCGCTGGCCCGGTCCCACGTCGGGGAGGTAGCCGTGCCAGCAAAAGCGTGTCACTTCAGGCAAGTCCACGCGTGTTTCGTTGGGGCCGTCGAACAGGCAGAGTTCGACGCGTTCGGCAACCTCAGAGAAGAGGGAGAAGTTCGTCCCCACTCCGTCGTAGGTGGCGCCCAGGGGGTACGGCTGACCGGGCCAAACTCGCATGTGTATCCTCCCATGCGGTATGCGGGTACCGGCTGGCGCGGGACTGGTCGGCCTGCTCGTGGAGGCATGGTACCACGTCCAGAGCCTGTTTGTCCTGACGGGTTCGCGCCCGCGGCGGTCCCCACTCCCTGCTGCGGGAGACCTGAAGCCGGGAGCGCACCACGGCACAAAGACGCAGCGGCAGCCCGAAACGGCTGCCGCTGCTCATCTCCTCGGAGCGTTGCGCATCAGGCTGGCGCGCCTGCCAGGGCTTCCTCCAGAGCTCGCTTCACTTTCCGAATCTCGCGCAGGGAGGGATAGAAATCAGCGTCCCCGGCCTCCTTGCGGTCGTAGAGCTTCTGGCCGTCCAGGTAAATCTCGAACCGGCCCTCACCAACCGGCGTCAGCGTAATGCTGGTCTCGCGTACTTTGCCATCGCACAGCTCGGCCGCGACACTCGCAGCCTTCCAGAAGTACCCTCACGAAACGCAGTACTTGATCTCCAGACGGACTTTCCCCTCGCTGGCCATGACCTTCCTCCCTTCACGCAATGGTGGGTGCAGTTACTTTATATTATAAACCTATTGCGGGCCGGGTCAAGGCAGCGGCTCCCTGTCACGTTCCCGTCCGTTGTCGCCTGTGATGGCAGGTGGTATAGTATGTCGCGTGCGGCCACGACCGGATCCCGGCGGGCCGGGGCTGCACCGGGGCATGCCCGTGCCCTCGTGTGACCCGCCCGTCTCGCTCAGAAAGGAGCAGGCGATGGCGTTGAGCGACTGGCTGGAGCGTCGCAAGCAGCGTGAAGCACGCAAGAAGGCCCTGGCCGACCGCATTCCGCCCGGCCAGGAGCTGACCGATAAGTGGCCGGTCCTGCACTACGGCGTTATCCCGCCGTTCGACCCCTACCAGTGGGACTTTACCGTGAAGGGGCTGGTCAAGGGCGATGGCCTGCGCCTCTCCTATCGGGAGTTCATGGCGCTGCCCCGTGTGACGGTCGAGGCGGACATGCACTGCGTCACCGGCTGGAGCAAGCTGGACAACCTGTGGGAAGGGGTCGCCTTCCGTGAGATCCTGCGGCGCGTGTCGCTTCAGCCTCACGCCAAGTACGTCACGGTCTTCTGCGACGGGGGCTATACCACGAACCTCCCCCTGGACGTGCTGATGGATGACGATGTGCTCTTTGCCTTCCGGCACAACGGGGAGAACCTGACCCCGGAGCATGGCTGGCCGCTGCGCCTGGTGGTGCCGCGCCTGTACTTCTGGAAGAGTGCCAAGTGGGC
>JACQUQ010000223.1 GCA_016210175.1 Chloroflexota bacterium | reverse complement strand
GTGCCTGCCAGCCAGAAGGGACGGCCGAGCTTCTGGATCTCCCCCAGGTCAGTCACGTCCCTTTCCCCGTAAATCGGTTCTCCATCTTCGTTGAGCCGCAGCAGCCCCCGCGGCGGCGCATTATGGCCTCCTGCCCGCGGGCCCTCAATGATGAAGCCATCCACGTAGCCCGTCGCCCGGGTCGTCAGCACCTTCGCCAGGACTTCCGAGGTAATGATCGCCAGGAATCGGGGCCGCTTGAGTTTGGGGTCGCCGTTGCGGTGGGCCAGGGCCCGGGGATCAAACCAGATCTCGTGCCGCTCTTTGGAGCCGGCGACATCCACCTTGTAGCAAGCAGGCTCGCAGGCCGCGAACCGGTCCAGGATGCCCGGTATCTGGGTAGGGATGCCGGCGCCCATGAGCACATAGTCCACCCCCGCCAGCGTGGCGCCGTACAGCTCGAACAGGCGGGGCAACTGCACCTTCTCGAGGAAGTTGGCGCCGATGGGGTTGCTGTGCCCCTCCTTGGCCAGCCAGACCTCGACGAAGTTGCCGCAGATGAGCAGGTCGATCAGTTCCTTCCGGACGTCCTCCCGCTCACCCAGGAGCACCGAGATCTTCGGCGGCAGCCGATAGCGGCTGGAGGCTGGCTTCTGGACATGGCGATAATACTTGTTGAGCACATCCTCCGCGACGTCGGGGAAGGGGAACGCTTCGAGAGCTCTTCTGGTGTGGCCGCCGGGGTCGCCGTCTTGCAGCCGGTTGACCATCAGGCAGTGCGGAGCAGTGCAGGAAACTACGCCCAGGACCGGCGCGGTGGCGGCATAGCGCTCACCGGCCAGCGCCACGGCCCGTGCCAATTTCCAGTTCGAGATACCTACTCCCATCCCGCCCTGTATCAAAACGGGGAATGGGTCAGTCGATGCTGCGGCGTCGTGTATGCTTGGTATCAACAGTGTCACCACCTCATGAAGTACTACTGAGGGCAACGCCCTGTCTTGTGCGATGACTCTGACACGTAGCGTACCGTCACCGGAGCTGTGACGGCGGGGAGATAGGTAGCACCCGTCAAGCAGGTCAGGCGGCCGTCGGCACTGGTGTGGTGGACGACACCTGTCCTGTGCGTCGATAGGTCGGGTCGCAGCCGGTACTCGACGTGGCTACCGCTCAGGCGAAATGGAGCAGCTTGCGGGCCACCGCACCGCGCACCACCTGGTCCGGCTTGCCGACAGCGCGCAGCCGCTCGGCAATGGCCTTCAGCACGGGGGTATCCTGGGTGCCACTGAGGGTGGCGAGCTACCGGGCAGTGCGTACGCGGCCGTTCCCGGTGCGCCCGATGCCGGGCTGGTCCCCGCGACTGATGCGGATGCGGTGCCAGCCCAGCATAGGCGGTCAGCTGGTCAGTGCGCAACCCCTGGCTGAAGTTGCCAGCGCTGACCAGCAGCCAGGCCGCCGTCAGGAACCCAAGGCCCAGGATACGCTGTCGGCGACGGGCTGCGGGTTCCAGGCCCGGTCTTGGCTGGAGGGACCGCCAGTTCCTTTCCAGGTCAATTTGGACCATCGGGCAGTCGCACCGGGCGATCCGTACAGCCATGCGCTGCCGCACCACGCTTGGGGCAGGGCGATCCCGACCTCGTGCTGCGTGATCGCCCTGCGGGGGCGCCGCGGGATGAGGAGCAGGTTCCAACCCGCCCCTCCCGAGCGGTGTTTATCAGACCACCGGTGACAGACCGCGAGACGCGACGGCAGCTTGCGGGGCTAGGGGGCGCAGGGACCAGGTGGGTGGCAGCACCGTTGCCGGGCTTCCGCTCACCCGGCGCTGGTTGTCGCCACGACCTCTGCATCCCCCCAAAAGATGCGGGGTGCGCCCGGAAACGGTAATCCGGGCGCACCCCGCATGCCGCAATCGTGATCATGCCCCTCTGGGGCGCCACCGGGCAGGGTCAGGCCAAAGCGTCGGTTCACGCGCCCAGGACGCGCTCGAAGCGGCGGGTGCTCTTGAAGGGGCCTACCACGGCCAGGGTCAGGCGCTCCGGTACGAACAACTGGCGGGCGACCCGCACGGTGTCCTCCGGGGTCACCGCATCAATGGCGGCCACCACGTCCTCAGGTGTCAGCACCTCGCCCATGAGCAACTCCTGGCCGCCGATCCAACTGGCGACGGTCCGGGTATCTTCCATGCGCAGCAGCAAGCGCCCTTTGCTCAGTTCCTTAGCTTTGCGCAGATCCTCCTCTGCAAGGCCGTCCTGCATGCGCTGCAACTCCTCCATCACCGCACCCAGCGCCGCGTCCACCCGCTTCGGATCCACCCCCGCGTACACGGTCACCGTGCCGCAGTCCAGCAGGTGGGTGGTGTAGCTGTGGACATCGTAGGCCAGGCCCCGGTGCTCCCGAAGCTCCAGGAACAGACGGCTGCTCATGCCCTCGCCCAGGACGACATTCAGCATGTCCAGGGCGTAGCGGTCGGGGTGGCGGCTGGACAGGCCCGGTAGCGCCAGGCAGACGTGGGCCTGCTCGGTGCGGCGCGTCGCCAGGCGGATGCGGGGGGCGGCGTTGCCCTCCCCCACCGGATACCAGGCGGTGGGTTGACCGGCGGGCACCTCGCGCAGCTCCTGCTGCACCAGGCTCACGACTTCCTCGTGGGTCACGTTCCCGGCCACCGCGATGACCACATTGTTGGGGGGATACTGACGCGCCAGGTAGCCCAGCAGCATGGGCCGGGTGATGGCGCTCACCGTCTCCTTGGTCCCAGCGATGTCCCGGCCCAGGGGATGCCCCGGCCAGACGGCCTCATCAATCAGGACGTCCACCAGGTCGGCTGGGGAATCGGCCACCGCGTTGAGCTCTTCGATGATGACCTGCCGCTCCTTCTCCACCTCGGCCGAGTCAAAGCGGGAGTGGTACAGCGCATCCAGCAGCACGTCCAGGGCCATGGGGAAGTGCGGGCGGGCCACTTTGCACCAGTAGACCGTCATCTCCCGGTCGGTGGCGCCATTGAGCACGCCGCCCACCCCCTCAATGACCTCGGAGATCTCTTTGGGCGTCGGGCGGCGCTCGGTGCCTTTAAAGAGCATGTGTTCGACAAAATGGGAGATCCCCGCTTCCGCATCGGTCTCGTAGCGCGACCCCGCGCCCACAAAGACGGAGATGGCTACGGAGCGGGTATGGGACATGGATGCGGTGACAATCCGCAGCCCATTCGGGAGAGCGGTCTTCTGGAACACGTGTGGTGATTCCTCTACACTATCCTGGAATACGGCCGTCGGCGACGGACCGAGCACGACACGCCGGCGCAACCCGAACCCCCCGGGCCCGGCGCGAGAAGATGACAATAACATACATCTATTGTATGGCCCATAGGGTACGGGTGTCAATGAACCGCTGCCGCGCTGCCGGGCCAGGGCCTTTCCGGTATTGCGGGGCGGCAGGTCTTCCCCGCCCGCCCTTCGGCAGGCTCAGGACGAGCGGGCTACTTCCAAGCCGGCAGACATCGGCCAGGCCTCGCGAGCCGCGCCCCGGCTGCGGTGGCATGCCCGCTCCTGACGGTGTCCAGAACCGGACATCGGCGCTATACTAGGGGCGACGGTCGGGACCGGTCCGGACCGCGGGCAAAGAGAGGGGGAGCGACGCATTGAAACCAACAGTGGCCCGAGTTGTGGCGCTGTATCGCTACCCGGTGAAGGGGTTGTCACCGGAGCGCCAGAGTTCCTTGGACATCCTCCCCAGCGGCCGCGTTGCGGGAGATAGGGTGCTGGCCTTCCGGTTCGGCAACGTCGAGGAGCCTGACGCGGCCTGGTCTCCTAAGGCCAGCATGCTGTGCCTGATGAACACACCGGGCCTGGCCGGGATCGCGGTCCGGTTCGATGCCCACCAGGGCCGGGTGTCGGTGGCGCGCGCCGGCCGCACGCTCGCGGAAGAGGCGCTTGATGACCTGGGGAGGCGACGTCTGACGGAACTGCTGGCGGAGGTTGCGCTCGGCCTCCCGGACAACCCCCTGGCCGATCATCCTGAGCGATTGCCCCTCCGACTGGTGGGTGATGGCGCCACGCCCCGGTATCACGACAGCGAAGCGGGCGAGGTCACGCTCCATAGCCGGGAGAGCATCCAGGCGTTGGCCGGAGCCCTCCACTGCGAGGTGGATGAGGTCCGGTTTCGGTCGAATATCGCCGTGGAGGGCGTGGATCCCTGGGCGGAGCTTGCGTGGGTGGGGCGTCGGGTGCGCATTGGTCAGGTGATCTTCGACGTCACCCGCAGCAAGGGGCGGTGCCTGGCGACACATGCCAACCCGGCGACGGGCGTCCGGGACCTCCCCATCCTGACGACCCTGACGCACGCCTTTGACCGAGCGCAGCCAACCTTTGCTGTCGCCATGCGCCCCCTGGGCCAGGGCGGGAGGATTGCGGTAGGGGACGAGGTGGAGATCCTGGACGTTTGACCCCCACTCCCTCCTGGGCGCACCCCCGACGCACGCGGAGGTGTGCTGCACGGGAACAGCCGATCTCTTCCACCGTGCATCTCCCGGATGCACCCCAGCCAGCGTCGGGGCAACCGACGCTGGCAAGCACCTCCGCCGATGGCGACCACCTCCGCCATAGTGCTCACCTCGATAGGTCATAGTACCCAGGCATGTTCAGGACATGCGTCACTGATCACCGCGGCTGCTCTGTGCTATGCTTGATGCAGTGAGTTGCGCGTACATGTGAACCAGGAGGCAATCCGCTGCCATGGACACCGAGCCCGCCTCCTCCGGGAGGACCCGCCTCGCCTTGCTCTCGCCCCGAGGGCCGCTGTACCGGCACCGCACCGGCATCTGGAAGAAGTCGCTGCGCTACGCCCCCCTCACCCTGACCACCCTCGCCGCGCTGATCCCGCAAGAACTGGACGTAGACGTTATGCTGGTCGATGAAGGTATCGACGCTATCGATCCCAACATCACGGCAGACCTCATCGGCATCAGCGCGATTACCGGCACGGCCCCCCGCGCGTACGAACTTGCTGACCACTTCCGACGGCGCGGTATCCCCGTCGTGCTCGGGGGAGTCCACCCGACGCTGATGCCGGAGGAGGCTGCCCGGCACGCTGACAGCGTCGTGGTGGGCTACGCCGAGCAGACCTGGCCCCAGTTGCTGCGGGACTGCGCGGCGGGCCGGATGCGGGCGCGCTACGAGCAGGGGCACACCCTGGACCTGGCGAACCTGCCCTTCCCGCGCCGCGACCTGCTACCGGCGTCGCGGTACGCCACCATGCACACCTTCGAGGCGACCCGGGGCTGCATCCACCGCTGCGAGTTTTGCGTCGTCCCCACCGCCTGGGGACGCCCCCTCCAGCGGCCCGTGGCCGACGTGGTGGCCGATATCCGCCAGATGCGGTCGCGCCAACTGATCTTCCTGGACCTCAACCTCATCAGCGATAGCGACTACGCCAAGGAGCTCTTCAGCGCCCTGGTCCCCCTCAAGGTCCAGTGGGGTGGGCTGGCTACCACGATGATCGCCTGGGATGATGAGCTGCTGGACCTGGCAGCCCGCAGCGGGTGCCGCGGGCTGCTCCTGGGCTTCGAGTCCCTTTCCCGCGAGTCGCTGCG
Source organism: Chloroflexota bacterium (assembly GCA_016210175.1). Lineage (GTDB taxonomy): Bacteria > Chloroflexota > Dehalococcoidia > SHYD01 > JACQUQ01 > JACQUQ01. The sequence continues at coordinate 693 of JACQUQ010000223.1, read as the reverse complement.
GGAAACGCGCAAGCTCTTCAACACGCGCCATCAGTACCGCGAGGTGGTGACCCGCCTCCACGAGCGGGGCATCGCCGTTATGGGGTGCTTCGTCTTCGGGTTCGACCATGACACCCAGGAGACCATCGATGCCACGGTCCAACTGGTGCTGGAGGCCAACATGGACCTCCCGCGGTACGCCATCCTGACCCCTTTCCCCGGCACCCCGCTCTTCCGCCGCCTGCAAGGTGAGGGGCGTATCCTGACCGAAGACTGGAGCCGGTACGACGGTCAGCACGTGGTCTTCCAGCCCCGCAATTTCACCCCGGAGCGTTTGCTGCGCGCTACCGAGACCGCCTGGAAGCAGAGCTACAGCCTGCGCGCCATCGCCAAGCGCCTCCTGGGATCGCGCACCCTGCTCCACATCGCCATCCCCGCCAACCTGGGCTACCGCTACTACGCCTATCGTCTCCACCGCTACTACACCTGCGATTGGTTCCTGGGCCCGCAGGCGGCGTTGCCGCGCGCGAGTGGGTTATCCGAATAGGGAGCGTGGGATGAAGCTCACCATCATTCACCCCTGCGTGGGCCGGCGGGTGGGCGAGCCGTACATCCGGGCCTGGCAGATGGAGCCGCTGGCCCCGGCGGTGCTGGCCGGATTGACGCCGCCGGACGTCCAGGTCCGCTTCTACGACGACCGGATGGAGCCTATCC
>JACQUQ010000222.1 GCA_016210175.1 Chloroflexota bacterium | reverse complement strand
GGGCCGGATGGCCTCGTGGGCCTCCTGGGCGCCCTTGGTCTTGGTGCGGAAGGCCCGCGCCGCGCGCGGCAGGTACTCGGCACCCCAGCGCCCCTTGATATACTCGCGAGTCTCGGCCACGGCCCCGGCCGCCACGCGGGTGGAGTCGGTGCGCATGTAGGTGATGATCCCCACCGGCTGCCCGTCGCCAATGGGCAGGCCCTCGTAGAGCTGCTGGGCCACCAGCATGGTGCGCTGCGCCGAGAACCGCAGCTTGCGGAAGGCCTCCTGTTGCAGGGTGCTGGTGGTAAAGGGCGGGTCGGGCTGGCGGCTGGTCTTGCCCTTCCGGACCTCGGCCACCGTGTACACTGCCCGGCGCAGCTCGCCCGCCAGTCCCTCGGCCTCGGCCTGGCCGGGGATCTCCAGCTTCTCGGCCTTGCCCGCGCCGTCCAGCCGGCCTACCAGCGCGGCCCGGAAGCGCTCGGCCTTGCCCTTGCGCTTGCCCTTGCCACTGCCCTGCTTGGACAGTTCGGCCTCAATGGTCCAGTACTCGCGCGGGACGAAATTCTGGATCTCCCGCTCGCGGTCCACGACCATGCGCAGGGCCACCGACTGCACCCGGCCCGCGGACAGGCCCCGCCGGACCTTGCTCCACAGCAGCGGGCTGATGCTGTAGCCCACCAGCCGGTCCAGGACCCGCCGGGCCTGCTGCGCGTTGACCAGTTGCATATCAATGCCCCGCGGGTGCGCAAACGCTTCCTGGATAGCCTCCCGCGTAATCTCATGGAAGACGACCCGCCGGACGGGCACGCGCGCAATGTCCGCCGCCTGGGTCAGGTGCCAGGAGATGGCCTCACCCTCGCGGTCGGGGTCGGTCGCCAGGTAGACCGTCGCGGCGCCCTTCACCGCCTCCTTCAGGTCCTTGACCACGGCGCGCTTTTCCTTGGGCACCAGGTACTTGGGCAGGAAGCCATGCTCGACATCCACCCCAAGCTGACTCTTGGGGAGGTCACGCACGTGGCCCAGGGACGCCTTGACCGTATATTTGCTGCCGAGAATCGCCCCCACGGTCCTGGCCTTCGCGGGCGACTCCACAATAACGAGATCCTTTGCCATAACGAAACCTTACTCACCTCATCTTCGAAGCCGTGTCGGGTCCCGGCGCCGCTGGTGGGCCGGAGTTCCCCGACATCCGCTGCCGGGCCTGATGCGGTGTGCGCCGTGGCACCTGCCCCGCAGCCGTGAGCCGCACTGCCGGGGTCCCGGCGCCGTCCCTCATGCTGTAACGGCACTGCTTCCCGGAATGGTACACGTTGTCGTCTCTTGTACCCCATATCGGCAGGCGGCGTCAACGGGGGATGACCGGCACCCCGACCCGGCGGCTCTGTTCTATTATCAGGGATGTGTGGCAAATAGGGAAGCCAGGAGAACCGCCGGGCAGGGTGACGCAGGAGTGGAGGGCAGGGCGACAGCAGCGGGACCTGGTGAGAAGGAGAAGGGGGAGCGTGTCACGTCCGCTTGAGGAGGCCCTGCGCCAGATACCTGATCGCCGCGGCAGCGGCAGGTCTTCCTGGTGGAGCGGGAGCGCGTCACGGTGACCACGGGGGAAAGCGGCACGGGAGCCGCCCGCGGCATCCACCGTGGAGCAGGAAGGTTGCGGTCGGAAATTGCCGTTATAGTACAATGGAAGAGGAGCAGCAACGGACCGGCTCCAGGCCATCGGCGGTCGTCGCTGCCGGGCCGTGCTGGGCTTCGCAGGGCCAGGAGGGGAGAGACTATGCGTCGTCATACCGGGGCCAATGGCGGGGATATTGTCCGGTCTGGGTCTCCGACCTTTTTTGGGGTGCCGCTGGCCGGGGACCTGCGCCAGATTAAGGCGGATGTGGCCTTCCTGGGCATCCCCTTCGACATGGGCACCAACGACCGGCCAGGGTCCCGCTTCGGCCCACGCCTGATCCGCGACGCTTCCATGCGCTTCGCCGGGATCGGGCGGGACGGCTGGTATGACATTGAGGAAAACCGTCACATCCTCCAGGGCGTGCGCATGGTGGACGGTGGGGATGTGAACATCCGCACCGTGGATTTCTTCACCAACTTCCAGAAGATCACGGAGGCAGTGGCGGCGCTGCGGGCTACCGGCGCGCTGCCGGTGCAGGTCGGCGGCGACCATGCCTGTACCTACCCTATCGTCCGAGCGTTCACCGGCAGGCCCCTCCAGGTGGTGCAGTTCGACGCCCATCTGGATTACACCGACGAGTGGCAGGGACAGCGCTACTCCCACGATAACCAGATGCGCCGCATCTCCGAGCTTCCCGGTGTGGGCCTGATCTGCCACGTCGGCATCCGCAGCCTCTTCGAGCGCGTGGAGCCCGTCGAAGCGGCCCGCGGGCGGGGGAACGTCATCATTCCCTCCAAGACCATCGTGGAGCAGGGAGCGCATACCGCCATCGAGCGCCTGCCCCTGACGGATGCGCCCTGCTACGTGACTATCGATATTGATGTGCTCTCGCCCTCCATCGCTCCCGGCACGGGCTTCCCTGAGCCTGGGGGCATCTCCTACTACCACCTGAAAGAGGCCCTGATTACCCTGGCCCGGCGGACGACCATCGTGGGCTTCGATGTGGTAGAAGTGGCCCCCTGGTTCGACAGCCCGGCGGCGGTCACGCCCCGCGTGGCAGCGCGGCTGATGCTGGACTTCCTGGGCGCTATCTTCGAGCGGCGGGAGTAGCGCCGATCCGGGAGGGGAGGGGCAAGCCCGCCGCAGGCGGGCGGGGAGAGGTCCGTCTTCGCCTCCCACCTGGTACAACTGCTGGTCACACCTCGCGCCAGGTCAGGAGGTGAATCTCGGCCCAACTTATGCTACCCTGTATCCAGGAATTTTCCGCATGGTGGATTCGGCAGGGTAGTGGAAGATACCCCATCGTTATCCGGTATCCGCTCGTAGGGCTGAGACCGACCGGGAGCAGCCGCATTGGAGCTACAGGAGGGAGAGCAAGGATATGGGTGACCTGCTCCGCGACCCCTTGCAGGTGCCGAACCTCTGGCGCGACCTGGCGCCGCAGGAGTTGCGCGTCCTGGCGAGCAAGGATGAGATCCCAAACCGGTTGGGCGTCGCCGTCTACCACAGCCGGATCCGCTCCCGCAGCGCCCGCTTTACGTACGTCGTGCAGCGTCCCGAGGAGGCCGCGGTCATCGAGCAGGTACGGGACTATCTCAAGTCCACGACGGTCTTGCAGGTGGACCGGGATATCTGCCAGAACCCTGCCAATATCTTCCGGGTGCGCTATGCGGTGACCCGGCCCTACGCGCGCCTGGCCTACATGATGAGCCGTAACCTGTCCGCGCCGCGGGACAGCCGCGACCCCGACATCCTGGTGGTGCAGGTCCCGGAGTGGCCGGACCTGGGCATCTACGTCCACCCAGCCCCGGACGGGCGCGTCTACACCTACGTCTTAGGCTCCGACTACTACGGCGAGGCCAAGATGGGCTCCCTGCGGGCGGCCATGCACATCATGCGGGAGCGCCGGGGCGGCCTGGGTCTGCACGCGGCCAGCAAAGTCTACCGGCTCGCCACCGCCGCGGGCATGGCCGAGCGCGGCGCGCTCATCTTCGGCCTGAGCGGCACCGGCAAGACCACTATCTCCGTCAATGGCCACGGCCTGGAGCCTCCCGAGGGCATCACCCTGCTCCAGGACGACATCGTGATGCTCACGCCCTCTGCCTACGGCTATGGTACCGAGGAAGCCTTTTACGTCAAGACCGATAGCATCACCGAACAGCCGGGGCTGCTGGAGGCCACCAAGGTGCCCACCGCAGTGCTGGAGAACACCTGGGTGGAAGAGGACGGCAGCATCGACTTCACCAACTGGACCCTGACCTCCAACGGGCGGGCCATCGTCCCGCGCTGGGCCATCCCGCACACCGGCGGCGACCTGGACTTGCCGAAGGTGGACCTGGTCTTCTTTAACACCCGTCGCTATGACCTGCCCCCGGTGGGGCGGCTGGCCTCGCCGGCGCAGGCCGCAGCCTTCCTGATGCTGGGCGAGTCCACCATCACGTCCGCCGACGACCCCAACCGGGTCGGCGAGTCCATGCGGGTGGTGGCCTTCGACCCCTTCATCCTGGGGGACTTCCACAAGCAGGGGAACTTCTTCTACCAGCTCTTGAAGGCCAACCCGGATATCCGGGTGTACCTGCTCAACACCGGCAAGATGGGGGGCATGGACGACGGGGTGAAGATCACCCCGGAAGTGACCATGCGGACCGTCGAGGCGGTGGTGCGCGGCCAGGTCTCCTGGCAGTACGATCCCATCCTGGGGTACGACACCGCCACGGACATCCCCGGCGTGGACCTTAACCAGTACGATCCCTACCGGATCTACGGGAAGGACCGCTTCGCCGCCCTCATGGGCGCGTTGCGCCGAGAACGCCAGGCATGGCTCGACCAGTTCCCGGAACTGCACGCGGACATTCGCAACGCCCTCAAGGAGTAACGGGGAGTGCATATGAACTGAGGAGGAAAACAGCGGAAGAGTTGGGCATCGTGGCTGGGTATCGCCGCCCTGAAGGGCGGGCCGCGTCCCTTTCCAGCAATGGCCCGCCCTTCAGGGCGGCGGGAACTCTTCCCTGCGAGGTATCAAAGCCTCTCAT
>JACQUQ010000220.1 GCA_016210175.1 Chloroflexota bacterium | reverse complement strand
GCGGTGGTAGGGGCGCATGGCCATGCGCCCCTACCGGTTGCCCATGCCGAAAACGTCTCCTGATCCTGCATTAAGGATCATCACGGCGGCAGTGCTTTCCCTCACCTCCGCTTCGACCTTGACCGGCCACGAGCTTCCCCTTACTGCCGTACCCCATTGCCCCCTCATCCGTTGCTTTCATCGTCGCAGTGCGTATATACTTGGGGAAGCATGGCGTGATCGGCAACACGCCAGCACCTGCCGCAGAGACCGCTGCGGGAGCGGTTTTGCCGGCCTGCGCGCCGCGCTGACCGTCTCTCGTCGCCATGGTGCGACCAGGGACGCTCCGCCGCTACCGTAATAGCACACTCGTTTTGGACCCCCCGGTTTGCTCTCCGCCCTGGTTGTGCTCCCGGGGCGTGTGCACATCCGTTCCTTGAGCCGGCGGCCCAGGCGTAGGCCGCCGGCGTACTCCTCGGAACGAGCGTAGCCCCTTCGACGGCGTTTCCCCTGAGCCCTGCGGCTGCGCTCAGGATACACTCCGCCGAGAGGCCCGGAGCAGGCTTCGGCCGACTTAGGCAACGCGCGGTGCCCACCGACCCGAGGGGCTGCTTACTTGGGAGGGGAGTCATGTCACTGGAATGGGACGGGGCAGAGACCTTGACCCGTCGCGAGCGGGAGGTGGTCCTGCTCGTGGTCGAGGGTCGCCGGAACCGTGAGATCGCTGAAACACTGGGAATCAGCCAGAAGACCGTGGAAAGCCATATCAAAAATATCCTGTTGAAGCTTGGCGTCCACAACCGCGTCCAGATTGCCATTCGCGCCGTCACCTATCAGGCAGGAGTGCCGGGACTCCTGCCCGAAGCAGGGTCCCGGTAGTGCCACCGACGCCAACGGTAGCCGACGCGCGGACCGAACACCGATCCGGGCGCAGAGCGAGCAGGGGAAGTCCGAACGAGTGCGCCAGCGCGGCGCGGACGAGGCCAGCAGCCAGCAACCTGACCGGAGCGCCACCCGCGGCATAACCGGTCCAGACGACGCACCGGGCCGCGCGCCAGGGCCTTTTAGTTATTGGGCAGCCAGCGTCAAGCCCGTTCGTGGTGAGCTGGTCGAACCACGAGCGGGCGGGTCCGTTCACCCGTCGACTGGCTCAGGGCGAACAGACCTGACGACCCTCCGTCCGAAAATGAAAAGGCCCTGGCCGTCCGACCGGGTGTGACCGAAACATGGTGGAACTTGCTGACGGGTGCGGGACCTACTCCCCCAGCCCCCTTTCCCGCGAGGGAAGGGGGAGCACCCCACGCCCCTTCCCGCCCCGGGGGGGCAGCCCGCCGCAGGCGGGCGGGGAGAGGTCCGTCCTCGCCTCGCATCTGGTACAACCTCTGGTCACACCCCTGGTAGTTGACATATGTGATCGGGACTGCTACAACAAAAGAGGAACGCGCGAGGGCTGCGCCGATACGCCCTCGCGGTAGGCCATCCGTGCCAGGGGCGACGAGCGCGCCGCCAGCGGGGAAACGGAGCGATCCCCAGCGCAGCGCGGCGGTCCAGGGATGCACATGAGCGTGTCGGGAGAGGTGGTCGAGGAGGCATGAGGATTCACACGCAACGATCGAGGGCACGGCTCCCAGCGGAGGCTCCCCGCGACCGCGGGGGACAGCAGCTCTCCCATCGATACCTGGGCCACGGAGCGCGGCCCAGGGGCGAAAGGGGGCAACGACGATGAGACGACGCAGGCCGCTGGTCCTGGTGGTGGACGATGAGCCGCGCATCTTGCGGCTGCTCCGCTCCGTCCTGGAGGAGAACGACTTCCAGGTGGTCACGGTAGCGGACGGCGCCGAGGCCCTGGAGGCCCTGGAAGAGCGGCCGGATGTCGTGGTGTTGGATGTGATGCTGCCCGAGATGGACGGCTATGAGGTCATGCGCCGCATCCGGGAGCTTTCGCCCGTGCCTATCTTGATGCTTACCGCCCGGACGGAAGATCGTGACAAGATCCGGGGCCTGGAGTCGGGGGCCGATGACTATCTCACCAAGCCCTTCAACCCCGACGAACTGGTCGCGCGGGTGAAGTCGCTGATGCGCCGGGTGGAGATGGACCAGGGGCTGCCGACCCAGCCGGTGTACATCGTGGACGACGTGACCATTGACCTGAACCAGCGCCGGGTCTTCGTGGGGGGCACCGAGGTCAGCCTGAGCCGCACCGAGTGGATGCTGTTGAGCATTTTGGTGCGCAACGCGGGCCGGATTATGCTCCACGAGGACCTGCTCTCCCGGACCTGGGGTCCCGAGTACCGGAACGACCTCCAGTATCTGCGGGGGTGGATCAGCCGTCTGCGCCGCAAGCTGGGGGAAGGAGCTGGCCGCCGCCTGATCCGCACCATCCCCGGCGTCGGCTATACCGTCCCGGAAAAGTAGCGCCACACCCCAGCGCCCGCGCTGGCCCAGCGCCCGGAGGTCTCTTCCGGGCGCTGGTGCTCTGTCAACCTTCTGGTGATGGGCACCACCCCGCCGCTCTGAAGGGCGGGCCCGCCGTTCACGGCGGCAATCTTCCCCACTTCATGCCTGACGCGGCGCCCGCCTTGTCCCGGCGCGCTCCACCTGCGCCCACGATGGAGTATCCTCCCCCGGCGCGCTCCGCATTGCTATACAATTGCTATATCCTCCGGCGCAACGCCGACCCTTTCTGCCAGATCGGTGCATTATCATAGTCGATACTGGTCGATTTTCGTGTCCCCAGGCGGGAAATACCGGCTCCAGGTGGGAACGGGAGCGAGCGCGGTGCGGGCGTGCCGCAGGATACGCCATCTCGCGCCGACGGCCGAGGAGCGCTCCCAGTTATCTCGGTGTCCCCTCTGCCGGGTGTGGACTGATCGCAGGAGCTGGTCCGGGGCCCAACGCCCCTGGACCGCTGTTGGTTGCGGAAGGGGGTCCCATGCCTACCACGTCCCGCTCTCTAGGTCGCTGCCTCCCCTGCGCATCGGGCGAGGGGCGTGCGCTTGCGGTGGGGGCTTCCCGTAGCTCGGTCGGAACGCCAACCCGCCGTGGTAGCGGCGTGGTGGCCGGCTTCCCCATCACGCGTGGCCGACGGGTGGCTCCGGAGCCTGCCAGGGTCGTGAGCCCATCCCAGGCGCCACAGGGGTTGTAGTCACTTCGGTGTGGCCCGGCGACGCGTGCGCCGCCGGGAGCGCGGTACCGGAGGGTGCCGGATGCATCGCCGTGTGGTGACCCCGGCGCGCCAGCGGCTACCAGGGAGGGGAAAGCGACATGACCACCATCATCCAGGGCAACCAGACCGGAGCGGGGAGCCTGGCGCCCGCCCGACGGGTGCTGATCATCACCGATATGCTGTACCAGGCCCTGAACCTCCAGCGGTTCCTCGCCGACCTGGGCAGCGAGGCGACCCTCGCCTCGGAAGAGGACGCCGGCCTCGCCTACCTCAGCCTCACGAACTACGACACGGTCATTATTGACGTCGATCTGGGCTACCAGGTGGTACGGGACCTGGCGACCCGCCTGCGGCGGGACCACCCGGGGAGCAACGTCGCCATTATGGTAGGGTGGTGGGATGCGCGCGCCGCGGACATGCGCGCCTATAGCGACCTCTTGATCTACAAGCCGGTCCATCCGCAGCAGCTCCGGGAAGTCCTGGGCTATACGCGGAGCTCGTAGGGGCGAACCCTGCGGCAGGCTTGTCCTGAGGGTAGCGAAGGGCTCAGGGCAGGCCCTGGTGTTCGCCCTGGGGCAGAGTGGGGCGAATACCAGATTCGCCCCTACCTCCCACCGGAGCACGCCGAACACCTCTCCTGTGCTGCGCTAGGGCGGAAACCATCCCCCCGTCAGGCGCGGAGGGTCGGGAGCGAGCGCGTGGATCGGGAGGTACCGGCCACCGCAGTAATCAGCCGGATCACGCCCGCGGCAAGCAGGAAATCACCGGGGCTGGCAACCGCGGCCCAGGGCGGCGGCAGCGTGATCCAGTCTCCCAGGAGCCCCAGCACGGTCTGGTCGGCGGCCAGGGTGTGGACCACACTCTGGCCGCGCGCGAGGGCGTCGATGGTAGCAGTCTTGCCCAGGGCAGCCAGCGCGCTTTCCGACACCGGCATCCGGCCACCGTTGGCGAGGATGACGAGGCCGTTCAGCGCCACGCCCGCGGTCACCAGCCGCAGGCCGGGGAGCACGCGGTTCGCCAGCAAGGGGACGAGGAGCAGGAGATACAGGGCCGCGTGGAGCGCCGGGCCGTAGGTCAGCAGCCACGGGCTGCTCCCGGCGGACCGGACCAGCAGGAACTTGAGCCCGAAGGCCAGCACGATCAGCCACCACCAGCGGAAGCGGACCGCGGCCAGCGCCCGCAGATCGCCGCGGCGCAGCAGCGCCAGCACCAGGCCGATGATCACACTGCTAATGAGCATGCACCACCGCCTCCGGGAGCGCATTGGGCGGGATCGCCGCCAGCACCTGGCGCTGGCCGATCCTCAGGAACGCCTTGACCGCGGCAGGATCGAACTGGGTGCCGGCGCAGCGCTGGAGCTCCTCGCAGGCATCGTCCCAGGAGCGGGACGCCCGATAGGGCCGCCCGAAGTACATGGCATCAAAGGAGTCCACCACCGAGACGATGCGCGCACCGATGGGGATCTCCCGGCCTTTGAGGCCGTCCGGGTAGCCGGTGCCGTCGAAGCGTTCGTGGTGGTGGCGGACGATCGCCGCCGCCCGCTGGAGCTGGGGATAGGCTTCCAGCAACCGGCTGCCCAGCACCGGGTGCAGCCGGACCTTCTCCCATTCCGCCATGCTCAGGTTGCCGCTCCCCAGCAAGATGGCGTCTTCCATCGCGATCTTGCCGATGTCGTGGAGGACCCCGCCGACGTAGAGGTGGTCCAGTTCGCTTCGCGGCAGCCCCATCTCCTCGCCGAGCCGCCGCGCCAGCGCGCCGATACGCAGGGAGTGCCCGGCGGTGCCGTGCTCCCGCAGGTCGAGGATATCGCCCAGGGCCTGGACTATCTGGGTGTAGGACTGGCGCAGCAAGGAGATATAGCGCAGCGCGTGGTAGTTGGCGATCAGGGGCAGGCCCGCAATGACCACGCCCCACCAGCCGATGTTGGTGTAAATGAGCGCCAGGAGCACGCCCATAAG
>JACQUQ010000221.1 GCA_016210175.1 Chloroflexota bacterium | reverse complement strand
GCCCAAGGGCTACGGCCAGGGGGCGCAGGCCAGGGCCAGGGCTTGACGCCGCCCCGCTCCCCAAGTAGACTCGCACCATCTTACCAACAGGAAAAGCCCCGGCGCTGCTGCGAACAGCCCAGGGCACGGTCAGCGTGAGCGAGCCATACTGACACGGCTATGGTAGCACACCCCCGCATGGTGATGCACCCTCGGGAAGCCCCGTCAGCCCCCCCCCTGACCGCCCCCGGACCGTACAGCAATCGTACAGCAATGGTACAGCAGTTGACGCCGTGCCTGTCCCCTGGAAAAGAAACGGCCCCACCACAGCATCTTGTACTGGAGGGGCCGCTGGGACACCGCATATGGTGGGCGATAGAGGGCTCGAACCTCTGACCTTCCGGGTGTAAACCGGACGCTCTAGCCAACTGAGCTAATCGCCCATGAGCACGCGCCTGGGGTCAGGGTGTGCGTCACCTTGCGCAGGAGTGCTCTTCCTGATCGTAGCTTGAGAGTACGTCTCCCGTCAAGGCTACCTCGTGGGTGCTTCCGGCGGATCAGGCGCCGTACACCCCACGCAGGTCGGCGTCGTGCAACACCCGCCCCTGCAAGAACACGATGTGCGTCGTCCAGATGCCGAGGGCGTGGTCCTCGTCCGACGCGCTCATCCCAAAGTAGACATTGTCGTACGCGTCAGGGCTGATGTCGCCCCACACCGGGCGGGCGGGCGGCGTGCCGCCGCGCGGGACCGCGGCAAACGTACCCGTGCTCAGCACCTGGTACAGGGCGTCGCCGAAGGCGAAATAGACCGGCTCCCGCGACGAGGTTCCCTCCCGGACGCGCTCCTCAAAGGTCTTCAGCACCCCATCGTGCTCGACCTCGCCGGTCAGGTGGTCGAACTCCCACGTCCCCTGGCGGAAGAGCATGCTCTCTGTGTACAGAAAGCGCCCGTCTGCCGAGCGTTCAATCACCCAGCCGTTGTCCAGCAAGATCCATTGCCAGGAGACCGTGCGGTTGCCGACCTGCTCCTGGCAGTCCAGCACCGCCTCGACCAGCGCATCGCGCCCGTCCCAGAACACGAGGGCATCGCCGGGGCGCACCGTTTCCAGGGTTACCGCCGCACGCAGCGGCCCGCCGGACTCGGCCCTCCCCGGCACCGGCAGGCGTGTGCCCGCGCTCCGCTCTGGCTGGCCCGCGCGACGTGACCGCAGGTAGATGGCCACGCCCACCAGCACTCCGATGACCAGCGCCGCCACCACGATATCCATAAGCCACGCCCACCCTCTGTGCTGCGGATACCTGCGCAGATCCCTCGCGCTCCCTACTGGAGTTGCCGGCCGCGGGCGCGCCGGCAACCACCGCCGGCGCGGCGCCCCAGTGAGAGGACACGGTGGCATCCGCACCGCATTGTATGGCCCGCCGCGACGCCGCGCAAGTGCGGGTCATGGACGCGGCGCACGGCCGCCCGCCCGGTGACCGTCTGCTAGGGCGCGGTCACGACGGCGGCAGCCACGACCCTCCCGCTCGGCTGGCTCGCCCGTACCACATGGGTTCCCGGCGCCAGCCCGCCCGCCACCGTAAAGCTGGCGGTGAAGCCGCCGTTGTCGTTCGCCACGACCGTGGGCGGTGTCGTGGCCATGACCGCCCCGTCCAGGACCAGGGTCACGTTCTGGTAGGCAACGTAGCCGGCGCCCGTTACCGTCACTGCCGTCCCCTCACCCGCAGGGCTGAGCGAGACCGTCAGGGTCGGACACCGGGTCCCGAACAGGGTGACCAGCACCGAGAAGTCCAGGATACTCACCCGGTTGTCCCCGTCCATGTCGGCCCCGGCATCGAAACCAGCATCCCCCAGCGCCTTGCCAAAGCCTTTCACCAGCAGCGAGAAGTCCGCGATGTCCACCAGACAGTTGCCATTGGCGTCCCCGGCCCACCCGACCGCAAAGGGCGGTGTTTCCGCCGCGCTGGCGTTCGCGGCGGTGGCCTCCAGCACATAGCTGGGGTGTCGCAGGGCCGGGTCGGGGTGCGTGTTGCGCAGGTCGATGGTGCAGCCGGCGAAGGTTGCCACGCCCGCGCTCACGGTCTTACTCAGCCCGCCAGTGCAGGTCAGAACCGCCCCAGGCGCTCCCGTACCGGGCTTGATGCGCAGGGTCACGACGGTACTGTTATCCGCGGTGATGGTAGCGCCGCTTGACTGGACGGCGACTACGGGCTGCACGCCCAGGGCAAAGCCGTGGCCCCCTTTCACCGGGACGCTGGTGAAGCTGAGGGACCGCGTCCCCACGACCACCGTCCCCGACAGCGTCGCCCCCAGCACCGAGACCTCCTGGAAGACGGCATCCGTCTGCCGCGGCGCCACGTTGGAGAAACTGACGCTGGTCACCCCCTCCGGAGGCGCCGCGATGGCCTTCACGCGTGTGGTTGCCAGGAGGAAGGACCCGGTGGCCGCCGGATCCGTGGTCAAGCGCTCGACGCTGAAGTGCATCCGGCCGGTGGCGTTGTCCACCTGGTTGGTGAGCACCTGCTTCAGGGGCGATGTGCTTGCCGGCGCAATGGCGCCGACCTCGTTCCCCGCGTCGTCCACCACTCGCAGAAAGGCCGGGGCGAAATCCAGGAAGGTATCGATGCGGTCCACTTGCTGGGCCCCAGCGTCGGCGTACAGCGCGAGGGTGAAGACCCCTCCCAGGTTGACCTGCGAGGTTGCGGGGTCAATGCGGAGTGTCACCCCCGTGGTCACGACCAGCGCGCCGACGATAGGTCTCAGGTCCCGGTCCAGGTCGGCGCCCGGCGGAGGCGACACGGCAGCCAGGAAGGGGCCGAGGACGGAGTTACCCTGGAAGAAGGCATCGGTGGTCCTGGGCGCATCCCGATTGAAGGTGATGTCGGTGCTCGGCCCGGATGATGCCATCACCGTGAACCTGATCGTCGCCAGGGTGAAGGCGCCGCTCACCGGGTCCTGGCCGGTCTCCCTCCCGGCGCTGAAGGCGATCCGCCCCAGCGCGTTATCCGCCTGATTGCTCAGGGTGACCAGGGGCGATGCGGCGTCGGGGACAATGGCGGTCGCTTCCTCCCCGGCGGCATCCACCACCCGGAGCTTGGCAGGGTCGAAGTTCAAGAAGACATCAATGCTATCGACCGTCTGCGGGCCGGTGTCCGCGGTGAGCGCGACGGTGAACGTCCCCCCCACCTGGGCAGGCGGCTCAGCCGGGCTGAGTCCCAGGAGCACCCCGGTGATGCCGATGGTCCTGCCCGGACCGGCCAAGCCCACCGGTTGCCCGCCGAAGAAGGCGTCCGTCTTGCGGGGCGCGCTGGTGGAGAACACCAGCGCGGTCCCTGGGCTGGGCGCCAGCGCCTTGAGGCGCGCCGTGGCGAGGGTGAAGCTGCCGGTGGCGGCCGCGCCGGCCGTCTCCCGGCCCGCGCTGAAGTGGATCCGCCCGGCCAGGTTATCCACGCTGTTCTGCAACACGACCGGGAGCGGCGACGCGGCGGGGGTCATGGCGGTGACCGGGTTGCCGTCGGCGTCCACGACCTGGAGCTTGGCGGGGTTGAAGTCCAGGAAGGCATCGACCACATCCACCGGCTGGGCGCCCGCCGCGACCTGGATGCTCACCGTGAAGCTCCCGCCAACGGACACCACCCCCGGAAGGGAGGCCAGCTCGATAGCGACGGTCGCGGCCGGCGGCGCAGCGAGCGTGAACACCGCCTGCGCCGTCTGTGCGCCGATGGCGAGGACGGTATGATCGCCCAGCGCGGCGCAGCCGGGCACCGTGGCGGCAGCGGTAATGGTCCCGGTCTCGCTGGCGGTCGTGGTGGTGAGCATCATGCCCGCGGGGTCGCAACTGGTGCCGTGGCCGGCGCCGTCCCAGTGGACCATCACGCTCTCGCCGGGGACAAAGCCGCTGCCGGTGATGGTAACGTCCGTCCCCGCCGGGCCGCTGGCCGGGCTGAGGCTGATGAAGGGCGCGCGTACGCTCGCCCACTCGACGGCGTTGGCGAAGAGCCGCTGGTAGTCGGGGTCGGCCAGTTCAACGTGGGAGAGCAGGGTGGAAAAGCTGATCACCCGGCCCGCCTGGTACTTCCAGCCGACCAGCCCCGGATGTCCCGCGTTGCTGCTCTGATAGAAGACGGTGGCCCCGGTCCTGGCCACCAGGAACGACTCGGACCCCCCGACATTGTTCAGCGAGAAACCGAAGGATGTCGGCAGCCCCTTGCTCACGATGGGGTCTGCGGCCGCCTGGGTGTAGGTGGTGGTGGCGGCCGTATTGTAATCGCCCCCATCTACCGGGACGAGCGGGTCCAGCGCGGTGTGCCTCCCACCAGCGTCAATGTTCCAGATGAGCCATTCGCCCGTCACCAACCCTCCGCCCCCGGCGACATAGCTGATGAGGGCGGTCTGGCCGGCGGTCGGCATGCTGCCGGCGCTCCAGTTGTAGTTGTTCAGGAGGACCACGACATCGAAGTTGCTGAGCGTGGCCTGGGTGCCATCCCACACCGGGGTCGCGGCTCCGAGGGTCGGCGTGTGTCCCCACGCGGTCAGCGCATCCAGGACCGCCTGGTCTGCCGTGGCATTGCCGCCGCTCAGGACGTAGACGCGCTGGCCCGGCGCAACGTCGAAGGGCGCGCTCTCCCCCACGGAGAGCGCATCCCCGCCGGTAGCGGTGGCGGTCAGCACGACGTCCGGCTCTGCCTTGCTGTAGGTCACGCCGCTGATAGTCACCTGGCTGGTACCCGCCAGGATAGTCCCGGTGGTGGTGCCCCCGAGCGTGCCGGTCCCGGCCCCGGCCTTCAGGGAGAGGCTAACGCTCGTGTCCTGGGTCACGTTCGCGGGGGCGCCGGTGCTGTCCCGGCTCTGGACCGTCACCGCAAAGGCGCTCGGCGCCGGGTTGGGGCGGGCCGGGCTGACCTGGGTAATGGCGAGCCTGGCCGCAGGAGTGGCGCTGGACATGATGCCCAGGATCTCATCCTGGCTGAGGGCACGGTTGTACACCTGCACCTCATCCACCAGGCCGGGGAAGTTTTCGCCACCGCAGCACGCTGCCCCACCGATCCGCATCTCGGCGGCCGTCCCCACGTAGTTCGTTTCCACCGTGCCGGAGGCCTTCAGGGCTCCGTTCACGTAGATCTTGGCCGTGGTCCCATCGGAGGTGCCGGCGACATGGGACCACGTGTTGAGCGTTGGCGTGACCCCGGAGGAGACCGTCTGCGTACAGCCACCGGGCTGCCGGATGACGGTGCCGAACTGACCATCCTGGAGAACGATGCCCCAGTCACGGCACTCGAGGACGCCGCCCGCGATAGCATGGCGGCCGCTGGGCGTGCCTGCCGGACTGACCCACGCCAGCACGGTCCACTGGCTGCCGGGGCTCCAGCCACCGGTACCCACATAGTCGTCGATACCGTCCAGGCTGAACGCCTGCCTCACCCTGCCGGCGGCGAAGCTGGCTCCGCCCTGGAGAGCGCCGTGGTGAGCGCCCAGGCTGTCGGTGGCGTTCCCCTCCGCTTTCCACCAGCTCACCAGACCCGCAAGCACGACACCAACGGCTGCGCTCTCCCCCGCGGTGAGCGCCTCCCCGCCGGTGGCGGTCGCCGTCAGGACTACTCCCGGCTCCGCCTTGCTATAGGTCACGCCGCTGATGGTCACAGAACTGGAGCCTGCCGCGATGGTTCCGGTGGTGGTGCCCCCCAGGGTACCCGTCCCGGTCTTTACTGACAGGCTTACCGTCGTGTCCTGGGAGACGTTGGCCGGGACGCCGGTGCCGTCCTGGGCCTGGACGGTGACGGAGAAGGTACTCGGCGCAGGGTTGGGGCTGGCCGGGCTGACCTGGGTGATGGCGAGCTTGGCGGCGGGCGGAGCGACCAATTCGAAGGCGCCGATGTCGCAGGCCGCGCCCTGGGGCCGGGCGGTGCCCCGCTGGTCCACGGTCAGGGGATCTCCGACGGCATCGGTGCAGTTGGCGGTGGGCACGGCGTCAAGGGCCGGGCTGCCCGCCAGCAGGTCATGGGTCTTGGTCGGGCCGCCGTTGTTCGCCAGGGAGCCAAGCTTGGGATCCTGGCCGGTAATATTGCCGGTGGTGTTGCCAGAGATAGTACACCCCGCGGTGCTCTCGATAAGGTTGTAGCCCGCTGCGGTCAGGGTGCCGGCGCAGTCGGGGCCGGCCGTCGTCGCGGTGTTCCTGGCGACGATGGCGTTCTTGAGGGAAACCGTACCGCTGTTGTCGATACCCCCGCCGCGAGCGGCGCTATTGCCGCTGATGGTGCTGCTGATCACCTCCAGGACGTCTTCATTATCGATTCCCCCGCCATCGTTGCCCGCGCTGTTGCCGCTGACGGTGCTGTTGAGAAGCTTCAGCGTGCCGCATTCGTTCCAGATGCCGCCGCCCGTTCCGGTGGAGGCGGTGTTGCCGCTGACGGTGCTGTTGGCAAGCGTGATCGTGCTGCTGCCACAGATGAAGATGCCGCCGCTGTTGCTGGAGGTGTTGCCGCTGATGGTGGTATCAGTGAGCGTTAAGGCGCCGCCCGTATATATCCCGCCGCCATCGGTTTGGGCCGTATTCCCGCTGACGACGCTCTCGGCCAGCGTGAGCGTGCCGTCCTGCTGGTAAATACCGCCGCCGCTGCTGGTGGCAGCATTCCCGTTCTGGATGGTCACGCCGGAGAGGCTCGCGGTGACATTCCCGACCGTGTTGAAGACGCGGTCCAGCGCCCCACCGTCAATGATGGTTGTGGCCGCGCCCGCGCCTGTGATGGTCAGGTTACCGGTAAGGTCCAGGTCGCCCGTCGCCGCGGCATCCTCGTTCTGCCCAGCGATGGTCAGGGTATACGTTCCCGCGGGCAGGATGATGGTATCCGCCCCGGCCAGCGCATTGGCCTCCTGGATGGCCGCCCGCAGGGTACACGCCGCTGCCGCGGTCGCACATACGCCATCGCCGGGGTCGGCGTCCACCGCATCGGCAGTATCGTTAACGGTGAGCGTTACGACCGCCTCAGCTTGCGACGGAGCCAGGGGCACCGCCGGCGGGAGCAGCGCGGAGAGCGGAAGGGACGTGAGCGCCAGCGCCAGGGCCAGCAGGAGCCGCAGCGCTCCCCGTCCAGAACGGCGCAGCGCGCGCCGCAGCCGCGGGGCGCCCATGAACCCATTGGACGGTAACCGGCCTCGTTCCATAGCGGTGTTCCTTCCTCCCTCGCGGTGAGCGGTGGGACCGGACAACAGGTACCGCGCGTGGCGCAACCTGATGCGTGGCGTCGGTATCATGGACTCCGGAACGACCACGTGGCGCTCCACGCGACCGGGGCGCCGTCCCCCTGGACCCGCGGGCGCACCCGCCAGTAGTAGGCCGTTCCCGGCTCCAGCGGGAAGGCCACAGGGATCGTGTAGCTGTTGCTGGGGGTCGTGACCCCGCCGTGGCGCAACTCCCAGTACACCATCGCCGTCGCACGGGCCGGGTCGGTCGTGAAGGTGGAATCTTTGCTCACCTGCACCTCGTAGTAGAAGATACGCGGGTCGCTGTTGGCCCACTGCAAGGTCGGAGTCAAGCTCGCCACCGCGCTCCCCTCGGCAGGCGCGACCGGGGCCAGGGTCGCGCTGCTGGGCAGCGGGACCCGGAAGGTACGGCTCTGCCACGGCCCCCAGCGGGGGTCTTCCGCGCCCAGGGCCGCGCTGGCCGTGGTGGTGCGCACCCGCCAGGTGTAGCTCATGCCCGGCAGCAGCACATAGTTCCCGACGCCCATGCGTGGGGCCTGCACCTGGAACCGGGCCTGCTGCACCAGGGTCTGGTCGCCGATGATGAGGTCAATGGCGGGGCCGTCGGGCTGGCCGGTCAGCGGAGTGGGCGCCGGCAGCACCTGCACCTGGTACTGGGTCCTCCCCGGCGGGTTGGCCCATTGCAACACGGCGGCCATATCGGTGGCCGTCGCGCCGTCCGCTGGCCCGGCCAGCGCGGGCGCAGCCGCGACCACCGTGGCCGTGGCGGTCGGGGTCCTGGGCGGTGTTGCCGTGGGCGTCGCCGCGCTCTCCCCGCCCCCACCGCCACCGCCACCGCCACCGGACGGCGGGGGCGGGGTAGTCGGCGTGGGGGTGGGCGTCGCCGTGGCCGTGACCGTGACGCTGCCATCCGTGACCGAGCCCAGGAGCGCCACACTCTGGAAGAAGACTCCGGTAGGACGGGCGGAGGTCAGGGAGAAGGCCACGGCGCTGCTGCCGGGCGCGCGGCCGTGGAACCGCACCGTGGCGACCACGAAGCTGCCGCTACCGGGCGCGTCCGCAGGGCTGCGCCCAGCGCTGAAGTCTATCCGACCGAGCGCGTTGTCAGCCCGGTTCGCGAGGGTCTGCTTCAGCGGCGAGTTGCTGGCGGGCGTCACGGCGCCGGCCTCGTTGCCCGCGGCGTCCACTACCCGCAGGACGGCCGGGTCAAAATCCAGGAAGACGTCCACCGCATCCACCTGCTGCGTACCGGCGTTCACCCGTATGTCCAGGGCGACCATCTGCCCGACCTCCAGAGAAGCGGAGCCAGGGTCCATGGCGATGGTCACGGCCCCGGCCTGGGGTGCGGCGAGCGAGCCGGGGACGCGCCCTCCCAGGGGCGACCAGGCCAGCAGCAGCGCCAGCCCGACGACCCCGGCAAGGAAGACGGAGAACGCAGATCGCGGTAGCACAGACACGTATCCACCTCATACGTCGGGCGTAGCGGCAGCGCCGCGCTCCCCCCGTCCCCGGCCCCTTTCCCGCACGGGGAGCGGAAGGCGCAAGGATGTGCGAGAAAACCCATCCCCCCCGCCCCCTTCCCGTCTCGGGAAGGGGGCGGCGATTCCCCCTCTCCGCACCGGAGAGGGGACCAGGGGGAGAGGTTGCCCAATACCCCCTCAGACCCGCAGCAGCGCCGTGAACTGCTGCCACAGGTATCCCAGGTACGTCGCCCAGTGCCCCAGCAGCGCCGGATCGAGGCCACGCTCGATCCGCCACGGCAGAGCGACGTCGTTCAGGAAACCGGCCTCCCGCCGCGGGACATCCAGCGCCACCAGCCCATCACCGGCCCACGGCGCGGGATGGTCCGTGCCCTGCTCGTGCGCGCTCTCCCCGCTCCCGGACGTCTCCTCCAGGATGGCGAGGCTGCCATAGCTCACCGAACCCAGCACGGAGCGGCCCTGATAGTGGACCGTCGTCGGCGCAGCGGCGGAGAGGCCGAGGGCCAGATGCGCCTCCGGGCTGGCGGCAAGGGCCTTGAAGAACAGCGTCGCCACGGTGAAGGTCCCGCCGGGCGGAGGCGCAAGGGGCGCCCGGCCCGCGCTGAGCGCCAGCCGCCCCCGCTCGTGGTCGAGGACGGACCGCAGGGCCACCGGCAGGTGCAGCCCGGCAGTGAGGGCGGTCGCGGGCGCGCCGGTCTCATCCACCAGTTGCAGCGTCGCCGGATCGAACTCCAGGAACAGGTCCACGCTGTCCACGCCGCCCTGCACCGCACTGGCCACGACCTCGACCCGGAAGACCTGCCCCACGCGGACGACCTCTGCGGCCGGCCGCAGGGCGAGGTGGACCGCCTCAGCGACCGGAACGGCCTGCTGGGCCTGCAAGCGGGCCTGCGGCGGCGAGACAATACGCGGGCCGGACTGCCCGTAGTTGGTCACCAGGATGGAGTAATCGCCGCCCAGGACCGCGTTATCGTTGGTCAGGTCGCCGCTGGTCAGGGTGCCGAAATCGAGCGGCGCTGCCCCTGCGGTCTGGGGGAGCACCACGCCCAGCCGCTTGTTGCTCAGGGTGTGGTGGCCCTTCACTTCGATGTCGTAGGGACCGGACGGGATGCTGGCGACCACGGTGAAGTGGCCGGTGGGGTCGGCAGTGGCAAACACCGGCGCCAGCGGCTCCACCCCACCGGACGGGAAGAGCGTCACCCGGAGCGGGTAGCCCTGCCGCCGGGGATCGCCCGCGGCCCCCAGCGCCTCCAGGTTGACCTTGCCGGTAAAGACGGGCACTGCCCCCTCCTGGGTCACGTTGAACAGGGCCGTTGCCGCGTCGTCCCCAGGAGAGCCGACCACCCGGACGATGTGGCTCCCGGCCGTCGTGCCCTGGGGGATGCGGAAGCTGGCGGTAAAGCTGCCGCCGCTCACCGTGATGACGCTGGGCGTGGTCGCAATCGCCACACCGTCGAAGGTGAGGGTGGCGCTGGTATCTGCGGGCAGGAAGTTGCCGCCGCTGACCGTCACCGTGGCGCCGGGCGGGCCGCTGGGCGGACTGAGGGTGATGAAGCCAGCCACCACCGTGTAGAGGGCGCAGGAGCGGTCACCAGCCGGGTTGCCGGTGACACACACGGTATGGTTCCCCGGCGCCGCGCCCGTCGGCACCACGAAGCTGGCCGAGAGCGCGCCGTCCGTGACCGCCACCGTGCTGGGTGTGGTCGGCACGGAAGCGCCGTCGAAGGTGATCGTGGCCGTGGTGTCCACCAGGGAGAAGTTCGTCCCGGTCACCGTCACCTGGCTCCCCGCCGGTCCTGTGGAGGGCGTGAGGGCGATAGCGGTGGTCACCCCGCTGGGCGTCACCAGGAAGGCAAAGGTCGCACGCGCGCCGCTGCTCAGCCCGGTCACTTCCAACTGGTGGGTGCCGGGGGCCGTCTCAGGGGGGACCAGGAAGGTGACGTTGTTGAATCCCCAGCAACACACGTTGGCGGTCACCGTGGCCGGCTCGGTCGCCAAGAGTGCCCCGTCGAAGGTGAAGCGGAGCGGCTCGTTGCTGGCCCAGTTGAAGCTCCTGGTGATGGTGACGGTCGCGCCGGCCGGCGCGCTGGTGGGGCTGAGTACCAGCGCCGGACTGGGCACCACGAAGCCGGCGCTGGCCGTCTTCGTACTCGCGCTGCCGGTGGCCGACACGGTATGGAAGGTGTTCAGGCCGAGGCCCCCGGTCGTGAAGCGCGCGGTAAAGGTCCCATCGGCTTGCACCGTCACGGTCGCCGGGAGCGTCCCGACGGTATTCCCATCGAACTGGAAGGAAACGGCCTCGCCGGCCTGGAACCCGACGCCGTTGACCGTGACCGGCAGGTTCTCCCAGCCCCGCATGGGGTCAAGACGGATGAAGGAACTCACCACCTCGAAGGGGAACTCGGCCACCCGGCCCGTGTTGAGGCCGGCGGCCCGGATGGTGTGCATGCCGGCGGCGGTCCCCTCCGGCACCCGGAACAGCCACAGCCTCCCGAAGTTCCCGCAACAGTCCGTCGTCACCGTCTGCGGGACCGTGGGGAGCGGCGCGCCATCAAAGGTGAAGGCCACCGCCTCGTCACCCCCAAACCCGACGCCGGACACCCCCACCGACGTCCCCGGCCCACCCCTGAGGGGGGAGACGTTGAAGAAGGTCGCCGGGGCCAGGAAGAAGGCGCTGGCGCTCTTCCCGCTCACATCCCCCGTCGCGGTCACGGAATGGGTGCTGTTGACGCTGACCGAAGGCACCCGGAAGGCGCCCGTGAAAGCGCCCGCGCTGTCGGCGGTCAGGGTGGCCACCACATTCCCGTCGAAGCGCACCGTGACGCTCTCACTCCCGCTGAAGCCCTGCCCGGCGATGGCGATGGGGAGGGAACTGCCGCCCTGCGGCGGGTTCAGGGCAATGAACGTCTCCACGACCTCAATGGGGAAGGCCGCCCTGGCCCCGCTGCTGCCGCCCCGTGCCTCGATCTGGTAGGTGCCGGGGGCGGTCTCCGGCGGGATGGTGAACAGCACGTTCCGGAAGCCCCAGCAGCACTGGTCCGACCGGACCGAGGCCGGGACGGTGGTCAGCGGCGCGCCATTGAACGTAAAAGTGATGAGCTCGCCGGAGGCGAACCCGAAGCCCTCCAGGCCCACCGACGTGCCGGGGCCGCCGGCGAAGGTGCCCAGAGTGCGGATAGTCGTGCCGGGCACCACGAAGCGGGCGTTGGCGGCCTTCCCGCTGACGCTCCCGGTGGCGCTGACGGTGTGGGCCGAGTTCAGGTTCACGTTGGGCACCCGGAAGGTGGCGCTCACGGTCCCGGTGCCGGAGGCGGCGACCGTCCCCATCACACTGGTGTTGAACCGGATGGTCACGTCCTCCGCCGGATCGAAGCCGGCGCCGGTCACGGTCACGGGCTGGGCGTCGCCGCCAGTCACGGGATCGAGCGTGATGAAGGTCGTCGCGACGGTCACGGTGGCGGTTGCGGTCGCGCCGCTGTTGGCCCCGGTCGCCCCGACGGTATGGGCTCCGGCGGTCGCGTTGGCGGGGACACGGAAGAGCACGCGACTGAAGTTCCCGCAGCCGTCGGCGATCACCGTGCTGGGGATGGTGGTGATGGGCTGCCCATCGAAGGTGAAGGTAATGGTCTCCCCAGCGTCGAAGTTGCAGCCGCTGCCGAAGGTCGCCAGCTCGACGGAGGTCCCCGGCCCGACCGTCATGGG
>JACQUQ010000228.1 GCA_016210175.1 Chloroflexota bacterium | reverse complement strand
GTCCCGCCGTCGCTGCCCGTGGCGGCCTGGATTAACCCGCCGCAGCCGGCTGCGGTTGCGACAAAGGAGGTGGCTCAGTAATTTCGCCCGTTAGGTGTCTCATTCCTATTGACAGGTTCCGCACCGCCTGGCAGCCGGGAGACCGGCAGCCAGCCTTCTTCCGTTTTCCCCACCGTCAGATCATTGTTGCGTTCTGTCGGTTGGATTCCGAAATGCCCATCGCCACTAGTAGTCTGTCACGGCTGAAGGGCATAGTGGTTGCAGGAGCGTTTTCCTGAGGAGAGGATTGGAACATCCTATCCCGCCGCAGGAGTCCTCCCATGCCCAAGAAGTACATTGTCCAGTTGGCCGAGCCGGAGCGGGCCTACCTGCGGACCCTAATTGGGCAGGGCGTCGCCCCTGCCCGCACCTTGACCCACGCCCGAATCCTGCTCAAAGCCGACCAAAGCGAGGCCGGACCTAGCTGGAAGGACGCCATGATTGCGGACGCCCTGGAAGTCCACCCGACGACAGTCGCTGCCGTCCGGCAGACCTACGTCATGGCGGGGCTGGAGGCCGCCCTCACCCGCAAGACCCCCGACCGCCAGTACCGGCGCAAGCTGGACGGCGAGCAGGAGGCCCAACTCATCGCCCTGGCCTGTAGTGCCCCGCCGGACGGCCATGCCCGCTGGACCCTGCGGCTGCTGGCCGACCACCTGGTGCGGCTGGAGGTGGTAGATACCATCTCCTATGAGACCGTGCGGCAGACCTTCAAACAAACGACCTGAAGCCGTGGCTGCGGGAGCAGTGGTGCATCCCGCCCGAGCACAACGCCGACTTCGTCGCCCACATGGAGGACGTCCTGGCGGTCTATACCCGGCCCTACGACCCGCGGCGGCCCCAGGTCTGCCGGGACGAGACCAGCCGGCAACTGCTGGCCGATGCCGCCCCGCCCTTGCCCGTCGTGCCGGGGCATCCCGCCCGGCAGGACTACGAGTATGTGCGTCACGGGACCTGCAACCTCTTCATCGTGTGCGAGCCGTTACGGGGCTGGCGGCACGTGCTGGTCAGTGACCAGCGCACCCGTACCGATTGGGCACACTGCATCAAAGACCTGGTAGATGTTCACTACCCCGACGCCGAGGTCATCGTGCTCGTGCAAGATAACCTGAACACCCATACGGTTGCCTCGCTGTATGAGACCTTCCCGGCTGCCGAAGCGCGGCGGCTGGCGGCCAAGCTGGAGATCCATTACACCCCGAAGCATGGCAGTTGGCTGAACATGGCCGAGATCGAGTTGAGCGTGCTGGCCCGGCAATGTCTGGACCGGCGGCTCCCAGACCAAGACGCGCTGGAGCGCGAGGTGGCGGCGTGGGAGACGGAGCGCAATACCGCCAGCCAGACGGTGGACTGGCGTTTCACGACCGACGATGCACGCATCAAGCTCAAGCATCTCTACCCTGTAGTTCACGAATGACAGACCACTAGTACCAGTGATTACTTACATACTTGACGGGATTCTAACGCGGCCCGGTCGGCGGTGACGTAGTGGGCCAGTCCAGCGGACGGGCCAGGTACGAACACGAGCATCACCTTACATTAGGCGAGAGGTCGCGTCTTGATCTTTTTCCGCGACCAATCGCTCGGTTTCGGCCAGTTTGTCCTCACAATGAGGACGCCGACAAGCGACGGATACGCAGGATCATTCAGCCCATGAAGCTCCGGGACGAGCCAACCTACATCGTTGTCCATGACGCCGGGCGGCTCTTCCTTCGGGGAGTGATCGAGGACGACCAGCACCGACAGTTGACTGCCCCGGTCAGCGGCGTACTGCGTCGGCTGTCCGAGATACTGCGCGCAGTCCGCCAGCGTGACGGGTTTATCGTTCACGACCTTCAGTTCGGCGATGATGTCATCGTGCAGGAGGTCGTCGAATCCACCCGCCACGGCGTCCCGGCGGGTGAGCCGCCCGCCTAGCTCGGGGTCGGCGCGCAGTAACCGTTCCGGTTCGTCGTGAAACGCTCCCTCCCTGACCCGACTTCCGCGCCGGAACGCCTTGTTGAACATGATCGACTGGGCGGCGCGGACGCACGCGCTATAGAGCCGACAGAACGCCCGCGCATCCTCCGTGTCGAGGCGCGGGTCCGTTAGCGCCTCGAACATCTTCAACAATCGGGCATCGGTCTGTTCGTGTTGGGTCAGGGCGTCGCGGCTCGGATCGAAGGGTCGGAGCCGCAGCCGTCGGTATCCGGCAACCTCGGCCCGCTCTTCCCGGTCCGCACCCACGAAACGCACCACCAGAGGGCAGTCGAGCGGGGGATCGCCGATCGGCTGCTCGAAGGAGCACTGCAAGGGTTGTTCATCTTCTAGCAGCACGCCCGCGTCATCGAAGACCGCCGCCGCGCGGTCGAAGGCGAATGAAGGCAGGGTGAGGGCGTTACGGCCGACGCGGGATACCGGCTCGACCTGGCAGGTAGCAGCCCAGTCGGGCCAGCTAGGCAGGCGTACAGACATACCCACAGTGTAGAGCTCATGCGGCCGCACGACCAGCACATCAGTGATCGGCTGTCCCGACAGTGATGCCACGCAGACGGCGAGCGGCGGTTCCTCGACCGGCGCATCCTCATCCTCGTACCTGGGTGGGGCGAAGCTACTTTCCGGCATATCCACGAGATGCGCGGGAACGCCGGCCCCGGCGAGAGATGCGTTGGCCTTTGCTACCTCACTTGCTTTCGGGCGCGCTTGCGCCAAGGCGCAGAAGTCGCGGATGGCTGCGGCGACCGGGATATGCGGCGCTGCCTCGACCTGGTCGAGTAGCACGTCCGCCTGCCGCTCGGCGGCGTCAAGGAAGGATTGGGCCTGCGGATCGGCGCGACGAACGGCGGCGTCGTAGCGGCACAACATCCCGGCGATCCGCCAGGCGGCGGCGGTGAACCGCCGCTGGACGGCCGACGCATGTCGGGCGCTGGCGGTGGCCTCTAGCCGGGCCGCCGCCTGGTCCAGGGTGGCGGCGACCGCAACGCGGTCGGTGGTCGCGGGGGCGCGCAGCGCCTCGGCGGCGTCGACGCGCGCCCGGGCTACTTCCAGCAATTGCGCACGCCGCCGGTCCAGCGGTCTTCCATCGGCCTCCCAATTCGCGGTGAGGGCGTCCGCCGCATCCCGCACCGCCTGCGCAGCAGCGCGCACAGCGTTATCGTTCGGGGCACCCGCGAGCAGGATCTCGAACTGTGCGCTCGCGGCGACTAAGTCCGTCAAGGCGCGGCCATTGGCACCCTCCCGGCCGGACGGTACCCGGCGGGCGACCCGCGCCGCAAGCGCGGCCGCGTCCTGCCAGCGGCCGGCTGACTGGAGGAGCTCCACAGGCTCCAACGCCGGCCAGGGATACCGCGCGGAGTGGGCGTCGCTCAAGGCTTCCACTTCCGCGATCGGGATGGTGGCAACGGGGCGAGGATGATCGAGAAGCTCGGAAAACAAGCGATTATGCCTTCGGTTCAGGCTTTGCGCCAACTCGGGGCTGGCGAGGGCCTTGAGCGCCGCACTACTCCACCGTGGATGGGCGCGTAACTCATCCGGCCACGCGGCAAGCAACCTGCGTTCCAAGTCATAGGGACGGAGGCGATCCACGAACCACAGCGCCACCGCATCCCAGCGGAGCGCGCTCTGCGGGTCGGCGAGTTGGCTGGCCAGATGACGCAGAGCGGAGACGGCATCCTCCAGGATGTTCGGTTCTTCACGCTCGCGGTAGTACGTTGCCAAAGCGTACACGAGGGGCAGCAGGTCGGGTGCCAGCCGCGCTGGGATCCGCAGCGCCGGAAGATGCCGAAGCAGGGCTTGGTGGACCACGAGGTAGGGATCGTTGAGGAGCGGCGTTGCGAAGTCAGCAAAGTCCTCCGGCAGCGCGTCGCTGGCGACCCGCGCACACTTTGCCCACAGCCCTATGCCGGCGGCACGGACGGCGGGGTCGGTGCCTAGCAGCGCCGAGTAGGCGACGGGCAAGAGGTCGCGCAGTAGCCGCGGGCTCGCGGCCTCTTCTAGCGTGGAGAGGAGGGTCACGCGCACGCGCCGGTCAACCTGCTCGTCGCCGGTGGTGGCGGCCAAGACGGCGAGTATGTCCCCAAGCGCTTGGGCGGGATCCGCGGCTGTGAGATGGCCGATCATCCGGGCGAGCCGGTGTCTCTGATTCTGTCGCGTCAGCCGAGCGGCAACCTGCTCAAGTTCAGCCAACACCGCCGATTCCCCTTGCCGGGCAGAAAGGAGAAGACTGGGGGCCGGTTCATGGCACAGGCGCAGGAGCTCGGCCAACAGGGCGTTGGCGTGCAAATGCATATGCTGCGGCGCGGTCCGGGTGAGCGCTTCCAGCTCTTCGAGGGCGAGGATGACGGTATCCTGACCCCAATCGCCGGTCAGCCGACGGATGCAGAATGCTACAACGGCGGCGATGGCAGCATCGGCGGACTCGCCGGCACGCCCGCAGCGCCCTACCTGCCAAACGGTATGCGCGAGGCCGTACTTCGCGTCCTCCGGTCGCCCCACTGCGGCCTGCTCCATCATGGCGGACGTCGTCTCCGGTTGGCCGCGCCAAGCGACCGCCAGAGCA
This sequence comes from Chloroflexota bacterium, assembly GCA_016210175.1. Taxonomy (GTDB): domain Bacteria; phylum Chloroflexota; class Dehalococcoidia; order SHYD01; family JACQUQ01; genus JACQUQ01. The sequence goes on along the minus strand of JACQUQ010000228.1, from coordinate 8,794 downwards.
CGCGTTGCCGCGCCGGTGGGGTGAGGTGTGCCAAGATAGCCCGCATCCTGGCCGCGTATGCTGGCGATCAGCGCGGGACCAAGGGCGACCACCCGCGCTGGCTCTTCCGTGAGCAGGAGAGCGGCAGCGTCGGCCGCGGCCGCGCACCCAGTCATCGTCGCTAGCGAGCTGCACAACGATCCGTTCGGTTACGCCCGGCAGGTCGACGCGCGCGGCGGCGAGAATGCCTTCCGGCGCTGACAGCGGCTGATACGGTTCATCTGGTTGATGCGCCAGTGTGATCAAGCCGTCCAGCACTGGCGGGAGGTCCTCGGAACGGAGTTCAGCGGCGAAGGCATGGAGCAACCGCGCCGCCGCGGGCTCGCGACGCCGGTGGAGACTGGCGAGCGCGGCCTCAACCGCCTCCCTGGGTCTGCACTGCCCGGCGCGCACCAAGGATTCGAGCGCGGTGAATGCGGCAGGTTCGGAGGTGTCGACGGCAAGCCCCACGAGGGTCTGGACGAGTTGGGGGCTGAAGAGCTGGGGCGCGTCTCGCGCTGTCGCAATCAGTTGCTGGGCCGCCCTTCGCTCCTGCTCGTTGGCGGGTCGGTCACGCGGCGCGTCGCTGTCGAGTTGGTCCATCCACTCAGCGAGGTCCCGGACGACATACCCCTCGGCAGCGACCAGTTGCCGCCGCCGCTGGCGCCGTTCGCGGTGACGGCGGGAGGCCTCCGCAGCGGCGCGTTCCAACGCCTGCCGCTGCCGGGCCTCGTCGCGGTCCCGGTCGGCGACGACGGTCGCGAGGTTCGGGAAGTCACCGCTACCGCTGCGGTGGGGACACCCGACGCAATTGGCCCTATAGAAGCTGATAACTTGTTCGAGGGCATGCATGCTCATGGACTGAGGGGGCGGCGCATGTTCGCAGCGCACTTCGACCATCCCGATGGGTAAGTTGAGCGCGCTGCCCACAGGGCTAGGGCCATGGGGAAGCTCCACGCGGGCATGGCGGCAGTGCCGGCGCACCAGTTCGATGGCCTCTTTGTTGGCGTGCCCGAGGCGGACTACTTCATCAAATTGATCTTGACGCAAAGTTTACCGCCTTACTAACCTGTACATTTCGCAGTCGGAGTTATTGACGATATCGGCGTATTGAGGAGATTTGAGCGAGCGGAAGCGAAGAATAAGAATTTGTTGATTGGTCGAGGCGTACGCGGAATGGGCGGTGCGGCAGCAGCGTTGCAGTCGAGCCGCTTCCCTGGGAGTGCGCTACGGTCCACGCTCCAGGGTATCAGGCGCGGCCTTTGGGCTCAACCTCCAGCTACCGGAGTAGTGCTAATTTGCCGCTCAGACGTATCGTCTTGTCCGTGTCGTATGGCTGTCATCCATCCCCGTGGCTTAAAAATCCGGCCCTACCGGACGGTTTATGACCCGGTATTGATCCTCGGCAGTTCGTACGGCGCGAAATCAGCGACCACGACGACTACGGACCGCTGCTCCCGCTGGCAATGGAGCGCCGTATATTTGCTCGGCGTCCTCGCCAAGTATGTCCTCAATGAATTCAATCGCCGTGAGATATTCGATGCCAGCATAGACGTGGCGGCCCTGCACTAACGGCGGGAAGTCGCCAATGTTGTTGCTCACCACGTACTGCGCTCCGGCGACAACGGCCGTTTGCCAGATCGGCGCATCATCCTCGTCGGTCAGGTCGGGCCAAGGGCCACTGCCCGTATACGCCCTCAGCGAGACGAGCCGCATCACTGGCAAGAGGTAATGGAGCATCCCGTTGGCCGCACGCCTGAGGGTGGCTTCGTCAAACTGGTCGGGGTTCGGGGCACGGGTGAGCCACTGTTGGGTGAGAACCCGCCATGTCTCAGCGATAATCCACTCGGACCAGACCGGGGCGTAGAGTGGATCTTGACGGGCGGCGAGGCACTGCAAGCTAACCCGAGCCCAACGCGGGACGAGGACGCTGCTGTCGAGCACCGCTAACGGCAAAGCTAGTTGCTGAGTCACTGAGCCGGGTTCGCCTTCTCACGTTCCCAGGGGTTCCTGCCTGGCCGATCCTCGCGCAGAGCCTGAAGCTCTTCTCTGGTCAGATCCTCGCCCCCGATGGCGGACAATCCCTCGGTCTCCTCTCGCCGGCGAAGCACATCGTCCAGGAGCACCTGGATCCGGCCATTGGGAAGCCGACGGCTGCGTAGCAGGCCCATCCGCGCCCAGACCTTGACGGTGTTCTCTGAGCCGAGGGCGAGGAGTCGCTTTGCCGCAGTGGTCCCGACCCAGCGCGTTTCCTGTTTCGAGAGCAGTCTGCGCACGGCGCGAATCCGCTCGGCGAGGGCGGTTGAGTCGAGATGCTCTTGCGTCGGCTGAAGCAACTCTGCCTCAAGCTCGCTGAGGGCCTTCGTTGCCTCGTCGAGAACAGTCATGCTTCTGACCTCCCTCGTGCTTTCCGAGTATCCCATAAGTAGAGCGTAGCAGAAACTGTCAAAACTATCAATATCCGCCGGTCAGGGCACGCGCTAGGTCTGCTCAAACCCGTGGTCCGAGAACTTGAGCGTGCGGCTGTGCTCCGCCACCATGCGTACCACCTGGTCGGGCGCTCCATCTGGAATGACGGTCTCAATTTCGGTGGTCACACGGACATCCGCAAGGGCAGGTCCTGCCAGGTGGGCGATCACTATCTTCGGCAATGCGGCTAGCGTCGCGGCCGACCCGCGCGGCGTCAATTATCACCGCTCCCCTGGAAGCGCGGGGCTGCCGGGGCGCAGCCGGGCCGTCCCGTAGGCTGCCGGTTCCGATCTCCCCGCCGACGACCGCGCCGTCGCCCTCTGCTCTATAGCTCATCGAGCCATCGCCTCTCGCAAAGTCGTCACCACCTGGTGTGGAGAGCGCCGCCTCTCGGCATTCACTTGACGGCAAGCAACGTCCGGCTTGACCACCAGCGCCGGCGAACCTTGATCAAGAACCGTCACTGCTCCCCGGCGCACAGGCCGCGGCAGCGCGCGGAGCTTTTCAGTCCATACGGGCATCTGCTGGCCGTCTTGCTGCCGCTGCAATTTCTGACCGTACCGAGGATGTATCCGCGGGAGATATCCTACATGCGTTGCTTTCCACTTTCATTCACAGGTATGGACTACTGATCATCTGAATCCCCATCTTTCCTCCATACTTCTACCCAATCGGTCACGAGTCTCTTGTCTTGCACTTCCGCGTAAATCGCCTTATTCAGTAGGCTCCGTACTGCCTTTCTGTTCGTGGAGACGCCCAACATCTGTGCAGCAGCTTCACGCAACGCCGGACGCGAGATCCGTCCTTGCTCGGGCGTGCTGATGAAGACCGCCAAGCGGGCACGGCGCATGAACCCTACTACGGGGTGATCCTTCCAGACCCGGGGGCGACTGGACACTTTCCTGGGGACCGGGCTGGTCGTCTCCGATCGCCCGGCACTGGCCGGAACCCGGATGCCGCAGCCTGTGGCCAGATACTGGGCCCCACACACAGAAGCCGGCTCGGTCAGGGTAGGTGGCGGCATAGGCGTGACCAAGTGAGTTGCAGGACGATCCACTCTCCAGCACACCCGGGCCAGGTTTTCTACGAACATGTTGGCGTTTAAATCTCATGATGCGGAGCAAAGAAGGGAGCTTGGGGAAGGGAGTGTTCCGTGGCAACAACCTCGCGCGGCAAGGTATTGGTCATCGATGGTGATAGCGACATTGCTGACCTGGTGCAGGCAGTCCTTACTGACGAGGGTTTTCTCGTCTCCATCCTTACGGACCACAGCCCTAATGCCATCCGTAAGGCAGTAGGCCAGCAGGAACCCGACTGCGTCATCCTGGATTCCGCCGGGCCGATGGGCTTTGGCCGCTCTTGGGATGAGGCGATTTGGCTAAGGGGACGGCTACGGTCGGTACCCGTCATCATGTTCTCAACGCACGGTATTGATACTCGTGAGGCCCGAGAGCGAATATCGCTGCGGAGTCGGGCTGCGGCGTTCACCGAGATCGTGGAGAAGCCCTTCAGCCTCGACGCCCTCATTGCTGCGGTAGCGAGAGCGGTCCGGGCATCCATCCAATTTGAGGAGACACCCTCAGCAGAGGCGGCCCGGACACAGCAGCTGGTCGAGCGGCTGCATGCTGCTGGAGCGCACGACATCCGGCCTTCCACTCTTCGGGAGTGGGCGACCTTCCGGACAGCGGACGATTCCTTGGTGCAGATGTACTGGTGGCAGGCCGGGGGAGTATACATCGTGGCACGCTATGTGCCGGAAACTGGGGTCATGGAACGGATCGGGCAATTCCACGATCTCGATGCGGCCGTGCAGGCGGGGGCCAGCGTCCGCAGGAGCGACCGCAAGCAGGACGCGGGCGACACCAAGGCCGCGTAGGTATCGGGCACCGGGCGCATCGTTGCCAGTGGAGATCGACAAGCCCGAGCAGCCGGAGCCACGTTCACGTGCCAGTACGGTAGGAGCAGGACCATTCGGTCGCGGAGTTCCGGTGCTGATACACGAGGCACACCATGACGGAATCGTGTCCCGTGTTAGCCGGGACGGTCCATAGCAGAAGTAAGGCATAGTAACCGCGGAGTAACCCGCCATGCTCAGAACCTGCGCACACATCAAGACCTCCGGGCAGCCCTGCGGCGCCCCGCCATTGCGGGACGGCCCCTTCTGCTTCTGGCATGCGCCGGACAAGGCCGAGGAGGTCGTCGAGGCCCAGCGGCTGGGCGGGCTGCGCCGGAAACGGGAGAAGACCATCGCCGCGGCGTACGTGCTGGAGGGGCTGAGGGACGTGGAGCAGGTGCGGCGAGTGCTGGAGATCGCCCTGGTGGACACCCTGAGCCTGGACAACGGGGTGCCGCGGAACCGGACGCTGGTGAGCATCGCACAGGCCGGACTCAAGGCCATGGAGGTGGGCGAGCTGGAAGAGCGCCTGGCCGCGCTGGAGGCGGCGGTGAAGAGCCGGACCCCGGCACCGGTGTTCGACGTGGAGATGGAGTGAGATGCTGCCCGGCGTGCGCAGGAGCGGGCGCTGCAAGCGCCCGGCACCGGTGTTCGACGTGGAGATGGAGTGAGATGGCCCATCCGCTGCGGTCCCGCCTGGGGAAGCTGACGCCCGGTCTGAGCGCCAAGGAGCGCGCGGTGCTGCTGCGGGCGCACAACGCCGGGGAGCCGGAGGACCCATCCATCCGGGACACGATGCCGCGGAGCCAGGTGAAGACGTTCAACCGCTACGCGCAGCTCATCGTCATCGCGAACCATGCGCTGTGGCCGGCGCAGTGGGTGCTGGCGAGCCATGTCTAGGGGATGGAGTTCAACCGGGATCGTCTTGCCCGGATTGAAGCCGCGGCGGCGCAGCTGGAGGAACGGTATCCCGAGGAGGTGGCGGAGGAGCGTGAGGCCGGAACGGTGCCGGTGCCGGAGTTCCTGCGGGGGCTGGCCCGAGACCTCCGGACGTACCTACAGCGGGACTTTGCGCTGCGGTGGCGGGAGCTGCGGGCCCTGGAGACGGTGTGGTCCGAAATCGACGAGGAGTTCGACGGGGAGCCGGCCAGCGCCCGCCAGGTGCGGGAGCTGGCGGCCCGAACCAAGGAGAAGCTGCTGGCGCTGGCCGAAGCCCTGGCACCTCAGAGTGGAGCACGGCGGTTGCCGTCGCCGAAGCCGGAGTTCGTGGACGAGTTGCGGGAAGTGGTGCGGCAGACGTACGGACGCTTGGGCTGGGTGGCACCGGAAGACGAGAACCCGGAACCGGATCGGGGGAGGACCCATGGCCGGCAATCACGGTAGGCGGCTGGAGAAGGTGGAGCAGGGGCTGACCCCCCTGCAGGCGGTACTGCTGTGGCTGGACGAGGCGCACCAGTCCCCATCCCTCATGACGTATGTGCGGTCGCTCCTGGGCAAGCCGCCGAGCGCGTTCCCGCTGGTGTTCCTGCCGCGGCAGGTGGAGCAGTCCGTCCGGGAGGCCATGAAGGGCCGCAAGCGGGAAGAGGTGGAGCACCGGGTGTTCCAGGCGAAGCGGGACGTGGCCTACCTCTTCTACCTGCACCAGACGATGAACGTGCGGGTGGCGGAGAAGGAAGAAGTGCTGGCATACCGCGCGCAGCGGCTGCACGAGAATCTGATGGAGCTCCTGCGGCAGGAGATGGTGAGCGACCAGATGGCGTCCATCCGGCGGCGGGTGTACGACGAGCCGTACCCGCTGGAACCGGAGACGGCAGCGGCGGTGGAGGCGGCGCAGCAGCACGCGGTGGAGACGTGGGACAGCCTGGCGGAGGTCGGGGTTATCGAGGACTGGACCGCGGACGCCCTGGTGGAGCAGGGTGCATGGCGGCTGCCCCTGGGGGCGTACAGCTACCGGTCAGAGGATCCCGACGCAGACGAGAGCGATGACGCCTGGACGCCGCTGACGCGGCCGAGCCGGGCGGAGCTGAGGGAGCTTCTGGGCAGTGACGCGGAGGTGGAGGAGTTCCTGACGCAGCGGGAGTACTCCTACGGGGTGGCTGGCATCCGGGATGCCGAGTTCGAGGCGCTGGCGGCAAAGGTCGAAAGGGCGGTGCAGGACCTGGTGGCGTCGGGCAAGGTCCGGGAAGGGTCGGTCGTGACGCTGGAGACGGTGCCGCACCTGTTCCTGCGAGAGGCGCCGCTGGTGGAGGGTGCGTGGCTCGACCGGACCGTGGTGGAGCTGGCCGAGTGGGGCGCCCTCCTGCGCGAGAAGGGGTTCCGGGTGGTGATCTCCTTTGACGACCACCCGCTGGCCTGGGACCGGATACTGCCGGCAGAGCGAAGGCACGGGGATCTGACGCAGGTCGAACGGGAGCAGGTGACGGCGCTGCGAGAGGAGGCCCGGCGGCGCGTCGCCAGGGCGCCCGGAGAGCGCCGGACCATTGAAGGGCAGGAGTACGTGAGCTTCCCGGCGTACTCTTCCTGGCGGGGCAGGAAGGCGAAGGGGAACCTGCGGGCGCAGGTCCGGCGGGGCATCGACCTGGCCTCATGGAACACGTGGGTGGCTGGTCAGGAGAAGTGGGGCCATGCGCGACTGGCGGGCGTCCCGGTGACGGCGCTCCAATGCTGGGCGGAGCGTGCGGCCGTTGAGCACTGCCGGGACGAGGTGCAGGCCGCGGAGCGTCTGGCGCAGCGGGAGCAGATGCTGGCTGACCTGGACCGGTGGATCCTGATGGCCTTCGACGATGGGGACGGCGGCGATGTCGCGGACGGTTTCTGGGGCCGGGTGCTGCCGCTGGACCACTTACCCTTCCGGGAGAAGGTGCTGGCCTGGAGGGTGGAGACCCTTGCGCTCTACGGCGACCTCTATGAGCGGCAGGCCAGTGCCCAGGCCGTAGGCGAGCGCTACTTCGGCGGGAGGGAAATGCTTTTCCCGGACTTGGCGGAGGGACTCCGGACGCTCGTGGAGCTCGTGGAGCTATGCGCGACCGAGTACAACCGGGTCTGTGCCGCCCGGCTCGAGTGGCGTCGCCGCACGCTCCGCGGCCGGGACCACGAGGGTCGTGGTGGAGCGCATGCCCCTGCGCGAGCCGGTAGCGAGCGAATCGACCTGGAGCGGGTACGGCAAGCCTCAGGACCGCGGGTGGCGGCTGCGGCGGCCTATGTGGTGGACCAGGCCAAGGCGGAGACGTTGCGACTATGCGATGAGAACGAGGCGGCGGCGAGCATCATGGAAAAGCACCTGGCGTGAGGCCATACGTGGCTCCCTGCCCTCTGAGCGAAGCGAAGAATCTGGCCGTAGAGGAGCACGAGACCCTTCGCTCCGCTCAGGATACGCAACCGCTAGCTCTTCTTTATGAAGTCGTCCACACCACACCCGTTCCCCACGATTGGTGTGAAGGCCGCCGCCTCCGCGGCTACTAACTCAAAGCAAACGCTCATCCCCGCAGCGCTCGCCTTTATCTTCCTGGCGGCGTTGCGGATGGGCCGGCCACTGCTGCGGTGGTCGCCGGACGCGCTGCTGGTCATACTCGCCGCCGGCGGGGCGATAATATTCGGCCTGAGCCCCGCCCTGCTGCTGCTGGCCGGTGGACTCGCGGGCCTAGCGCTCTTCGCTGCAGCTAATAACTAACGGGGCATCTGGTGGATTTGCTCGGGCTGGCCACGCTTCTCCACTTCTACCATGCCGTTACCTTTGGCAATGGCCCGGCCATAGTCCCTTTGCTCCAACACCGGCTGGTGGATGTCGAGCAGGTGCTGACGCTGGATCAACTGCTTTTTGCCTTCGCCATCACACGTGTGACACCCGAATCCGTGAGTGGTACGGTCTGGCCCAGCCTGCGAGCCCCTGGGAGCCGTCTTGTCCCCAGCCGATAGTGGCTCAGCCCCAGGTCAGGGCCAGCGCGCCAGCATTGCGGACTCATGGAACGGCTCCCCTCCACGATATACTGGCCCACAGGGCACACCACCCCCTCCAACCTCACGGCTGGCACGGCTCCCGCTGGCCCTGGCCCAGCATCAGGCTGGCAGCGGCGCCCACACCCGGTGCCGGACCCCCCGGCGCCAGCGCCACACCACTTCCTCCAGCACCCGCTGCGCTACCCGCAGGAACCGCTCCCCGGCATGGCGCACCACTCGCCCCACCTGGCTGAAGATGGCGAACCGCAACCGTTTGGGCCGTGCCTGCCGCAACTCCTGGTCCAGCCCTGCCGCTTTGAACAACTCCAGCAGGTTGAAGGTGAGCACCTGCAGGCGCAGCCAGGCCGCATTGGCCCCAAACTTCCCGCTGGGATACACCCCGGCCCCCAGTTCATCCTTCAGCACCCGGTGCACCTGCTCGATGGTCCCTTGCTTGCCCCGGTGCCATACCAGGAG
>JACQUQ010000217.1 GCA_016210175.1 Chloroflexota bacterium | reverse complement strand
GTGCAGGATCAGGAGACGTTTTCGGCATGGACAACCGGTAGGGGCGCATGGCCATGCGCCCCTACCACCGCCCGATTCCCTACGACCTTCCCTGATCATGCACTAGGCGGACAGACGACGAGGAAGGAAGCGGAGCATGGAACGACAGCACCGACCTTTCCACATCCTGGTCGTGGAGGACAGCCCCACGCAAGCGCAGCGGGCCCGGCTGATCCTCGAAAACCACGGCCATCGCGTCACCGTGGCGCGGGACGGCGTGGAGGGCTACACCGCGGCCATGGCTACCCCCTTCGACCTGGTGCTGTCGGACGTCAATATGCCGCACATGGACGGCTTCGAGCTGTGCCGCCGGCTCAAGGACGACCCGCGCACTCGGTACATCCCCTTCCTCATCGTGACGGAGCGCGACCGGGTCACCGATTTGATCCAGGCGCTGGGAGTCGGGGCCGATAACTTCCTCACCAAGCCCTATGGCGAGGATATCCTGCGCCTCCGGGTGGACCGGCTGCTCAACGACATCGCTGCCTGGAAGGCGCGCACCGGGGCCAGCGGGGGGATGCTGCTGCCCCGGCCCGAGGAGCTGGTGCTGGGCTTTGAGCGGGGCCAGATCGTCGAGCTGCTGATGGGGTCGGCCCAGAGGCTGGAGCAAGAGATCCAGGCGGTCGCGGAGGTCAGCCTGATGCTGACCCTGGACCGGAGCCTCGATGAGATCGAGACGTACGTCGCGGAGCGCATCTGGGCGCTCACCGACGCGGAGTGCGCCGCGATCCTGACCTGGCCCGGAGCGGGCCGGGCAGCGTCGCAGCGCATCCACAGCGGCGACCCGCTCGTGGTGCAGGCGGTGGGTTCCGCCATCTACAGCCTTTCCTATTGGCTCAGGGCACAGTTATCCGGGGCCGAGCGGGAAAGAGACCTGCGGGAGTTCCCGGTGGCGGAGGTGGAACCGCTGGCCGATCTCGCCCAACAGTTCGGGGTCGCGTCGTGCCTGGTAGCCCCCCTGGAAGAGCGGGGCGCTCCAGTCGGGGCCATCGTGGGGTGCTACGGTCCGCAGCACCGTCTCACCCAGGAAGAGCGTCGCCGGATGTTCGCACTCTCCTGCCAGGCGGCGGTGGCCCTGGAGAACCGCCGTCTGTTCGAAGCCAGCGAGCGGGCCGCTGCCGAGCTGGAGCAGGCCTACCGCGCGGTCAAAGAGGCCAATAAAGAAGCCATGTTTATGCTGGCCGCGGCGGTCGAGGCGCGGGACGGCTTCACCGGGGCCCACCTGTACCGGGTGCAGGGCTACGTCGAGGCCATTGCCGTCCACCTGGGGCTGTCCCCGGAGACCGTGGACGAGCTCGGGTATTCCAGCATCATGCACGATGTGGGCAAGCTGTTGATCCCGGATTCCGTACTGGGCAAACCGGGCAAGCTGACCGAGGCCGAATGGCAGGTGATGCGGCAGCACCCGGAGTTCGGCTACCGCATCCTGAGCCAGAAGGAGTTCTTCGCGACCGCGCGGGAGGTCGCGCTATGCCACCACGAGCGCTGGGATGGGGCCGGCTATCCCCGCGGCTTGCGCGGCGAGCAGATCCCCCTGGCAGCCCGTATCACCGCCGTTGCGGATATCTACGATGCGCTGACCACCGAGCGCCCCTACAAGCAGGCCTGGACGGAGCAGGAGGCGCTCGCCGAGATCCTGCGGCTGCGGGGCACGCACCTGGACCCGACCATCGTCGATGTCTTCCGGGATCTCCACCAGGACCACATCATCGCCCGTATCCGGCAGCAGCAGCCGGCATAGCCGGACGGAGATGCTCCATCGCCCGGGTCTCCCTTCCCGCCATCAGAACTCGTGGCCCTGCGCCACCCAGTAGTGCCAGTCTTCGATAGCTTGCTGGGTTTCCTCGTCCACGCCAACCCCTTCCAGTTGGGCGAGGGGCACCGCCAGGGTGCGCCGTTGCCAGCGCACCATCACGAACATCTCGTGCTCACATTCCTCCTCAGGGGCCATGGCCGTGACCTCGACCGTCTCACCTCCCCGGAGCGGCGAGATGGCACGCTCGGCAATACACCGGGCGCGCCAGGGAAAGCGCAGGTGCCCGTCCAGATAGACCCACCAGCCCATCGCCTGTTCTTCGGGGGAATACGCATCGACGATGATCTCCATGACGATGCGCTCCTCACGCGCGTCATCCTGGGGCGGTTGCGGCATGGCGCTTCCTTCCCTTCCGTACCCATCCGTCATCCGTCCGGGGGGGTCACGGTGGTGCGTCGGCGTCGGCCTCAGCCGGGGACAGCACCGCGGCCGCGTGCCAGCGGGCCAGACGCTCCACCACGTCCTGCGGGCCGACCGCAACGATACGGTTGAGTCCGGCCATATCGCGCAGGGTCACTGCGTGGGCCTGTGGGAAGCGCTCCCGCGCCAGGGCCGTGACCGCAGGCCCCTGGTCCCAGGCGATCTCCATCAGGATCACACCGCCGGGCTTGAGCGTGGTCCCGGCGGTCGCCAGGAAGCGGCGGATCACCGCCAGCCCGTCGGGTCCGCCGGAGAGGGCGGCGCGTGGCTCCCAGGTGAGCTCGGCGGCGTTGGTCTGCGCATCGATCTGGTCGTCGCGCACGTAGGGAAGGTTGGCGATCAGCAGGTCCATCTCGGGGGGGAGCGGCGCGACGAGGACGCCACTGCGGAGGATCACGCGGTCGGCCACCCCGTGGCGGGCGGCGTTCTGGCGGGCCACCTCCAGGGCCTCGGGCGAGGCATCCCCCGCCCACACGGTCAGGCCCGGCGTCTCTGCCGCCAGCGTGACGGCGATGACGCCGGAGCCGGTGCCGATGTCGGCCACCCGCGGCAGGCCGCCGCGGAAGCGGGTACACTCGTCGAGGTAGTGGAGCGCATCAGCGACCAGCAACTCGGTCTCCGGGCGGGGCACCAGCACCCGACGGTCCACCAGAAAGTCCCGCCCGAAGAACTCCTGGTGACCGAGCAGGTAGGCCAGGGGCTCGAAGCGCACCCGCCGCTGCACCAGGGCATCGAACCGCTCCCAGGCCCCCGGCGGCAGGGGCGCTTCGAGCCGGGCCAGCAGGCGGGCGCGGTCGAGGTCCAGCACGTGGGCGAGCAGCAACTCGGCCTCCAGCCGAGCGACCTCGCTGGCCCCTCAGCAAGAGATCTGGAGCATGGCGTTGCGGATGGCGTTCCGGACGATCATACCAGTTGCTCCTCAAGCTGGCGGGCCTGCTGGGCCGTCGCGACGGCGTCGATGATCTCGTCCAGTTCCCCGTCCAGGATGCCCGGCAGGTTATGGGCCGTCAGGTTGATCCGGTGGTCGGTCATGCGGTTCTGGGGGAAGTTGTAGGTCCGGATCTTCTCCGCCCGCTCCCCCGTGCCGATCTGCGAGCGCCGGGCCTGGGTCACCTCGTCCGTCTGCTTCTGCTGCGCCGACGCCAGCAGCCGGGCGCGCAGCACCGCCATAGCCTTGGTGCGGTTCTTGAGCTGCGACCGCTCATCCTGGCACACCACCACGATGCCCGTGGGCAGGTGGGTCAGGCGCACCGCCGTCGCCACCTTGTTCACGTTCTGGCCGCCGGCGCCCCCGGAGTGGAAGATGTCCATCCGGATCTCGTTGGGGTTAATGGCCAGCTCGACCTCATCGACCTCCGGCAAAACCGCCACGGTCGCCGTTGAGGTGTGGATGCGGCCCTGGGCCTCGGTGGCCGGGACCCGCTGCACGCGGTGCGGCCCGCTCTCGTACTTGAGGCGGCTGTAGGCACCCCGGCCGTGGATCTCGAAGACGATTTCCTTGAAGCCGCCGGTATCGCTCTCGCTGGTGTTGATGACCTCCACCTGCCAGCCCTTCTTCTCAGCATAGCGGGTGTACATCCGGTACAGGTCTGCCGCCCACAGCGCGGCTTCCTCTCCGCCCACGCCGGCCCGGATCTCCACAATGATCTCCTTCTGGTCGTTGGGGTCCGCGGGCAACAGCGCCAGCTTCAGCGCCTGCCACTCAGCTTCGCTGCGCTCCTGGAGGTGCTCCACCTCCTCCCGCGCCAGCTCCGCCAGCTCCGGGTCGGTCGCCGCGTCATCGCGCAACGCCTGGGCCTCTTCCAGCGCCCGCAGCGTCGCCTGGTACTGCCGGGAGCGGGCGACCACTTCCTCCAGGGACGCGTGCTCCCGCGCCAGGGACTGAAGACGTTGCGGATCGGTCGCGATCTCCGGGCGCGCCATCAGCTCCGCCAACTCCTCGTAGCGGCGCTCAATGGCCTGTAACCGTTCGCGCATACTCGTGAACTCTGCCATGGGTATCACATCCTTATTACCTTGGCCCCTTCACCGCGGCCCGTCCACACGTGGGTGTCCTGGACGGTAGCGAGTGTAGAGGGCCGGGCGCAGGTACACAGAACCCCCCAGACGTGTGGGGGGTTCACAGCACCATACTGCCTTATACCACCTGCTTCTATTATACCCGACCGCCGGAGCGGCTTCAACGCGCGGCGCCCCCTCCTTATCCGGTGCTCTCGGAGCCTGGTGGGGTAGCGCCAGCGGGCGACTGGTGGCGCAGCAGGGCCAGCGCATCGTCAACGGGCAGGTGCGTGACCGCGCCCGTCGCCATGGTGCGCACCTGGACGGCTCCCGCCTGCAACTCCTCCTGGCCGATGACCCAGACGTACTGGGCGCCCAGCGTGTTCGCCAGGCGGAGTTGCGCCCGCAGGCTGCGGTCGCCGTAGGGCATGGCGGCCTGCACCCCGCTCTGCCGTAGCCGCGCGGCCAGGCGGATGGCCAGGTCCTTGGCCGCCAGCAGCGCGCCCTCCTCCGTGACCTGGTACGCCAGGAAGACGGCCGGTCCGGGCGGCTGGGGCACCGGGACCCCGGCGGCCTTGAGCGCCTGGATCATGCGCTCGAAACCGGCGGCAAAGCCGATGCCGGGGGTGGGGCGGCCCCCCAACTCCTCGATGAGTCCGTCGTAGCGCCCGCCGGCGACGATGGTGCTCTGCTGGCCGCCCTCCTGCGGCTGGATCTCGAAGACGGTGCGGGTGTAGTAGTCCAGGCCGCGCACCAGGCGCGGCTCCAGCGCGTAGGGCACGCCCAGTTCGGCAAGGTAGTGCCGGAGCAGGTCGAAGTGCTCCTGGCAGGCCGGGCACAGGTCGTCCGTGATCTTGGGGGCGCCCGCAATGACGGGCTGGCACGCTCCCTGCTTGCAGTCCAGCAGGCGCAGGGGGTTCCGCTCCAGGCGCACCTGGCAGTCCCGGCAGACGGCGCCGGCATACGGCTGGTAGTACGCCTTCAAGGTCTCCAGGTAGTGGGGACGGCAGACCGGGTCGCCGATGCTATTGAGCTTCAGGACCAGCCAGCGCAAGCCCAGGCGGTGCAGGAGACGCCAGGCCATCTCCACGACCTCCGCATCCAGGGCGGGGTCGCTCTCGCCCACGGCCTCGATGCCGAACTGGGTGAACTGGCGCAGCCGGCCCGCCTGGGGCCGCTCGTAGCGGAAGGCGTTGGCGACGTAGTACAGCTTCACCGGCTGGGGCAGGCTGGCCATGCCGTGCTCCAGGTAGGCCCGCATGACCGGCGCGGTCATCTCCGGACGCAGGGCCAGGACATTGCCGCCCCGGTCCTCGAAGGTATACATTTCCTTCTCGACGATGTCGGTCGCCTCGCCGACACTGCGCACGAAGAGCCCCAGGTCCTCAAACACCGGGGTGTCGATACGCTGGTAGCCATACTCCCGGCAGAGCGCGTCGGCCTGCTCCCGGATGTACTGCCAGGAGGGTTGCTCTGCGGGCAGCACATCCTGGGTCCCGCGCGGGGCCCGGTAACGGGTCTGTCCTTGGCTGGTCTTCAGGGTCATAGGAGCTCACTATCCTTTTCCGGCAGGGCTCGCTTCCCAGCGACTTTAGCATAGCGAAGGGGGAGAGGCTTGTAAAGGCAGCACGAGGAGTCGGGCGGTGCGGTCGGCCATGGTATGTCGGTCAAGCGGGAGCGTATGCTCGCCGATCCAGCGAAGCCGTGGCGCTGTCCGTTCACCTGCGCCAGTCGAAGGGGGAGCGGGCATGCTATGGTACAACTGGCTCGCTACGCATGGCCCGCACCGTGCGCCGTGCCAGCCTCCCATCGGATTTCGGATGAGCGGGATTACCGGGCGGCGCGCCGCTCCTCCAGGAGGGCATTGCGGGCCAACACCGTCGCCGGATGCAGCAGCGCGCCGCGGTCCAGCAGGTGCCGTATCTGCCAGTCGAAGTAGGCCAGCAGGGCCGCGTCGAGGTCGTGCTGCACCGCCGCAGCGACCTGCTCCAGCCCGGTGGTGTGCTCGCCCTTCTCCGGCTCCAGCTTATCGGCCAGCAGCACGACCTTCTCCAGCGCGCTCATCCCCGCATGGCCGGTGCTGTGCCAGGTGATGGCCGCCAGCACTTCCTCATCGGTCATCCCCAGCGTCTGGCGGACCCAGGCGGCCCCCACCGGCCCGTGCAGCAGCACCGGCACCTGTTCCGCTACCGGGTCTACGGGCAGGTCGTAGCGCACCGCCGCGGCCAGCAGTTCCTGGGCGCTGAAGGCCCGCGCGACATCGTGCAACAGCCCGGCCAGGGCTGCCCGCTCCTCGTCCACCCCAAAGCGGCGCGCCAGGGTGCGAGCGGTCGCGCTCACCCGCTGGCAATGCTCCAGCACCGCCAGCGGCAGATGGCCGAGGCGCTCCCGCGCCAGCGCCGTGAGATCCAATGGTTCTTACTCCTCTATGATGTCGGCGTGTCCAGCGCGAGGGGCCGTCGCCCTGCGCTACCCCGCCACCGGCTCCACTTCCACCACCATCTCGATTTCAACGGGGATGCCACCGGGCAGGGTGCCCATGCCCACCGCAGAGCGGGCATGGCGGCCCCGCTCGCCAAAGACTTCCACCAGGAGGTCTGAGGCCCCATTGATCACCTGGGGCTGCTCGGTGAAATCCGGCGTGCAGTTCACCATGCCCAGCACCTTGACGATGCGCCGCACCCGGTCCAGGTCGCCCAGGGCGCTCTTCAGCGTGGCGAGCAAGCTCAGCCCGACCAGTCGGGCCGCCTCATAGCCCTGCTCGGTGGTGAGGTCCCGGCCCAGCTTGCCCACCACCCGGTGCTGCCGGGGACCGCCGTGCCCCGCCAGGAACACGAGGTTTCCGGTCAGCACGTAGGGAACGTAGTTCGCTATGGGCATCGCTGGTGGCGGCAGCTCCAGGCCCAACTGGTGCAGGCGCGCCTCGACCTTCATACCGGCCTCCTGGTGGTCACTCACCGCACCGTGCGGGCGCGCTCCCCCCTCGCTCCGGTTCTCCTGCGAGGAGAGGGCCGGATTAGAGCCCCCGGCTCACCAGGGGACCCAGGGGCCGTCCGCCCAGCACGTGCCAGTGCAGGTGGGGCACCTCCTGGCCGGAATCCCGGCCGATGTTGGTGATGACCCGGTAGCCGCCCTGGGTGACGCCCGCCTCCTCTGCCACCTGCTTGACCACCAGCAGCATGCGACCCAGGAGCGGCGCCTGCGCCGCATCGACCTCGGCCAGGGAGACCAGGTGGGTCCGGGGCAGCACCAGCACATGGAGCGGCGCCTGTGGCCGGATGTCCCGAATGGCGATAACCTCGGGGTCCTGGTAGACCATATCGCTGGGGATCTCCCCGGCAACGATGCGGCAGAAGATGCAGCCGCTGGCCTGGGCCATGCTCCGCCTCCTTACGCCTCGGAATGCCTCCCTGGAGCGTCCTCCGCCGCACCGCGGATCACCAGCACCGGCCGCGTCGCCCGGTGGACGATCTGGTCGCTGACACTCCCCATCAGGAGGCCGGCGATCCGTCCCATCCCGCGGCTGCCGATCACGATGAGGTCTATGGCCTCGGACTCCGCCACCCCGCAGATAACGTCCACCGGGCGGCCCCAGACCGTCAGGGTCCTGACCGCGCAGCTTCCTTCGAGCACCCGGCGGGCCGCGTCCAGGGCGATGGTCGCCGTCTGCTCCAGGCCTTCTCGGATCTGCTCCACATCCACGAAGGCCTCGGCCCCCGGCTCAATCGGGACGGCCCCAAAGATGCCGCCGGCATCCTTCACATGGAGGGCCAGCACCTCGCTGTCCTCCCTGAGCCGACGGCAGAGATCGGCGGTGTGCTCGGCGGCGTGCTGGGCGTAGGGGGAGCCATCGACCGCCAACAAGATCTTCACGCGTTCCCTCCAGATCCTCAATGCCGCAACGGGGCGATTGGCAACGGCCTCTCTCCATGATAGTCGGTCTGCCCATCCAGCGCCACTGGACGGCCCCCGTGTCCAGGACCTTTTCAGTAGCTCACCCTGGGGGAACACCGGCGTCGCCCCTGGACCGAGGCAGACGAGCGGATCACCCGCCCGAACTGAGGCTACCGGGGTCAGGTCCGGTCGGCGGTTTCGGCCGCCGGCGTAAGGGCAGCCAGCAGCGGGGCCAGGTCCAGGTGCTGGTCCACCAGCTCCACGATCCGCGGGACCTTTTCCTCCTGGCGGAAGCGCACCCCCTCGACCAGCCCGGCGAGCGCAGCGATCGTCTCCTTGGTGGTCAGGGCTACCCGCAGCATCGGGATCCCCTCGTCCTCGGCGCGGTAGAGCACGTTCGGCAGTTCCCGGCCCGGGCCAGTCAGGAGCAAACCGCGGGGCTCCGTATCCATCGCGGCAAGCTGGAGGTCGGGGCGGTCCACCCGCACGATGACCAGGCGGTTGGGCTTGTGCTGGACGTAGGTGGAGAGGGGGTCGGCAGGGTTCGCCTGGAGCAGCAGGTTCTCGATGAGCCCCCCGGCCTGCTCCTGCCCAGTCAGGAAGGTGGCGTCCAGGTGGGCCGCAACCTCGGCGATGCTGAAGCCGACCAGGGTGCGGTCCTCCGGCAGGACGCCCAGGAGCGTGTAGCCCCGCCCGGCCAGGGCCTCCGCCACCGCCGGGCGCACCACCGGCAGCACCTTGCGCGGTACGCTGTTGACCACCACGCCCACGGTCCGGGCCTTCAGGCGGTTCAGCCGGGTGGCAATCGTCGCCCCGTCCATCTCCTGCCAGTAGCGGACCACCGGCACCACCCTGGCCTCCAGCGCCTCGGCGACCAGGACGGCGACCGGGTCCCAGGCGGCATCGCCCAGGGCGCCGGGCAGTTCCACCAGCACCGCATCCGTGCCCGCAGCCACGTCGGCGTAGGCGGCTTTGAGCCGCTCCTGCACGGCCGCCGTCTGGTCACGGGCGACGGGCAGCGGGCCCATGAACGGCGCCAGCTGCGCCACCGGCGTGCGCACCTGCAAGGCACTCCGGAGAAAGACGGCATCGGCATCGGAGTCCGCCGGCTCCGTCCCGAAGACGGGTTTCAGATAGCCAACACGCCGGCCCTCCCGCTGGAGTCGCTTGCCCAGCGCCACCGCCAAGGCGCTCTTGCCAGAAGCCTGCCCCACGCCTACGAGCAACACCGCCGTCATGGTCTCTCCTTCCTCCCAGGGGAGGCGTATTCTTGTGAAGAATCGTGCAATTCATTGAACCACGCTTCCCTTGCACGGTCAACCCCGGCTGCCTGCCTCCGGGCGGCGCCCACGCGGAGCCGTCCTCGTAGCTCCCGACATCGCTCATACCAACGCCTTGACACCGCGTGGGGCGAATGTTATGCTCCCTCACGCGACCAAAAGAGGAATGTCACGCAGTCGCGCACCGTAATTGCTGTTGGCACCAGCAAGACGCAGACCTGCGGGCGTGGGGCTGCTCGCTTTCGTTCCAGAGCCGGCACTGTCGAGGAGAGAGGAAGCACATGGACTATAAGGCGATCCTGGAGAACGCACGCGCCAGCGGCCGCACCTTGCTCACCGAGGTGGAGTCGAAGGAGGTGCTGGCCGCCGCCGGTATCCCCATTACGACCACGCGCCTGGCCCGCTCCCGTGACGAAGCGGTAGCCATCGCCCAGGACATCGGCCTGCCGGTGGTGCTGAAGATCGCTTCCACCGACATCGTCCACAAGAGCGATGTGGGCGGCGTGAAGCTGAACCTCACGACCCCGGAGGAGGTCGCCGCCGCCTACGATGACATTGTCCAGGCGGTGCGCAGCCAGTACCCCCACGCCAGCATCGACGGGGTCTCGGTGCAGACCATGGCCCGCCCCGGCACCGAGGTCATCCTGGGCATGACCAAGGACCCCCAGTTCGGCCCGGTGCTGATGTTCGGCCTGGGCGGTATCCTGGTCGAGGTCCTGAAGGACGTCTCCTTCCGTATCGTGCCCATCACCCGTCGGGACGCCCAGCAGATGATCCGGGAGATCAAAGCCTTCCCGGTGCTCCAGGGCTACCGCAGCCTGGCGCCTGCCGACCTGGACGCCCTGGAGAACCTGCTCCTCAAGCTCTCGGAGTTTGCCGACCACAACCCGGAAGTCAAGGAACTCGACCTGAACCCGGTCTTCGCCTACTCCAGCGGCGCGGTCGCGGTGGATGCCCGCATCATCCTGGAAAGCCCGCAGAGCTAACCGGCCTGGGTGCTGAGCGCGGAGCACCGCTCACCCCGTCCGCAGTCCTCATCTAGGGAGGGAACCATGGACGCCACGATGCGCGCCAAATTGGACCGGGCCTTCAATCCCCGCGTGGTGGCCGTAGTGGGGGCCAAGAAGGCCGCAGACTATAGCTGGCTCCGCAACCAGCAGGAGTTCCAGGGGAAGGTCTATTCGGTCCAGATCGACCCCAACGAGATCCCGGGCATCCTGGAACTCGGCTTCACCAACCTCAGCAGCCTCAAGGAAGTCCCCGAGCCCATCGACTACGTGATCTGTGCGGTGCCCCGCAACGTGTCGCCCCGCATTGTGCAAGACTGCACCGAGACCGACATCGGCGGGGTCACGCTGTTCACGTCGGGCTTCGCCGAGACCCAGACCGAGGAGGGGGTGCGCTTCCAGGAGCGCATCACCCAGATGGCCCGTGCGGCCAACCTGGCCCTGGTCGGCCCCAACTGTATGGGCATCTACAACCCCCGGCTGGGCCTGAAATTCGGGGCCGACCAGCCCTTCGGCGGCCGGGCGGTCGGGGGCGCTGCCTTCCTCTCCCAGAGCGGTTCCCAGGCTTCGGGCTTCATCCAGGAGGCCTACGCCCAGGGTGTGGGCATGAGCAAGGTGGTAAGCTTCGGCAACGGCGTCGTCCTGGAGGCCGCCGATTACCTGGAGTACTTCGCCGAGGACCCCGATACCAGCATCATCGGCGCGTATATTGAAGGCGTGCGCGATGGGCAGCGCTTCGTAGAGGTGCTGCGCCGGGTGACCGCCCAGAAGCCGGTCGTCATCTGGAAGGGCGGCGTTACCGAGGATGCGGCACGGGCGACCCGCTCCCACACCGCATCCCTGGCGGTGCCGATGGCCCTGTGGGAGGCCATCATGCGCCAGTGCAACGCCATCCTGGTCCACGGCGTCGAGGAAATGGTGGACACCATCAAGGCCCTCCAGTATACCAAGCCCCTGACCAGCGGCCGCATGGGCCTCATTGCCGTGGCGGGCGGGCACTCGGTGGAAATGGCCGACTGCTTCTCTCGCGAGGGGCTGCGGGTACCGGCGCTCTCCGAGCGCTCCTACGAGCAACTGGCCTCCTGGTTCAACACCGTCGGCGGGAGCTACCGCAACCCCCTGGAGGGCGGCGGCAACCTGGGCGACGAGGCCAACGTCGAGCGCATCCTGAACATCCTGGAAGACGACGAGAACGTGGACGCTATCTGTGTGGAGCTGGGCGGCGGTGGCAGCCAGGCCCGCAGCCGGGAGGCCCTGGACCGGCGGGTTGCCACCCTGGTAGCCGCCCGCGAGCGCCTGACCAAGCCCCTGTGGGCGGTCCACGGCAGCGTCGTCCTGCGGGCCGACACGCAGACCATGCGGGAAGTGAACCTGGCCCTGCTGACGGGCGGGGTCCCGGCCTTCGACAACTTCACCCGCGCGGCGCGGGCACTCTACCGCTTTATCGGTTACTCGCAGCGGAAGCTCGGCGAGGACTAACCTCAGGGGACACTGGAGATAACACCCTGGGAACCGGGGCACTCCTGGTTCCCAGGGTGTTGTGCGTGGAAGCGCTGGGCGCGGGCGGGGTCGCCCGCCGCGCGTGAAGGCCGGGCGCTGCTGGTGCAGGCCCGGCCTTCACGCGCGGCGCAAGGCAACCGGGGGATTACTCTTCGTTTTGGGCCTTGGAACGCTTGATGAGGCTGGGGAGGACGACCCACATCATAAACATCCCAACGAACGCTCCGATCCCCAGTAGCGCCTCACTCGCCATTGTCGCTGTTCTCCTTCGCATCGTCTGTTTGCATTTTGGTGCCGGGGCATGGCTGCCACCCGACACCAATACCATACCAGAGCGATGTTTCCTCTGTGCTTCCGTCAGATGAACAGAAGGTTTCGTCTCCATGACACCTTCGTAACACTCCCGGATTACGAGAAGGCCGCCGGACGTCCGTTGCGAAGTGTGGACGTCCGGCGGCCTGGGTGCGATGTGGGGGGGGGTGTCCGTCTGACGCTGTTACACGGTTGCCCCTGCCACGGCCTTCTCCGCTTCCGGGTACGCTTCGGTGCCGTGCTCCGGGATATCCAGCCCCGTCAGCTCCTCCTCCCGGCTGGCCCGCAGGCCCATCGTCACCTTCAGCAGGCCGAACAGCGCGAGTCCCGTGCCGAGGCCCCATGCCAGCACGACCGCGACATCGATCGCCTGCGCCAGCAGTTGCCCCATCTGGCCTACCACCAGACCGGACACGCCATAGGTCCCATCGGCGAAGATGCCCACGGCCAGCAGGCCCCAGAGGCCGCCGCCAGCGTGCACCCCGGCAGCCCCCACCGGATCGTCGATCTTCAGCGTGCGCTCAACGAAGCTATTGGTCGCCAGCATCACGAAGAACGCCACCACGCCGATGACTACCGCGGCCCAGGGAGCCACGTAGGCGCAGGGCGCCGTGATGCCTACCAGCCCCGCCAGGGAGCCGTTGCAGGCCAGGGCCAGGTCGGCCTTGCCGGTCGTGGTCAGGCTGTAGTACACCGCGGCCACGGCGCCCGCGGAGCCCGCCAGGAAGGTATTCACCACGATGGCCGCAATGCGCAGATCGGTGGCCATGAGCGTGCTGCCCGCATTGAAGCCGAACCAGCCGAAGAACAGGATGAAGGTGCCCGCCACCACGTACATCATGTTGTGGCCGGGGATAACGTTGGGCGTGCCATCCGCCTTGAACTTGCCGATGCGGGGGCCGACCAGGGCCGCTCCCGCCAGGCCCACCAGGCCGCCGATGGCATGGACCACGCCGGACCCGGCGAAGTCCTTGACGCCTGCCCCAAAGGGCAGCGTGGCGAGCCAGCCGCCACCCCACACCCAGTGGCCATAGATGGGATAAATCAGGGCCGATACCAGGAAGCTGTAGGCCAGGTACGCGGTGATCTTGGTGCGCTCTGCCATCATTCCGGCCACGATGGTGGCGGCGGTGGCGGCAAAGACCACCTGGAAGTACCACAGCTCCATGGTGGTCACATCATACGCGGCCCCGGAGAGCAAGAACCCGGAGAACCCCAGCAGGGCATTGCCCGCGTCCAGTCCCGAGGCCAGGGCCGACCCCCCGAACATCAGCGCGAAGCCGAAGGCCCAGAAAGCCAGAGCGCACATGGCGAAGTCCAGGAAGCTCTTGGTCAGGTAGTTGACGGTGTTCTTGCTGCGGATAAGTCCCGCGCCCAGCAGGACGAAGCCGAGCTGCATGAAAAAGACCAGGAATCCGGCGATCAGGGTCCAGGCGAAGTTGACCCCGGCCTCCGGGGTGGCGGCAATGGTGGCGGCGCCGATGGGATCGGGGCCCTCTGCGGCAACGATTGATGCCGTCAGCGCCAGGCCCAGCCCCAGCGCCACGGCAGGCAGTCGGCGTACCCGAAGCACATACCTGCTCATGCTGCGATGTCCTCCTCTCTGCTTTGCTGGCCCGGCCAGCGCTCGTCCACGGTGCCGTTACCTTCCCGGTGGACTCCTGCCCTGCACCAGGCGCAGCGACCCCGCTTCCTTGACATCAAAGCGGTACCCGACCCGGACGACGGTCTGGATAGCCCGGCGCCCAAAGTCCCCGAGTTTCTCCCGCAGCCGATGGATGTACAGGTCCACACTCCGGTCCGACACTGCGCTCTCGGTGGCCCACGCGGCCCGGAGCAGGTCGGCACGACGGAAGACCTTACCGGGGTGCTCGGCCAGGAACAGCAGAAGACGAAACTCCTGGTAGGTCAACGGCACCGTCTGCTCACCGACCTGGACCGTCCATGCCTCCGGATCAATGGTCAGCGTCTCCTCGTACACGCGGTCCACCTCACTCAGGGGGCATCTCGGCAGAACACCGGGGCACCGCACACCAGAGAGCATAGGCTGTCGATGTTTCCTTGGAATTGCTTGCGGGTTACGGCGAGGAAAAATCTTTATGTCAGTTCTGTGACGCCTGGAGGCGGTGCAGCCATCCGTGTCGTGCCAGCGTGGGAGGCGGACCTGATCCGGAACGCGTGCCGGGAGGGGAGAAGAAGGAAGCTACGCAGGCGTTGTTTCGATAATCAGGAGCATTGCCGGCTGGGAGGGTCGGGTTGCACACCCGCCCCTCCCAGCGTGGTACCCCGCACACCACGGGGGGAAGACCATTAGGGCAGCTTGCCCGCTCCGACCAGCCGCCGGTGCTGGCGCAGGGTGCAGGTGTCCATGACGACGGTGAGCCCGGCGGCGCGCGCCTTGGCGGCGGCCTCGTGATGGATAAGCTCGTCCTGCATCCAGACGACCTTGGCCCCCACCGCGATGGCCTCGTCCACCACCGGGGGAATGAACGCCACACGCCGGAAAATATCCACCAGGTCAATCGGCTCCGGGACCGAGGCCAGGTCGGGATACGCCGGGAGCCCGAAGACCTCACGCTCGGCCGGGGTGACCGGGATGATCCGGTAGCCCTGATCCTTCAGATAGGCGGCAACCCGGTGGGAGTCCCGCGCCGGGTTGGCCGAGAGTCCCACCACCGCAATGGTCTTGACGGTGCGGAAGATCTCTACCAGCTCTGCATCCGTGTAGGCAATGCTCTCCGCCATGCGCTCCTCCTGCTCTGCTCCCCCCGCGGCCGGCCAGTGCTGCTCCTGGTAAGCAGACTATACCGCAATGTGGGGAGCTTTGCGAGGGCCGTGTTGACACAGCGGCATGGTGCGAGCGTCGGCGCAGGGTTCCCAACATGGAGGAAGCAAGACCAGCCACCCGGACCACGAGATGGCGACTGGAGCAGCCGCAGCGCGCGGGCGGGGCAGTCCCCACGCCGGTGAGGGCTGCCCCGTTGTCTTGTGTGCTCTGGTCGGGAAGCGCGTCGACCGGGGGATCAGGCAGCGCGGCGCTCCTCTTCCACACGTTCGATGATGCGGGGCCGACGGACTGCCGCCGCTGCCATGCCGTAGCTGCCGCCCAGGATGGCGCCGTACACGATATTGCTGAGGACCCAGAGGGTCGGCGCCGTCGCGCCCCGGTTGATGCCGAAGAAGCCCGGCTTGGGCTCCCGGATGATCCCGTCCACCGGGCGCAGCGCACCCATGCCGACGCCGGTGATGACGCCGTGGATAATCCCGGTGATCAGGCCGGAAGTCACCGACGGCGTGAGACCAGTGATCTTGAACAGCCCCGCATGGAGCAGCGGAAACACCACACTCCCGTTGAACAGATGCCAGACCATACCGACCGCGTTGCCGCCCCGATCGACCGGGAGCACCTCGGACCCCAACAGGCGCGAGGCATACAGCCGGGGCAGACCCACGGCCCGCGCGCCGCGGAGCGCGGCGGAGAACGCGATGGTTCCCAGTGCTCCCCCGATGAGTGCCTTGCCCAGGCCCGTGGTCGCTTGTTGGGTGATGGCCCTGGTGGTGGCGGTCCCCTTCTGACCGTGCATAGCTGCACCTCCGGGATAGCGTTCTGCGCGATTAAACGCCCCGGCGGATGACCAGGGGAAAGGGAACGCGCTGCCAAACTTCTGCGAATTCTCTCCGCGGGGAGGCCCAGCGCAGCCCGGCAGTCCGGCGGGCTGCGCTCCGGTCCGGTCAGACCTCCACGGGTACGGGGAGGATCAGGGGGCGACGCTTGGTCTCTTCGTAGACCAGCCGGGCCACGGTCTCTTTAATCTTGGCGGTGACGAACCCCCACTCGACCATACCGTCGCCGCCGTGGTCAATGGCCTTCAGGATGGCGTCCCGGGTGCGCTCCAGCAGACCCTCGATCTCGCCGGGGTCCGCAACACCCCGCGCCACCACATCGGGCCGCCCGATTACGTGGCCGGTCTGCTTGTCCACAGCCAGGACCACCAGCAGGATGCCGTCCCGCGAGAGCACCCGCCGGTCCCGCAACACCACGTTGCTGATATGGCCGACCCGTACCCCATCGACGTAGACGTAATTGCTGGGCACCTTCCCGTCCATGCGTGCGCCCTCCGCATCGATCTCCAGCACGTCGCCGTCTACCAGGACAAAGCTCTGCTCGGGAGGGACGCCCACGGCGGCGGCCAACTGGCTGTGCAACACCAGGTGTCGGTACTCCCCATGCACCGGCACGAAGTAGCGGGGCCGGAGCAGGCTGAGCATCAGCTTGAGCTCTTCCTGGCTGGCGTGGCCGTGAACGTGGACCTGGGCAACGGCGCTGTACAGGACCCGTGCCCCCTGGCGGAAGAGGTTATCAATGGTCCGCGACACCAGCACCTCGTTGCCAGGGATGGGGGTGGAGGAGAGCACGACCGTATCGCCGGGGATGATGCGGATCTGGCGGTGGTCCCGGCTGCCGATCCGGGCCAGCACCGACGTGGGTTCGCCCTGGCTGCCGGTGGCGATGATGGTGACCTGCTCCGGGGGGAGCCGCCGTAGCTCGTCCGGGGCCATGAAGATGCCCGGCGGGGCGTCCAGGTAGCCC
>JACQUQ010000216.1 GCA_016210175.1 Chloroflexota bacterium | reverse complement strand
GTGAGACGAGGAGGACGGAGACGAGCTTGAAGGGAAGGACGGCAAGGGGAACGGGGGGCCGCTTCGCGGAGCCCCGCAGCAGGGGGAAGGTCTTAACTTCAACTCCTGGTTTTGCTGTCTAGACAACGGGGTACACCTCAGGGTGCCTGGTGCAAGATCAGGGATGTTTTCGGCATGGGCAACCTGGTAGGGGCGCATGGCCTTGCGCCCCTACCACCGTCCGATTCCCTACGACCTCCCCTGATCGTGCATTGGGTAGGTGCAGTTGGTTGACTGGCGCCTTTCGGGACTCCCCTGAAGACGTGCGAGCAACTCGCATGGGGAATACCGCTGAGCATGGAGGTTCACGTGGCGGGACGTTTCTCTCTCTGGTTCGTCCCATTGGCCGTGGTCGGCCTGGTATGGGCGGTCATCGTAGCCGCCCCACCCGCTACCCACGCAAGCCGCGCCGTGGGCTCTGCCTCGGAATCGACCGTGGCGCTCCATAATCCCCCGCACGATCCCAAGTATATTTACGATGTCCTCTTCGGACTGGAAGGGGAGCCCTGGGACCCTCCCCGCGGAGCTGGCGGCGTCACACGAGACCGGAACACCCCGGCTGTGGCGGTAGTCACCACGGGCACCACAGTACACTTCATCAACCGTACCGGAGCGCCGCATCGGGTTGCGGTCTACGATACGGGACTCGCCAAGCTCGGTACCGGCCCGGTGACGACCTTGGCCGATATCGACACGCGCATCCTTCAGGGGAGTTTTATCGACGACGCGGAGGGGAGGCTGGTGCACGGCCCCTCCCCGGATGGAGTTTCTGAAGCGGATAGGCGGGCAGGAGCCATTGACCTGTACTATACCTTCACGAGGCCAGGCCAGTATCTCGTTATCTGCTCGCTCAGTTCCCATTTTCTCAACTACGGCCAGGCTACTTTTGTCGTAGTGCAAGACCCACCTCGGTAGACGGTCGTGCATCTACGGAGGGGACTTCTGGCCGGAAAATAGCCCGCTCGTCCGGAGAGCATGTGAGTTTTTGGCCTCGCGGCGTTCCCTGAGCCTGTCGAAGGGACGCCGCTGTTCCTTTCGACAAGCTCAAGGGACGGCTCTGGCTGGATTGGTTCACAAGCTCACCACGAGCGGTTCTTTCAGGCTCGGTGGTGCCCCGCAGGGGCATGGCCCACTGCTCTGGCTGAGCGTGCCCGCTCACGCGGACCGGCCGCTCGCGGGTCAAGCTCCGTGGCGTGCTGGACGCCGTCATCTTTCGCATGGGGCTGGCTGCCCGTGGAACCACCTACCCAGCGACTTGCCGGATGAGAGCACCGTCCACCGCGCTCTGGTAGCGACGGCTCACCCGGCTACCGGTTTTGAGGTAGTCTCTTTGCGGATGGAGGGAGCCATGGTGCCACTGCCGCTGGAAGGGGTGCGGGCGCTGGATCTGAGCGAGGTGTGGGCCGGGCCGATGGCGACGTCCCTGCTGGGCGACCTGGGGGCCGAGGTGATCAAGGTCGAGTCGTTCCCGCGGGCGCCGACCAACCGCCCGGCGGTGGCCCCGCCGGGTGGCCGCTGGCTGGTGGACAACGATACCACCGCGCCCCGACCCTGGGACCGCAACGCCAGCCATAACATGTGCAACCGGAATAAGCTGGGGATTACCCTGGACCTGAGCCGCCCACTGGGCAAGGACCTGTTCCAGCGGCTCGTCGCCGTCAGCGATGTGCTGGTCGCGGGCTACTCCGCGGGCACCATGCGCAAGATGGGGCTCGCCTACGAGGTCCTGCGGGAGGTCCAGCCGGGCCTAGTCATGGTCGGTATGCCCGGCTGGGGCGAAGCGGGCCCTTGCCAGGGCTACGTGACCCTGGGCAATAGCATCGACGCCTACGTCGGTCACCACCTGCTGCGGGGCTACCCCGGCACGGACCCCAGCGTCACGCTCCCCTGCGTACACTCCGATGCCGTCGTGGCGGTCACGGTCGCCTTTGCCGTCATGGCCGCCCTGCACTACCGGGAGCGCACCGGCAAAGGCCAGTTCATCGATGTTTCCCACGCCGAAGCCCTCATCCCGCACCTGGCCTGGCCCTACCTGGACTTCGCTATGAACGGCCGCACCGGGGAGCAACTGGGCAACCGGGACCGGGCGATGGCCCCCCACGGCTGCTACCCCTGCCGCGGGACCGACGCCTGGGCCGTCATCGCGGTACGGAACGACGCCGAGTTCGCGGCCCTGTGCCGGGCCATCGGCCACCCGGAACTGGCCCAGGACCCGCGCTTTGCCGATGCGCTGGGCCGCGTCCGCCACCAGGA
This sequence comes from Chloroflexota bacterium, assembly GCA_016210175.1. Classification (GTDB taxonomy): domain Bacteria; phylum Chloroflexota; class Dehalococcoidia; order SHYD01; family JACQUQ01; genus JACQUQ01. The sequence goes on along the minus strand of JACQUQ010000216.1, from coordinate 7,906 downwards.
CGCCCTGGACGCCATCATCGCGGAGTGGACCCGGCAGCACGACCACTACGACGTGATGGCGATCCTCCAGCGGGTGGGCGTTCCGGCGGGGCCGGTGCTGGCAGACTATGAGGCGTTGAGCGACCCCCAACTGGCGGCGCGCGGCTTCTTCGAGACCGTGACCCAGCGCTACGCCGGAACGCACCGCTACCCCGGCATGCTGTGGAAGATGAGTGCCACACCCCTGAGCGTGCGCATTCCGCCCAGCCCGCTGGGGGAGTACAATGCCTTCGTGTACGGCGAACTCCTGGGGCTCTCGGAAGCGGACGTGCTCCGCTTGCAGGCGGAGGGCTACATCGGGACCGAGTACGCGCCCGATGCCGGTATGGACCCGGAGGACCGGGCCGCCACCCGCTCCATCTAGAGCGCCGGGAACGGGAGCGGAGTGCGGCGCGTGCGCAGGCCGCACCAGCAGCACACACCGGTCTGCGTGGTGGGAGCATAGCCGATGATAAGGAGGAGCTTGGCAGGAACGCTCCTAGTGCAGTATCTTTGGGGAGACGAGCCAGCGAAGGGTGAGGTACCCGCGTTATGGTCTCCGGGATAGCCCGGCTCCCGCTGGCGCTCTCGGTCGGTGCGATCCTGCGGTCAGATGTAAGGAAGGAGTGCAGTGGTGGTCATTGAAGCCGATGTCGAAACGGTCGTCGTGGATGCCCAGGCGCTCGAAGACTTTGTGGTCAGGGTTTTTACCAACCGTGGGGTGACGGAGTCCAACGCCCGCGAGGCGGCCGAGGTGCTGCTGAAGGCTGACCTCACCGGGGTCGATTCCCACGGCGTGCCGCGCCTGCGCAACTACGTGGAGCGCTTGAAGGCCGGCGCGGTGAAGGCCAACCCCGAGGTGCGCATCGTCCATGAGCTGGCCTCGACTGCGGTGGTAGACGGCGACAATGGGCTGGGGATGATCGTTGGCCGGCGCGCCATGGAGATGGCTATCCAGAAGGCCAAGACCACCGGCGCCGGGTTCGTATCGGTGCGCAACAGCAGCCACTACGGTATCGCCGGGTTCTATGCGCGCATGGCTTTGCCCTACGACATGATCGGTATCTCCATGACCAACGTCGGACCGGGGGGGGGGACCCCGCCCACCTACGGCCGCACCGGGCTGTTCGGGACCAACCCGATAGCGGTGGCCGCACCCACCAAGAGCGGCCCGCCCTTCGTCATGGACTTCGCGACGACGGTGGTCGCCTTTGGGAAGCTGGAGATCGCCATGCGGCGCGGGCACAAGGTGCCCCTGGGCTGGGTGATGGACCGCGAGGGGAACCTGACCGACAACCCCAACACCCGCGCGGACGGCGGGTACATGCTGCCCCTGGGCGGTCTGAAGGAGACCGGCGGCCACAAGGGCTACGGCCTGATGCTGCTGGTGGACATCCTGTGCGGCGCGCTCTCCGGCGCGGCCTTCGGCGCAACCTTCGCCAAGCTGGCCAACGAAGGCGCCCGGCCCGCCGGCGCAGCCCCCAACACGGGGCACTTCTTCGGGGCGCTCCGCATTGATGGCTTCCGTCCCCTCGATGAGTTCAAGGAAGCCATGGACGAGATGTACCAGGTCATCCACGGCTCGGAGAAGCTGCCGGGCCACGACCGCATCTACGTCCACGGCGAGATCGACGCGGAGACCGAGGAGTACCGGCGCGTCCACGGTATTCCGCTGGACCTCCCGACCTACCAGTCCCTGGAGGCGGTCTCGGCCGATCTCGGGCTGCCGCTCACCATCAAGAAGTAGCGCGGCCCGCTCGCGAGAGTACCGGCGTCCCGCCGGGCAGTCGCCGTCGGTCGGCGAGCGTGCGGTGGCGCGCTCGCGCTGGCGGTCAGTGCTCTGTCAATCCTCCGGTGATGGGTGCCACCCCGCCGCCCTGAAGGGCGGGCCCGCCGTTCACGGCGGCAGTCTCACCCATCAGTTCACAGATAACAGACCACTGGCGGTTGCCGATAGGGGTGGATGTCAGGTCCGCCCTTATCCCGTTATCACGGCGTGTGCCGGCTGTGCCAGTGCTGCGGCGTTTCCTGGACGCTCCGCTCAGAGAGTCGGCCGGACGCCATCGAGCAAAGGAGCACGCGTATGGCTGAACCGGTCCTGCTCTACGAGACCAGGGAGAACGGGCGTATCGTCATCATGACGATGAACCGCCCGCAGCAGCTCAACGCCCTCACCACGGAGCTCAATAACGCCATCGTGGAGGGCTGGGAGCGGTTCGCTGCCGACGACAACGCGTGGGTGGCCATCATTACCGGGGCGGGCGACCGCTCCTTCAGCGCCGGGGTGGACCTGAAAGAGACGGTGGCCGTCCGCGAGGGGCGTATCCCTCCCCCACCGCCCTGGCGCCCCATACTGCCCCCGGATTTCACCAATCACTGGAAGCCGACCATTGCCGCCATCAACGGCTACGCCTTTGCCGGCGGCTTTATCGTGGCCCACCGCTGCGACATCCGCATCGCGGCGGAGCATGCCCAGATGGGGATCTCTGAAGCCCGCTGGAACATGCCGACGGGCTGGGTTCACGACCTGACCCGCTACATAGGGCTGGGCCACGCGCTGGAGCTGGTGCTGTGGGGCGACACGGTCATCACAGCCCAGCGGGCCTACGAGATGGGGTGGGTTAACAAGGTGGTGCCCAAGGAGAAGCTGATGGAGGAAGCCCTGGCCTGGGCCGACCGCATGCTGTACCTGGCGCCGCGGGTGGTCCGCAATGGCAAGCAACTCCTCTACCGCGGCTGGGACATGGACGTGATGAGCGGCCGGGCCCTGGGCCGGGTGCTGGACCAGCAATTGGAGGGCATGGAGGACAGCCTGGAGGGACCGCGCGCATTCACCGAGAAGCGCCGGCCCCAGTTCAAGAACCGGTGACCCATCACCAGCGCGTTGGTGCGGTACCGCCCCGGGGGGACAAGCAAGAAGGAGAAGGCGTCATGGCGATCAACGACACCCGCGTCCCGGCTCCTGGCTGGCCCCATAAGGAACTGCTCTATGAGACCATCGACGACGGACGTATCGCCATCATCACCATGAACCGGCCGGAGCGTATGAACGCCAGCGATCCGGCCATGGGGCACCGCTGGGTGGATGCCTGGACGCGGTTCGCCGAGGACGAAGAGTGCTGGGTAGCCATTGTCACCGGCGCGGGCGACCGGGCCTTCTCCGCCGGGCAGGACCTGAAGATCCGGGCGGAGCTGGAGACCCAGGGAGGGGATGCCCCCTACCGCGGGCGGGCCCGCACCGTCACCCCCATTGGGGTACACCTGGGATGCTGGAAACCCACGATCGCGGCCATCAACGGCTTCGCCATCGCCGGAGGCTGGTCGGTGGCCCAGAACTGCACCTTCCGCATCGCCGTGGACTATGCTGAAATGAACATCGCGGAGGCCCGCTGGAACCAGGGGGCCGGCTTCGTGGCCTGGCTCCCCCGGCTTATGCACACCGGCCACGCCCTGGAAATCTGCATCATGGGCGACCGCCGGGTCACGGCCCAGCGGGCGTACGAAATGGGCTTTGTGAACAAGGTCGTCCCCAAAGAGCAACTGATGAGCGAGGCCATCGACTGGGCGCGGCGGATCTGCAACCTGGCCCCGCGCGTGGTGCGCAACTTCAACGAGATGATCTACCGCTGCTGGAACATGAGCATCCCGGAAGCCCAGGCGTATGCCTCGGCCCTGGAGCACAACCTGCGGGGCATGGAGGATTCTTTAGAGGGGCCGCGCGCCTTCGCCGAGAAGCGCACACCGGTGTTCAAGAACCGCTAACCGGTTTCCGGCTGGAACCGCCGGGCACCACCAACGGCGAGGATACGAGCAGGGCGTCGGTCTGACGCCCTGCGGTCTTTGCTCCAACGGTCATGCGGCATTCGGCCCGTCGCCAGCGCCGCTACGGCCACGAGGATGTTTACAGACGGCCAGGCATCAGATGGTTCTACCGCTACTGCTCCCGCTGTGCCCGTATCTCCTCCACCGCATCAGGTCCGGTCCAGTAGCTCTCGCTCTGTGCTGCTCTTGCATGCAGCCCCGCATGCTACTTCTCCACCTGTTCAGCGACATGGCCCCCGGCCCGGTAGGTCAGAATGGCCTGCTGCAAGGTGTTCCAGCAGAGCGTCGCGCACTTGACCCGCACCGGGAACTTCTTGACCCCCTCCAGGGCCTCCAGGTCGCCATTCCCGTCGGAGACCGTGGGGCCGGTGCCCATGACCATGCCCTTCACCTGCTGGATCAACCGCTCGGCTTCCTCCAGGGACTTGCCCTTTATCGAGTCGGTCAGCATGGAGGCCGAGGCCTGGCTGATGGCGCAGCCCGACCCGTGAAAGCCCGCCGCTTCGACCGTCCCGCCGGAGATCTTCAGCTCCAGAATGATCTGATCGCCGCACAGGGGGTTATGGCCCTTGACGCACACATCCGGCGCGGGCAGTTCCCGGTAGTTGCGCGGGTTCTTGGAGTGGTCGAGGATGACCTCTCTATACAGCTCGTCCAGCCCGCCGCCCAGCATTGACAAAGAACTCCTTTACTTTCTCCAGCGACGTCACCAAGACATCAATCTCTTCTTCGGTTGTATACAGGTAAAAGCTGGCCCGCGCCGTAGCCGGTACCCCCAGGCGGCGCATGAGGGGCTGGGCGCAGTGGTGGCCTGCCCGCACCGCTACCCCCATCTGGTCCAGCAAGGTGCCCAGGTCGTGGGGATGCACGCCCTCCAGGTTGAAGGCAATGACCCCGCCCCGGTGCTGCGGGTCCTGCGGACCGTAGATGGTCAGCCCGTCCACCTGGGAGAGCGCCCGCAGCGCGTAGCTCGTCAGGGCGACCTCGTGCTCCCGCACCTGCTCCATGCCCAGGCCGCTCAGGAAGTCGATGGCCGCGCCGAAGGCGATAGCATCGGCGATGTTGGGCGTGCCCGCCTCGAAGCGGTGCGGCAGGTCGGCGTAGGTGGAGTGGTCCAGGTAGACTTCCTGGATCATCTCGCCGCCGCCCAGGAAGGGGCTGAAGGTCTCCAGTACCTCCGGGCGGCCGTAGAGCACCCCCACGCCGGTGGGGCCGAGCATCTTGTGGCTGGAGAAGGCCAGCAGGTCGCAGCCCAGGTCGGCCACGTCCACCGGCAGGTGGGGTACGCTCTGAGCGCCGTCCACCAGGACCATGGCCCCCACCTGGTGCGCCCGCTCCGCCAGCAGCCGGACCGGGTTGATGGTCCCCAGGACGTTGGACATGTGGGTGACGGAGACCAGCCGGGTGCGCTCCGTGAGCAACTCGTCCAGGTTCGAGAGGTCCAGGTAGCCCTCGTCCGTAATCCCGATATGGCGCAGCCGCACGCCCTGCTCCGCGGCCAGCAGGTGCCAGGGCACCAGGTTGCTGTGGTGCTCCATCTCCGTCAGCAGGACCTCGTCGCCCTCCCGCAGGTGGCGGCGGCCCCAGGCGTAGGCCACCAGGTTGATGGCCTCGGTGGTGTTGCGGGTGAGCAGGACACCCTCGGGCCCGGCCGCGCCGATGAAGCGGGCGATCCTGGCGCGGGCCGCTTCGTAGGCCGCGGTGGCCTCTTCCGCCAGGGTGTGGATGCCCCGATGTACGTTGGCGTTGTAGCGCGTGTAGTAGTCGGTCAGGGCGTCCAGCACGGCCTGCGGCTTTTGGGAGGTGGCCGCGTTGTCCAGGTACACCAGGGGGACCCCGTGGACCTGCCGCTCCAGGATGGGGAACTGCTTCCGGATAGCCCGTGCGTCGAACATATGCTGCACCCTCTCGCTTGGACCTCATCCCCTGGTCCCCTTCCCTGCACAGGAGGGGAATTCGGGCATCCCTCTCCCCTCCCAGGGGAGAGGGGCGGGGGGAGAGCGGTCGCGCCTACCGCTGGGCTGACTCCATCGGGACGCCCACCTGGATCTCATCGCCCGCGATCTTGACGGGGTAGGTCGCCACCGGGAACACCGCCGGCAAGGCGCGGACGGCGCCGGTACGCACATCAAAGCGGGCGCCGTGGCGGGGGCACTCGATCTCGCAGTCGAACAGCTCGCCCTCGCCCAGGGGCCCGCCATCATGGGTACAGATGTCGTCGATGGCGTAGTACTCCCCGTCCACGTGACACAATGCCAGGCGGCGCGGCCCGACGTACACCACCCGCACCGTATCCGGCGCGACCTCTCCCACTCTGGCTACGGTAAAGAACTGCGGTTCTGCCATGGTTGATCCTTTAGCTCCCGCGGTTTGGGCGCTCTATCCGTGCCTGCCGCCGCGGTAGACGCTCTACTGTGCTGTCAGCCGTGAACTGATGGGTGCGACCGCCGCCGTGAACGGCGGGCCCGCCCTGAAGGGCGGTGGGGTGGCACCCATCAAAGGAGGATTGACAGGACGCTACAGCTTGCGCGCGACGACCTGCCGGACGTGCTCCCGGACGGCCTCCTCCGGGATGTGGTCGGCGACCTCCTGGAAGAAGCCTTCGATGAGGACCTCGGTGGCCTCCTCACGGGGCAGGCCGCGGGCCATCAGGTAGAACAACTGGTTCTCATCCACCTGGCCCACGGTGGCGCCGTGGCTGCACCGCTGGATGTCTGCGGTCTCGATCTGGAGCATGGGCAGCGAGTCGGCCTTGCTGGTGCGGCTGAGCAGGATGTTGCGGTTGGTCTGGTTGGCATCAGTGCCCTTGGCTTCCTTCCGCACCTGCACCAGGCCCTCGTACACCGCCTTGGCCTGGTCCCGCAGCGCACCCTTGAACAGCAGGTTGCTGGTGGTGTGGGGCGCCCGGTGGTCCTGGAGGGTGTGGAAGTCGAGGTGCTGGGCGCCATCGGGGAAGTAGACCCCATACAGGAAGGCGCTGGCCCCCTGCTCCTCCAGGATAGCCTCCTCGTTCACCCGCACCACCTTACCGCCGAACCCGGCGTTGATGAGGGTGGCCGTACTGTCGCGCCGTCCCAGGGCGCGCTGGGCGGTCAGGTCCCAGGTGTCATGCCCCCATTCCTGGAGGGCCAGGTAGGTAACCTGCGCGCCCGGCCCGGGCAGGATTTCCACCGCGCCCAGGTGCAGCCCGCCGCCCCGTCCTTCGGGGGAGGCGTACTGGTCCACGAGGAAGACCTGGCTGCCCTCCTCAGCCACGATGAGCACGCGGCCCACCGTCGCCAGGTTGGGCTCGCCCGCCCACAGCCAGGAGACCAGGGGCACGTCCACCACCACGTTGCGGGGCACGTACAGGAAAACGCCGCCGCTCCAGAAGGCCTCGTTGAGGGCCGAGAACTTCCAGTAGTCCGCCGGTACCGCTGTTCCGAAGTGGCGCGCTACCAGGTCCGAGTGCTCCCGGACCGCCCGCTCCAGGGAGGTGAAGATGACGCCCTTGCTGGACCATGTCTGGTCCAGCGCCTCGTAGACCGGCTCGGAGTTGTGCTGCACCATGAGACCGCCACGCGGCCCGCCGAGATCCAGCGCGGTCAGCAGGTCGGCGGGCAGGTCCGCCACGGTCGCCGCCCGCGCCGGGGCCGGGGCAAAGGGCAGGTAGCCCTGGAGGTCCAGGGCGCTCAGGTCGGTGCGCCGCCACGATTCATCGGTGCGGGTGGGCATCGGGATCTGCCCGAAGCGCGCCCAGGCCGCCTGGCGCCGCTCCGCGACCCAGGTGGGGTCGCCCGTGCGCCGGGACAGCTCCGCCAGGGCGTCCGGGGTGAAGCCCGGCGCGCCGCCGGCCAGCAGGCCGGTTCCATGCCGTTGGGTTTCCTGTGTCACCGTGTCCTCACTCACTCTTGGTCTACCGCCGTCTGGCGATGGACAGCCCCCAGCCGGTGCCGGGGGCTGTCCACTCCTGCCTGCCACGCTGCCGCTCGTTACGGCGCCCCCGCCTCACCGAAGGGCTGGTAGAACCACAGCAGGTCCAGGCCGCCGGGGGAATGGCCGAAGCTCGTCAGCAGCGCGGCGGCCT
>JACQUQ010000224.1 GCA_016210175.1 Chloroflexota bacterium | reverse complement strand
TTCGACACGCTCAGGACGAATGGGGCGGGCGGTGGCGCTGCCACGTTGAAAAGGCCCTGCCCCGGCAGAGGAAGATGGAGCAGGGACATGACGGTGCGCCGTATCCTGGTGGTCAAGCTGGCCGATATCGGCGATGTGCTGACCGCAACCCCGGCGTTGCGGGCGCTGCGGCGCGCCCATCCTGCGGCCCACATCACCGCGCTGGTCACGCCCCTAGGCGCCGCGGTCCTTGACGGCTCGCCCCTGGTGGATGGTCTGATGATCTTCCCCAAGGCCCGCTTCGACCGCGTTGCGGAAGCCGTGACACCGAGGGCGCTGGCCCTGGGCTTGGGGCTGGCGCGGCGCCTGCGGGCGGGCCGCTTTGATGCGGTCGCGGTGCTGCACCACCTGACGACCCGCTGGGGAGCGCTCAAGTACGCGGCCCTGGCCCTGGCGACCGGCGCCCCGGTGCGGGCGGGGCTGGACAACGGCCTGGGGCGCGCCGGGTTCCTGACCCACCGCGCCGGGGACCTGGGCTTTGGCGCCCACCACGAGGTGGAGTACTGGGAGGAGGTCGTGCGGCTCCTGGGCGCTGAGCCGGACGGTGGCCCACTGGAGTTCCCCCTGCGCCCCGCAGACCGGGCCTTCGCCGCGGCGCTGCTGCCGCCGGGCGGTCCGCGCGTGGCTATCCACCCCGGCAGCGGCGCCTTCAGTCCGGCCCGGCGCTGGCCCGTGGAGCGCTTCAACACGGTAGCCCACACGCTGGCCCGGCAGGACGGCGTGCGTGTGGTGCTGGTAGGCGGGCCGGGCGAAGCCGCGCTGGCAGCCCAGGCCGCCGCCGGGGTCGAGCCTCCGCCGCTGGACCTGGCGGGGCGCACCACCCTCGGCCAGCTCGCCGCGATGCTTGAGCGGTGCGACGTGTTCCTGGGCAGCGACAGCGGGGTGATGCACCTGGCGGCAGCGGTGGGCACGCCGGTGGTTGCCGTCTTCGGGCCGTCCAATCACCGGGCCTGGGGACCATGGACCGGGCGCGGCCGGGAGAGCCGGGCCACCGTGCTCCGGGTCGATCTGCCCTGTAGCCCCTGCGTGTATATCGGCGTCGGTCTGGGCACCCCCCAGGGCTGCCCGGAGCGCACCTGTCTGGTCACGCTCAGCCCGGAGCACGTGACGGAGGCTGTGCGCCGCATGCTCGGAGTCGCCCTGGGCGCTGAGGGATGAGTCATGAGTACCACACCGCTCTCCCCCCGCAGTCCGCAGTCCGCAGTCCTCAGCCCTGTCGAAGTGCTGGGAGTACGCGTCGACCGGCTCACTGCCGCCGCGGCGCTGGCGCGGCTGACCGCGTTCATCGAAAGCGGCCTGCCCCACCAGGTGGTCACGGTCAACCCTGAGTTCATCATCCAGGCGCAGGAGCATCCCGCGTTCCGCGAGGTGTTGCGCCGGGCCGACCTGGCCCTGGCCGATGGCGTGGGGCTGGTGTGGGCCGGATGGCTGCTGGGCGCTCCGCTCCCGGCCCGGCTTCCGGGCGTGGACCTGGTGGAGACCCTGGCGGCGCTGGCCGCGGAGCGGGGCTACCGGGTCTTCCTGCTGGGGGCGCGCGAGGGCATAGCTGCGCGGGCCGCCCAGGTCTTACGGGGCCGGTTTCCGGCCCTCCAGGTGGTGGGGGTCCATAGCGGATCGCCCGCGCCCGCGGAGGAGGATGAGATCGTCGAGCGCATACGAGCCGCGCGGCCGCACCTGCTCTTTGTCGCCTACGGCGCGCCCCAGCAGGACCTGTGGATCGCCCGCCACCTGGCGCGCCTGGAGGTGCCCGTGGCGATGGGCGTTGGGGGCGCGTTCAACTATATCGCCGGGGGAGCGCGGCGCGCCCCGCGCTGGATGCGCCGCCTGGGGCTGGAGTGGCTGCACCGCCTGGTCCGGGAGCCCTGGCGCTGGCGGCGGATGCTCCGGCTGCCGCGCTTCGCGGCGCTGGTGCTACGGGAGGCGGCCCGCTCCCGCCTGGTCCCAGTTCCCCCGCAGGACCGGGCGCGCGACCGGAACGGGGAGGAGTGCCGGCGATGAGCCTCCTGGAGACCGGCCAGGGCCAGCCAGAGGTCCGGTACTGTGCGGCCCACCCGACGGTGGAGACCGGCCTGACCTGTGGCCGTTGCGGGACGCCCATCTGCCCGCGCTGCCTGGTCCAGACCCCCGTGGGGGCGCGCTGCCGGGAGTGCGCCCGCCTGCGCCGGTTGCCGATCTTCGAGGTCTCGCCGCTCCAGTACGCGCAGGCGGCTGCCGTCGCCGCGGGGGTAGCCCTGGCGCTGGGTATCCTGTGGAGCCTCCTACCCCTGCGCGGCTACGGGACCTTCGTGGCCGCCGCCGCGGTGGGCTTCCTCATCGGCGAGGCCGTCAGCCGGGCCGTCAACCGCAAGCGGTCCACCGGGCTGAAAGTGATCGCGGGGCTGGCGGTGCCGGGCGCGTTCCTGGTGTCGCTGCTCTTCCCGCTGGCCCTCCGGTTCGGGCTTGCCGGTGCCCTGGCCCTGGCGCCTGGGCTGGTGGTGGCACCCCTGGCCTCGCCCCTGGTGCTGCTGGCGCTGGCCCTGGGGGTCTACCTGGCGGTGCTGCGGATAGACCGGTAGCCGGATGCGCACACGAGGAGGCGTAATGGAGCGCGGCGTCCTGACGCTGGCCCCGGAGGAGCGCGAGCGCCTGGTGGGGTGGCTGCCCCACCTGGCGGGCCGCCGCGTCCTGGTCGTGGGCGACCTGTGCCTGGACGAGTACATTGTGGGCCGGGCCCAGCGCCTCAGCCGGGAGGCGCCGGTGCCGGTGCTGGAGTACCAGCGCCGCTTCCTGGTGCCGGGCGCGGCGGCCAACCCCGCGCTGAACATCCGGGCCCTGGGCGGAGTCGCGGCAGTGGCGGGTGTGGTGGGCCAGGACGAGGAAGGCCGGTCCCTGGCCGACCTGCTGGGGGGCTGGGATATCGACGGGACGGGCCTGGTCGTGGATAGCTCCCGCAGCACCACCGTCAAGACCCGTATCCTGGCGGAAGTCAGCCTTCGCTTTCCACAGCAGGTGGCGCGAGTGGACCGCCAGGAGCGGCGTCCCCTGGACCGCGGGGTGCAGCGCCAGGTCCTGGCCCGGCTGGAGGCGCTCGCCCCTGGGGCCGATGCTGTGCTCATCTCCGACTACAAGAGCGGGGTCGTGGACCGGGGCCTGGTGCAGGCCATCTGTCACCTGGCCCAGGAGCGCGGCATGCTGGTTACGGTGGACTCCCAGGGCGACCTGGACAAGTTCCGCGGCGCGACGGTCATCAAGTGCAACCAGGAGGAGGCCGCCGCCTTCTTGCGGCGTGCGCTCCAGCGGGACGACGATTTTGCCCGCGCCGCCCGCCTATTGCAGCGCCGCCTGGGAGCGCAGGCGGTGATCATTACCCGTGGCAGCAGCGGCATGTCCGTGGCTAGTAACGAGGAGACCTGCGCGCACTTGCCGGCCGTCAACCGCAGCGAGGTCTACGACGTGACCGGCGCGGGGGATACGGTGATTGCGACCCTCACCCTGGCGCTGGCGGCGGGGGTGCCGCTGGTGGACGCGGCGCACCTGGCGAACTATGCGGCGGGCATTGTGGTACGACGGCTGGGCAATGCCACGACCTCCCCCCAGGAACTGGCCCGGACCATCCTGGGCGTAGAGACCTGACCACCGGCAACGGGCGCGGCCCCAGCGGTCGTTGCCGGGTTGCTGACTGTGGTACAATGGGCCGGGTGTCGCCCATGCCCCGTCGCCCCACTTTCCTACACCCAGGGAGCACGTCGCTATGCCGATTGATCGCCAGTGGATCGAAGCGTGGTTCTTCAGGCTGGACCAGGGGTTGCGCCACGAGGCGATCAACGACCTGCGCACCGCCACAGAGGAAGAGGTGGTACGCCTCAACCGGGTGCAGACCGAGCGGGCCAAGGAATTTGCGCGGATAATCCTGGAGATCTACGCCTTTCTGATAACCGGACAGGAGCGTGACGATCTGGAGCAGCGCTTTCAGCAGGCCCAAGAGCTGGAGCGCCAGCTCCGGGAGCTGGAAGAAGCCGCGGACCGCGCCCGGAGAGACCTGGAGGCCTTCGAGCACGTGGTGCGGTTCGTCAACCGCATGCGGTGAGAGGCCGCAGGGAATCTTGCAGGACAAAGGAAGCCCCCGCTCTTGATGAGGAGCGGGGGCTTCCTACTGACCGCTGCACCATGCGCTAAACCTGTGGGGGCGAGTATGCGTTATGCCTTTCCGTAGGGGCGCACGGCCGTGCGCCCCAACGGCCCTTCTCCACCGGGTTAGGACGGCAGGGGCGTCAGCACCTCCAGGCTGGGAGGGGCCGTCGGCGGCTCAGGGAACTGCAACCCCTGGGCCGGGATCAGCTTGCCGATGATGACGTTCTCCTTCAGGCCCTGGAGCCGGTCGATCTGGCCGTTGACGGCCGCCTCGGCCAGCACCCGGGTGGTCTCCTGGAAGGAGGCCGCCGCCAGGAAGCTCTCGGTGTTCAGCGAGGCCTTGGTAACGCCCAGCAGCACCGTCTCGGCCGTGGCGGGTTCACCGCCCTCGGCCAGCACCCGGGCGTTCTCCTCCTCGTAGCGGAAGCGGTCGACCAGTTCGCCGGGGAGGAAGTCGGTATCGCCCGGATTGTCTACCCGCACCCGGCGCAACATCTGGCGAGCGATGGTCTCGATGTGCTTGTCGTTGATGCTCACGCCCTGGGAGCGGTAGACCTTCTGGACTTCCTCGACCAGGTAGCCCTGCACGGCGTCCCGTCCCAGGATACGCAGGATGTCCTGCGGGTTCACCGCGCCGTCGGTGAGCTGGTCCCCGGCCTTGATCCGCGTGCCGTTCTCCACCCGGATCTGGGCCGCGGCGGGGATGGGGTACTCGCGCTCCTCCCGCTCCTCGTAGGCGACCACGAGGCGCGTGCGGCTGCCGTCGCGCTCGACAAACACCTGCCCCGTCATGGGCGAGGTCAGGGTAGCCTCCGCGGGGACCAGCGCCGTGCCTTCCTCGCTGGCGGCGGACGGCTCCTCGGTCGGGCGCGCCAGGGGCGTCCCCAGATCGACCGTCTGGCCGTGCTCCACCAGGAGCTCCCAGCCCTCGGGCAATATGCGCTCGTCCCGGTAGATGTCGCTGCTGGTGACCCGGATACGCCGCGCCTCGCCCACTTGCAGGATCTCGATGGTACCATCGATCTCCGAGATGATGGCCTGGCCCTTGGGGACCCGCGCTTCAAATAGCTCTTCCACCCGGGGCAAGCCCTGGGTGATGTCCACGCCGGCCACACCGCCGGTATGGAAGGTCCGCATGGTGAGCTGGGTGCCCGGCTCGCCGATGCTCTGCGCGGCGATGATGCCCACCGCCTCCCGCAGGGCCGCCATCTGCCGCACCCCCAGGCTCCAGCCGTAGCAGTTCTGACAGATGCCGCGCCGCGCGAGGCAGTTCATGGGCGACCGCACGTAGACCCGGTCGATCCCGGCCTCCGCGATGCGGCGGGCCTGCACTTCATCGATAAGACCATCCCGGTCCACCAGGATCTCCCCGGTGGCAGGATGGGCGATGGGCATGGCCGCCAGCCGCCCGATGACGCGCTCCTCCAGGGACTCCATCACCCCCCGCTCGCGGGCATCGGTAAGCCAGATACCGAGCGTGGTGCCGCAGTCCTCCTCCAGGACTACCACATCCTGCGCCACGTCAATCAGGCGACGGGTGAGGTAGCCGCTGTCGGCGGTCCGCAGCGCGGTGTCGGCCAGGCCCTTGCGGGCGCCGTGGGTGGAGATGAAGTACTCCAGCACGGTCAGCCCTTCCTGGAAGCTGGACTTGATGGGCAGCTCGATGATGCGGCCCGTCGGGTCGCTCATCAGGCCCCGCATCCCGGCCATCTGGAGGATCTGCTTGATGTTGCCCTTGGCCCCGGAGGTCGCCATCATGTACAGGGAGCCGTAGCGGTCCATGGCCGCGCCCAGCACCTCCTGCATCTTGCTGGTGGCCTCTTCCCAGGCCCGGATGGTGCTCTGGTAGCGCTCCTCGTCGGTGATGAGGCCCTTCTGATACTGGGCCTCGGCCTCGGCGATCTGGCCCTCCGCGACGGACAGGATCTCGGCCTTGGGCACCGGGATCTTCAAGTCGTTTACGGCGATGGTGATGCCCGACCGGGTGGCGTAGTGGAACCCCATGTGCTTGATAGCGTCCACCACCCGCGCGGTATCCTCGCTCCCCAGGAGGCGATAGCAGTCGGCCACGATCTGCTTCAGCGCGCCCTTGTCCATCACCTCGTTGCGGAAGCCCAGGTCCGTCGGCAACACCTGGTTAAAGATGATGCGGCCCACCGTGGTCTTGAGCAGGCCATTGCCCAGGGAGGGATCGCGCGTCGTGATCTCCGCCTGGAGGTCGACCAGCCCCATCTCGTAGGCCAGCTTGGCCTCGTCGAAGCTGGCGAAGGTCATGCCCTCGCCCTTGGCGCCGGGGCGCAGCACCGTCAGGTAGTAGCAGCCCAGCACCATGTCCAGGGTCGGGGCCACGATGGGCTCGCCCGAGCTGGGGGAGAGCAGGTTGCGGGTGCTCATCATCAGCCGGCGGGCCTCCTCCACCGCATAGCGGGAGAGGGGCACGTGGACCGCCATCTGGTCGCCGTCGAAGTCAGCGTTGAAAGCCGCGCAAACCAGAGGATGAAGCTGGATGGCGCTGCTATCGATGAGAACAGGCATGAAAGCCTGCATGCTGAGACGATGCAGCGTGGGAGCGCGATTCAATATCACCGGATGGTCGCTCACCACTTCTTCCAGGATTTCCCAGACCTCTGGCTTCCCCTGCTCCACAGCGCGCTTGGCGCTTCTGATATTGTACGCCAGCCCTCGGGCAATCAGTCGCCGCATCACAAAAGGCTTGAACAGCTCCAGCGCCATCCGCTTGGGCAGGCCACACTGGTGCAGATTTAGCTCCGGCCCCGACACGATCACCGAACGCCCGCTGTAGTCGACGCGTTTGCCGAGCAGATTCTGCCGGAAGCGGCCGCCCTTGCCCTTGATCATATCGGCGAGCGACTTCAATGGACGTTTGTTGGCGCCGGTCATTGCCTTGCCGCGCCGCCCGTTGTCGAGCAGCGAATCGACCGCTTCCTGCAGCATGCGCTTCTCATTGCGCACGATTATTTCGGGCGCTTTCAGCTCCAGCAATCGTTTAAGGCGATTGTTGCGGTTGATCACGCGGCGATACAGATCGTTCAGGTCGGAAGTCGCGAAACGCCCGCCGTCCAGCGGTACCAGCGGCCGCAGCTCGGGCGGCAGCACCGGCAGCACTTCCATCACCATCCACTCCGGTTTGATGCCGGACTTGTTGAATGCCTCGAGCACCTTGAGCCGTTTGGCGAACTTCTTGATCTTGGTGTCGGATGTGGTCGCGGCCAGATTCTTATGCAACCCCTCGACCTCGTGCTTGAGGTCGATCGCGCGCAGCAATTCGCGAATGCCCTCGGCGCCCATGATGGCCGTGAAATCATCGCCAAACTCCTCGACCT
>JACQUQ010000215.1 GCA_016210175.1 Chloroflexota bacterium | reverse complement strand
TTCGCGTAATCAGGAGGGCCGCCGGCCTGAAGGCCGGACCTCTGAGACGGACAGGAGGCCCGCCCTTCAGGGCGGCGACTCCCTCTACCCGCTACGCGATTCAGTTGTTAAGGATCATCACGGCGGCGGTCGCACCCATCAGTTCACGGCTAACAGAACACTACCGCCTCTCGGAAACGATGACCATACTGACGCCCGTCGTTGCCTACGGGAATGCGACGGAATGAGACCGCCGGGCTGGTCGTGAGCGCACAAGGGTGTCCTGGGAGGCGGCGGTAGCGCCAACACGGTGCGAGCACGCGGGGAGCCACTCCCAAGGGATGCTGGCTGCGTCCACGCGCTCCGGCCCTGCGCTTCCCGATGGTCAGCGGTCCAGGCGGTAGGCCAGGACGGTGATCCCGGGAAAGCCCGCAGCCTCCACCTGGGTGCCGCGGCGTTCCAGCCAGTTGCGGGTGATCCGGCGTCCGTCCCAGAGCCAATCTTCGAAGAGCACGAGCCAGACCCTCCGGTACGGTGCGCTGCGCTCCTGGAGCGCGGCGACGGCCACCTCTGCCGGGACGCCGTCGTTGGTATAGGGCGCGGTCAGGGCCGGGGGATGGTCCGGGGCGTAGAAGGCGAAGGCGCGGACGCCGTACTCCGCGACGAACAGTACGGCGTCCCCCTCTTGCGCCCGCGCCGTCACGAAGTGGGCAGCGCCCCGGAAGTCGGGGCGCACCTCCACGGGACGCAGCACCGCGGCGCCCCAGACTCCGAGGATAGCCGCGGCGCTCAGCAGCCCCAGCAGCGGCCAGCGTCCCCGCAGCGCCGCCAAGCCCACGCCCAGCGCCAGATAGTAGGCCGGGACGAGCATGGTGAAGTAGCGGTGCATGAAGGCCGGCACCTGGAAGGAGACCAGGTAGTAGGAGAGTACCGGCACCACCAGCCACAGCAGCACCACCACCCGGCCGGGGCGCGCCCCGGCCGCCCATGCTCCGGTCCGTTCCCGCCCGGTGGGGGAAGGAGGAGTGGGTCGCAGACCTATCCCCACGTCCGGCACCGGCCCCGGTACCAGGAGCGCCGCGACCCCGGCGGCCGCGAAGGGCACGAGCACCACCGGCGAGGGCCAGGACTCCGTGTGCAGCGTGAAGCGCAGCAAGAGCACCTGGAGGATCGTCCCCAGGGGGAGCGGCGTGAACGCCGTCGGGTAGCCCCAGAGCGCCGCCGGGACCCCCCAGAGGGCCAGCGGCAGGAGGGGCAGCGCCAGGGTTCCCTGGGTGAGGTACCAGCCCCGCAGGCGGCCCCAGGAGCGCCAGGCGACCGCCAGGGCGATGGTGTGCTGGGCAACGACCAGGAACACGAAAAACAGGTGGACGTACAGCCCCAGCGCAGTCACGGCGCCGTAGCCCAGCCAGCGCCATCGCCCTCCCTGGTGCAGCGCAGCCATGAAGAGGTACATATCCCACACGGCCAGGCACGCGTAGAGGGCATACATCTTGCCCTCCTGGGCGTAGAAGAACAGGTACGGTGAGGTCGCCGCCAGCAGCGCCGCCCAAAACCCGGCCTCGGGGCTGAACAGACGCCGTCCCAGCGCATACAGGAGCGGGATGACCAGGACGCTGGGCAGGACGGCGGCGTAGCGCAGGGTGAACTCTGACAGGCCCACCAGGGGCAGCCACCCCTTGAGCAGGAGGTAGAACAGGCCGCCGTTCTGGGCAGGACTGACCATCATCCGCAGCAGCGTCGGCAGGTCCTGCTGGGCGAACGCGACCGCATCCACCTCGTCCAGCCACAAGCTCTGGTGGGTGAGGGTGAGGGTGCGGGCGGCAAAAGCGCCACAGGCCAGCAGGGCGACCGCCGGGCCGTACTGGCGTGCGGACCCGGTCACCAGGGACGACCTTCAAAGCCGCGCTCGCGCTGGGGCGATGCGGGTGTGGGGGTGCTGGTGGGCGGAGGAGCGGGCGGTTCCGGCGTCGCCGTCGGCGATGGCGTCGCGAGCGGCGGTGGCGTGGGTGAGGGGACGCGGGTGCTGGTCGCCGTGGGGTTGGGCGTTGGGGTGCGGGTGGCCGTTGGCGTGGCCGTGGGCAACTGGCGGGTCGTGATCGCGGGGGTCTCCTCGGCTGCTGACGCAGTGGGCAGCGCGGCGGGCTGCTGGGCGCTGCGGAGAGCAACGGCGTCCAGCGCGGCCAGGGTGCGCACCACGGTCCCCGGCGGTGTCCTGCGCACGGGCGCAAAGAACCCCAGGGTAGCGCCGGTCAGGTGGGCGCCCCGACCGTGGACCGTCAGGGGGGCCATGATGGGCTGGCCGCGCTGGGCCAGGCCCCGGCGCACCTCGGTGGCAAGCGCCTGGCCGCCGCTCTCTCCCGTGAGCGTGACAGCGAAGGGGCCATCGGCTCCAGGGCTGAGGAGCACCGTGTAGGTAGCGGGCTGCACGCGGGTGAGGACCACCTCCTGGGGCGTGCGCAGGGGGTCGCCGACCAGGGCGCCCGGCATCTGATCGACCGGCAGCCCCGGATCGACGGTCCCGGCGCTGCGCCCCACGCTGTCCACCACCCGCAGCCAGGAGGGCGCGGGCGCGTCCAGCCGCAGGGTCACGCGATGGAAGGGCAGCGGCGTCTCCGCCGGAACTTCGGGCGGCGTGTCGCGCGGGATGGTCACTTCCTGGCCTGCCGCGAGGTGCTGCTGCCCCCAGATCCCGCTGAGCGCGGCCGTACCCCGCACGCTGCGCACCAGGGCGCTCCCATCCTCCCGTACCTGGGTCTCCAGCGTGGCGCTTTCCTGGACCGCGACGGCAGCCCCCGGCAGCAGCACCCGGAAACGATAGTGCGCCTGGGGCGCCGGTTCGGCGCGGCTCCAGGTGGCCCCGGCGAACTGGCGCACCCCGATCTGGATGCTGCGGGGGGCGTCGCCGCCCATGCGCTGCTGCGCCAGGGCCACCTCGGTCGTGGCGCCCAGGGACACCGTGCTGCCGTCAAAAAAGGTGATGACGGCGGCGCTGTCGGTGCCGGTGCGGATGCGATCGCCTACCCAGAGAACCTGCCCGGTGTGCGCCGGGGAAGCGTCGGCGGCCCCGATGGGTTGCACGGCCACGCTCCCGCTGAGGACCGCCAGGGTCGTAACCGCTGCCGGCGCGCCCGCGGGCGGAGGGACCACGGCGGCACCGCACCCAGGCGTCAGCGCCAGCACCAGGATGAGCGCAAGGCGACTTCGGAACATCACACTCTGCCCAGGGTGGTCTATACCCGCTGATGAGGCGCCGCGGCCCCTACTGCTCCGGTCTCGTGGCTCCCCGGCGCGCGCAACGCCCGGAGTCAGGACACCCCCCTAGCGGGCGAGCACGTAGTTCATGCCGCCAATGTGCCGCACCAGCCCTTTGAGTTCCAGGAGCGCCAGCGTGCTGCTGACCGTGGCGGTGGGAAGCCCGACGCTGCGGCGCACCGCATCGATGTGGACCGGCTCGGCGGAGAGCTGCGCCAGCAGCAGCTCCTCCTCGGCCCCCAGGGGCGGCAGCAACTCCTTCATTTCCAACTGCTGGGCCACCGCCTTCAGGTTCAGCTCCTCCAGCAGGTGCTCCACCCGCGTGACCAGCTTGGCCCCTTGCTGGATAAGCCAGTGGGAGAGTTCACTGCTGGACGCGAAGACGGACCCCGGCACCGCGAAGATCTCCCGGTCCTGTTCCAGCGCGTGCTGCGCCGTATTGCGGGCGCCGCTCTTCATGTCCCCCTCGACCACCAGGACCCCCAGGCTAATGCCGCTCATGATGCGGTTGCGGCGGGGAAAGTGCCCGGCTTCCGGGCGGGTGCCCAGGGGGTGCTCGCTGAGCAGGGCGCCCCGCTCCAGGATGGCCTGGGCCAGGCGCAGGTTCTCGGGCGGGTACACCACATCCAGCCCGCAGCCGAACACGGCCAGGGTGCGCCCCCCGGCCTCCAGCGCCGCGCGGTGGGCCTCGGTATCGATGCCGCGGGCCAGCCCGCTGACCACCGTCACCCCGTTGCGCGCCAGGTCGGCGCTCAGGCGGGAGGCGGCCTCCCGGCCATAGGCGGTGGCGCGGCGGGTGCCCACCACCGCGACGGCCAGTTCATCCTGGGTGGTCAGGCTCCCGCGCACATAGAGGACCGGAGGCCGGTCGTGTACTTCTTTGAGCCGGCTCGGGTAGCCGGGATCGTGCCAGGTCAGGGCCTGCGTCCGGTGTTGCTCCAGGCGCGCGAGCTCCGCCTCCGGCGTCACGGCGCTCCGCTGGTCCAGGATGGTCTGCACCGTGCGGCTATCCAGCCCGGCACGCTGGAGTTCCGCGCCAGAGGCACGCCAGGCCGCCTCCAGGTCGCCAAAATAGGACTCCAGGAGCCCGAAGCGCACGGGGCCAACGCCCGGCATGCGGCTGAAGGCGATCCAATAGGGGAGATCACGACGTTCCATGCTGACTGGTCTCCTCGACTGGTCCCCTCGCTGCACCCAGGGCCGTCACCGTGCCGTGGCAACACCGCGTTCCCCCCTCGTGCTGAGTCCATCGCAGCAGGAACAGCCTCCTTCTGACCGGGGGACGTTGCGCGCCCTCTCGTGGTACCGCGCTTGCCTTGCCGCAGCGCGTCCTGGCTACGAAGGCCGGCGCTCCCACAGGGACTCGTAGCCATCGCGCCGGAGCGCCCGCACCAGTTCCTGGCGCTCCTCCCGGACGAGAGCTTGGAAGGCGCGCCGCACCTGCTTCTCGGTCTCCGGGAAGCCGAGGCGACGAAAGCGCTGGCTGATGCGCTCCAGTGCGCCGCTGCGCGCAAAGGCGAGGACCGTGCGCGGCCACATGAAAGACATAATCTCGTCGGGCACGGGGATGTGCGGACGCGCCGCCCGCAACTCCCGGAACCGCTCCTCGGCGGAGCCCACCCGCGGGACCAGGCGGACCACCGGGGGATCTTCCGGGCCGGAGCGCGCATCAATGAGCAGCCGTTTGCTCGTCGTGGCGAACCCCTCTCTGCCAATATGGGGTGAGACACCTGGGCTCGGAGAATTAGTGTAGAGTAGAGGGCAAGGAAGGAGCCCAGCGCATGACTACCAGCCAGCCCAAGTTCACCCCACCCACTCCCAGCCCGGTGCCTACTCCGTCCG
>JACQUQ010000019.1 GCA_016210175.1 Chloroflexota bacterium | reverse complement strand
GTCCAGGCCATGGTCTTCGGCAACATGGGGCCGGACTCCGGGACCGGGGTGGCCTTCACCCGCGACCCGGCCACCGGCGAGAAGATCCTGTTTGGCGAGTTCCTGGTGAACGCCCAGGGCGAGGACGTGGTGGCAGGGATCCGCACCCCCCTGCACATCGCGGAGCTGCGCCGGGCCATGCCCGCCCTCTACGACCAGTTGGTGGAGATCGCCGACCGCCTGGAACGCACCTACCGCGACATGCAGGACCTGGAGTTCACCGTCGAGCGCGGCACGCTGTGGATGCTCCAGACCCGCGGCGCCAAGCGCACCGCCAGGGCCGCGGTCAAGGTGGCGGTGGACCTGACCAAGGAGGGCACTATCTCGCACGAGGAAGCGGTGCAGCGAGTGGAGCCGGCTCACGTGGTGCAACTGCTGCTGCCCCGCTTTGACCCCCAGGAGGTAGAGGCGGCCAAGGCGCAGGGGCGCCTGCTGGGGCAGGGCATCGCCGCCAGCCCCGGCGCGGCCGTGGGCCGGGTCTACTTCGATGCGGATACGGCCGAGCAGAAGGCCCGGGAGGGCGAGCCGGTGATCCTGGCCCGCCCGGAGACCAGCCCCGAGGACGTCCACGGCATGATCGCTGCCCAGGGGGTGGTCACCAGCCGGGGCGGGGCCACCTCCCACGCGGCGGTGGTGGCCCGCGGCATGGGCCGGCCCGCCGTGGTGGGGGCCGGGGCCTTGCACATCGCCCCCCAGGCCGGGGTGTTGCGGACCGATGGTCGGGTGGTCCACGCCGGGGAATGGCTGTCCCTGGACGGCACTACGGGCGAGGTGTACCTGGGCCAGGTGCCGGCCATCCCGCCCCGCTTCAGCGAGGAGCACGAGCTTCAGGAACTCCTCTACTGGGCCGATGGCTTCCGCCGGCTGGGGGTATGGGCCAACGCCGACTACCCCCACGATGCCCGACAGGCCCGGGAGTTCGGCGCGCAGGGCATCGGCCTGTGCCGCACCGAGCACATGTTCTTCGAGCCCGACCGCCTGCCCTTGGTGCAGCAAATGATCCTGAGCGCGGGCGCTGCCCGCCTCGGCGACCCTGCCGCCAAGGAGCGCTACGAGGCCGCCCTGGACCAGTTGCTGACGATCCAGCGCAACGACTTCATCGGGGTGCTGCGGGCGATGGCGGGACTGCCCGTCATCATCCGGCTCATCGACCCGCCCCTGCACGAGTTCCTGCCCAGCCATGACGAGCTGCTGGCCGAGGTCACCCGCCTGGAGGCCCAGGGCGTAACGGGGCCGCAACTGGAGGAGAAGCGGGACCTGCTCCATCGGGTGGACCAACTCCGGGAGGCCAACCCCATGCTGGGGCTGCGGGGCTGCCGCCTGTCCCTCCTGTACCCCAAGATCGCCCAGATGCAGGTGCAGGCCATCATGGAGGCCGCGGTCGCGCTGGCCCGTGAGGGAATCACGACCTACCCGAAGATCATGATCCCGCTGGTGAGCCACGTCAACGAACTGGCGCGGGTGCGTGCCCTCCTGGAGCCGGTCGCCCATAGCGTGCTCCGGGAGGCAGGAGTGGAGGTCTCCTATAAGTTCGGGACCATGATCGAGGTGCCCAGGGCCGCCCTTCAGGCCGGGGAGATCGCCAAGCTGGCGGAGTTCTTCTCCTTTGGCACCAACGACCTCACCCAGATGACCTTCGGCTTTTCGCGGGACGACGCCGAGGGCAAGTTCCTGGACGTGTACCTGACCGACGGCATCCTGGCCGACAACCCCTTCCAGGTGCTCGATGTGGACGGCGTGGGCGAGTTGCTGCGGCTGGGCACCCACCGCGGCCGGACGACGCGCGCCGACCTGGAGGTGGGCGTGTGCGGCGAGCACGGTGGCGACCCGCGCTCCATCGCCTTCTGCCACGACATCGGGCTGAACTACGTCTCGTGCTCGCCCTTCCGGGTGCCGGTAGCCCGCCTGGCCGCGGCCCAGGCCGCCCTGACCGCCCGCCAGGTCGCGGAGATAGACCGCTAGGCCCGCGGCACACAAAGGGCGCAGCGCACGGGAGGGGGCGGGTGTGCATTCCGCCCCCTCCCGTACTGTAAACTGCCGTCACGCCAGCCCCACCTGCGCCCGCGCCTCGCCCCTACCCTCCGGTACACCTCCCGCAGGGGCAGCCCGTGGGCCAGTGCCAGTCGGCGGCAGTCCTCGTACTCCGGAGCCAGGCCCACGGGCTGCCCGCCCAGGCGCTTGCGAGTCAGGACTCCCGGCGCTGGAGGCCGGGGATGCGGTCAAAGTCGGTGTCGAAGCCCAGAACTTCGGTGATGCCGAGCCGCTGCATCAAGACGACATGGTAGCAGTCCGCAAAGCCCAGGGCGCTTGCGCGGTACAGGGCGAAAACCTTCCGATAGTGCCGCTTGCCAGGCAGCACAATCCCCGGCAGGTCGATGAGGGGCAGCAAGGCTTCAGCAATACGGTCTCTGGGCTGCTGGTAGCTACGCTGGAGGGTGTAGACGGTTTCAAAGATGACGATATCCGAGGTCCGCACCTGAAGCTCGCCCTGCTCAATGCGGGCAAGGATGGCGGTCGCTTGCGGGGAGAGCAACGGGTGGTCCTGGCGCAGGTGACGCAGGAGGATGTTGGTGTCGAGGAAAGGGAGCGCCATTGGCTGTTACCCCTCCTCTACCTCCTGCGCCATCGCCTCCTCGACTGCCGCCTGCTCTTCCTGGGGAGAGCGCATCGGCTGGTCGCTCTTGAGCATGCCCGCGGTCTGTGCCACCACGCTCTGGGCCGGCGCGATCCGCACCTGGCCCGCCTCCACCAGGAAGGCGACCGTATCGTGGGGACCAACGCCCAGGAGCCGGCGGATCGCTGCCGGGATGGTCACCTGACCCTTGCGGGTGATGCGGGTGACGTGCTGAGGCATCGCCGGTCACCTCCTTGCCCTGGTACTACTCACGCTAGCACGGGTATGACCTACTGTCAATGCAGCACGGACCGCGATTGCAGGGAGAGCACCCCTGACGGCTGCCGTTACCGTAGCCCCAACTGCGCCCGTGCCTCGGCCTCGACCCTCCGGTAGACCTCCCGCAGGGGCAGCTTGTGGGCGAGGGCCAGCCGGCGGCAGTCCTCGTACTCCGGCGAGAGCCCGACCGTCTGCCCGCCCAACCGCTTGACCTTCACGGCGACCTCGCCCAGGCTCGACGTGAAGCGGACGATCTCCCGCTCCGCTTCCTGGCGGCGCAGGGTGTGGATGCGCACGCCCAGGGTAGAGGTCTCCCGCAGCACGGTCTCCAGGAGGACCGCCTGGCGGTCGGGAGCGCACAGGACGCTGAGGACGGCGCCGGGGCGGTTCTTCTTCATCTGGACGGGGGTGAGCCAGACGTCGTAGGCCCCCTGCTCCAGCAGCCGCTCCAGCAGGTAGCCGTAGACCTCCGGGTTCATGTCGTCGATGTTGGTCTCCAGCAGCAGCACTTCCCTGGAGGCCCCGATGCTCGCCTCCTGGCCCAGCCACAGGCGGAGGACGTTGGGCAGGGTGGGATGCTCGCGGGTGCCCACACCGTAGCCGATGCGCTCCAGGGTCATTTCGGGCTGGCGGAAGGCAGCCAGGGTGGTGAGGAGGGCCGCCGCGGTGGGCGTGACCATCTCCCCTACCCCCCCGTGGCCGGGTGGGGAGGGACGGAGGGGAGCTTTCGCCAGGGCTATAAGCTCCAGGGTGGCGGGGGCGGGTACCGGCAGCGCGCCGTGGGCGGTGCGGATGAGGCCGTCCCCCGCGGGCAGCGGCGAGGCGTACACCGCCTCCACGCCCAGCAGGTGCAGCCCCAGCGCGGCCCCCACCACATCCACGATGGCATCCACTGCGCCCACCTCGTGGAAGTGGACCTCCGCCTCGGGGATGCCGTGGACCTTGCCCTCGGCGGCAGCCAGGCGGCGGAAGACCGCGGCCGCCCGTTCCCGCACCGACTGCGGGAAGTCGCCCTGCGCAATGATGGCGAGCACGTCATCCAGGGTCCGGCGGGGCTGGCGGCGGTTGCCCTCCAGGACCACGTCCACCTTGGTCCCGGCGATGGGGCCGCGGCGGGCCGGGTGGGCCTCCAGGTGGTAGCCCTGCACCGGTAAGGTCGCCAGGGGTCGGGCCAGGTCGTCCAGGGCCAGCCCGACATCCACCAGCGCCCCCAGGATCATGTCGCCGCTGGCCCCGGCAAAGCAGTCGAAGTAGGCGACGTTCATGGAGGAACTCGTACATCCTCGCCCGGCGATGGGCTCAGGACGAGCGCAGGGCATTCATTCGCCGGCGGGGAGGATGCCCTTCAGGTAGTCCATCTGGCCCCAGTGCTCGTGCTCGTGGCCGACGCGGGCCAGCAGATAGACGGCGATAGCGGTCTCGGGCATCTCCGGCATCGGCCCCGTCAGCGCGACGTCGCTGGAGGCGCGCAGATACGCCAGGGTGTGGTCGCGCACCTGGGTGTAGTACGCGATGACGTCCTCCAGGGCGGGCATAGGGAAGTCCCGCACCTGCTCTGGCGTGAAGCCGAACCCGCTGGCCTCCGGGTCGATGCCAAAGCGCTCGTGCCAGCCCTCGGTCTGCCAGAGCTGCGGCCCGCCGCCGATACGGGTCTGGAGGTGGTAGTCCTCTCGCCGTGCCAGGTGCCACAGCAAGAAGCCGATGGGGTTGGCGTGGGAGCCTGCCGGGCGCCAGAGCAATTGCTCTCGCGTGAGCCCTTGCACCGTCCCCAGGGTGCGCTCCCGCAGGCGCTCCAGCTCGGCCACCAGGATATCCCGCAGCACGTCGGCCATTGCTCGGACTCCTCTCTTCAAGCATCCCCGCCCCTGCCTTCACGCGGTCAGCGCGCCGCCATCTGGCGACCCGACCGGCCTGGGCAGAGGGGCGACGAGGGTATGCGGACTGACTGGCGCCGGCTGACCGCTGCGCCGGACTCAGCGGCCGGTAAAGCGGGGCTCGCGCTTCTCGATGAAGGCCCGTACCCCTTCTTGGAAATCCTCGGTGTTCATGGCGATGGCGTTGGCGGTGCTCTCGTGGTCGATCGCCTCGCGCAGGTCGGACCGCAGGCCCCGGTACAGCGCGATCTTATCCAGTTGGACGGTGATGGGCGGGTTGGTCGCGATCTCCGCCGCCAGCTCCCGCGCCTCGTCCAGCAACCGCTCGTGGGGCACGACCCGGTTGACCAGGCCGATGGCTTTGGCGGTCTGCGCGTCGATAATCTTCCCGGTGAAGATCAGTTCCGCCGCCATGCCGGTCCCGACCAGGAGGGGCAGGGTATGCGTAGAGCCCGTGTCGGCGACGATGGAGCGCTTGATAAAACGCATGGTGAAGCGGGCCTGGTCCGAGGCGATACGGATGTCGGAAGCCAGAGCAATGCTCATGCCGGCGCCCGCAGCCACGCCGTTGACCGCGGCGATGATCGGCTGGCGCAGGTCCCGAAGATAGGCGGCCAACTGCACCACGCCCGGTTGCAGGTTCCGGTTGATCCAGTTGCCGGGCGCGCGGGGCGACGCACCGCCGTCGAGGCTGGTGGCCATGCCGGTGACATCGGCGCCGGAGCAGAACCCGGTGCCCGCGCCGGTGAGGATCACCACCCGCACCTGGGGATCACGCTGGATCTGGCCCAAGACATCGTAGAGTTCGGCGGTCAACTCCGCGTTCAGGGCGTTCAGCCGCTCCGGACGGTTGAGAGTGATACGGGCCACCTGGCCGTCCAGTTCCCGGTCCAGCAGCAGTTGAGTGTAGGTCACGATGCCCTCCTTGTTCGGGGAGCCTGGTGGCGTGTCCGGGGCGCGCCGCAATGGGTGGGCAGGGGTCGCCAGTGCCCTGGGGCCTTCATCCTCGCTCCACCCGCACCTCCCCCGCCGCTGCTGGGGTCTTGGTGGGGGGAGCGCTCACGAGGCGCTGTTGCGCCGGGGCGTGCCAGACAGGACCTCGTTGAGGCTGCCGGTGCGGTAACCCACCAGGTCCAGGGAGACGTAGGCATAGCCCAACCGGCGCAGGTGCTGGACGGCCGGCTCCCGGACTGCCGCGTCCAGGAAGCGGACCATATCCTCGGGCGGCACCTCGATGCGCGCCATGGCCCCGTGGTGGCGCACCCGCAGCTGCCGGAAGCCCAGGGTCCGCAGGAACCCCTCGGCGGCTTCGATGCGCCGCAAGGTCTCCAGGTCAATGGGGGTCCCATAGGGCACGCGTGAGGAGAGGCACGCCATGGCGGGCTTGTCCCAGGTGCGCAAGCCCAGTGCTTTGGAGAGGTCCCGGATCTCCGCCTTGGTCAGCTCCGCCTCGAAGAGGGGGCTCCGCACCCCGTACTGGCTGCCCGCCTTGTGCCCCGGCCGAAAGTCCTGGCGGTCGTCGTAGTTGAAGCCGTCGATGATGTGGGCCAGGCCCTCCGCCTGGGCGATGGGCGCCAGGGTATCATAGAGCTCCACTTTGCAGAAGAAGCAGCGGGCGCTGGTGTTGGCCAGGTAGTCCGGGTTCTCGGCTTCGTGGGTCTCCACCACGCGGTGGTTCAGCCCAAGCTCCTGGGCCAACGCCACCGCGTCCTCCAGTTCCCAGCGGGGGTAGCTCGGCGAGACCGCGGTGACGCACAGCGCCCGGTGGCCGAGCACGCGCTGGGCCACCGCGGCCAGGAAGGCGCTATCCACGCCACCGGAGTAGGCCACCAGCGCCGAGCCCAGGTCCCCCAGGATCGTGGTCAGTTTGGTGAGTTTGTGGTCCACAGAGCCCTCCCATAGCGCCGACGGCGCTCCTTCACCACCGAGCACACGGAGACCACAGCGCAAGTATGCTTGATCGCTGAGCGATACACCAGAGCAGCCGCAAACTCCCTCTTCTCTCGGTGTGGTCCGTGCGCTCTGTGGTGCATCCCATGGCTCCCTGGCGCAGGCTACTCGCGGGTCATGAGGGCGGCCAGGTAGCCCGCGCCGAAGCCGTTGTCAATGTTGACCACGCAGATCCCGGTGGCGCAGCTATTGAGCATGGTCAGCAGGGGCGCCAGGCCGCCGAAGCTGGCCCCGTAGCCGATACTGGTGGGCACGGCAATGACCGGGACCCCCACGAGCCCCGCGACCACGCTGGGGAGCGCCCCCTCCATCCCGGCGACCACGATGACCACCCGTGCGTCCCACAGCCGGGGCAGGTGGTCCATGAGGCGATGGATACCGGCGACACCCACATCGTAGATGCGCTCCACCACGCAATCCATCAACTCGGCGGTAACCGCGGCCTCCTCGGCCACGGGCATATCGGCGGTACCACCGCTGAGGAGCAGCACGCCCTCGCGCCGCAGGCGGTCGGTCATGCGATTGACCGTGATGACCCGCGCCGTCGGGTGGTACACGGCATCGGGGAGGATCTCCTGGATGGCGGTGTAGCACTCCGGGCCGACGCGGGTGATCAGCAGGCGGTCAGCCCGGCTCGCCAGGCGCTCGGCGATGGCCGCCACCTGCTCCACCGTCTTGCCGTGGCCCAGGATCACTTCGGGCAGTCCCTGGCGCAGCGCCCGATGATGGTCGATCTTGGCAAAGCCCAGGTCCTCGTAGGGAAGACGCCGCAGTTCCTCCAGCGCATCCACAACCGGGAGCTGCCCATCCCGCACCTGGCTCAGGAGCCGCAGCAGCCGTTCATCCCCGATGGCCATGAATCTCCTCGCGCACCCGAACACCGCCGCTGGCGCACGCGCCCAACGCCGCGTTCGGAAATCGTACCGTTCCCCCAGGGCGGAGGCCCCGAGGTCGCATCACGGTGTCCGACGGCGCTGGTCTGGAGCGAGGCCGCCGGGAGTCCCTCCATTCTTAACAGAAATTCCCGCCTCCTGTCAAAGGCGCAGGAACACTCGGTTGGCGCAGGGCCTTTTCATGTTCCCGGCTGGCCGTGGGAAGCCCGTTCGTGGTGAGCCTGTCGAACCATGAACGGTCAGGTCCGTTCACCCTTCGACTGGCTCAGGGCGAACGGGCCTGACCACCCTGCGCCCGAACATCAAAAGGCCCTGCGGGTTAGCGCGGCAGCGGTTTTCGCGGGAGGGGCCGATATGGTATACTACACCCTTGGAGAGGTGTCCGAGTGGTTTATGGTGACGCTCTCGAAAAGCGGTGTGCCCCCCAAAGGCACCGTGGGTTCGAATCCCACCCTCTCCGCCAGCTTTTTTCTCCCCGAGACGTTCCCGCAAGGCGGCGACGGCCAGCCGCCCAACGAGTGCGGAGAGGTGCTGGAGTGGCCGATCAGGCACGCCTGGAGAGCGTGTGTCGCCGTGAGGCGACCGTGGGTTCGAATCCCACCCTCTCCGCCACGACTGTCCCGGTTAAGCCTGCATGAACGTCTGATACCTGGCGGCAGGATATCGGAGCGGGCTATCTCAAGCCCGCAACCCGGGCGCAACCGTCAGATACCCCAGCCCCGGTACCTCGATAGCCCGGCGCTACCCAAGGTCGCCCCCCGCCCCACGAGCTACGCCGCAGTGACGGATCATCCCGTGCCCAAGGTGACCACCCCGCGGGGAAAGACCCTGAAAGGCCCTGCCTGAACAAGTAG
>JACQUQ010000214.1 GCA_016210175.1 Chloroflexota bacterium | reverse complement strand
CTAGTGTTCTGTCAGGCATAAACTGATGGGTGCGACTGCCGCCGTGAAGGGCGGGCCCGCCCTTCAGGGCGGCGGGATGGAACCCATCAAAACAGGATTGACAAAACACTAGGGCAACTTCCTGACCAGATGCCCCACGAGAGCTGGTTTGCCCATACGCTCTACGGAGCCACCAGCGGCGAGACCACCGTGCCCTCGCTGGGTGCCTGCCAGCGCACCCAGACCTGCGACGCGGCCGTGACGGCGTCCCCGGTGAGGGTGACGCGGTAAGTGAACGGCCCCAGGCTGCTGTGGGCCGGGATGCGCTCGGCCAGCCACACCGCCGCCTGGAGGGACGTGCCCGCGGCCTCGAACCCACGGAACCCGCTCCCCTCAGGGGTAGCGACGACGCCCGCGAAGTCTGTTCCTGCTGGCACCTTCCCGGCAATATAGACCTCGCGCACCTCGGCGTCGGTGCCATTCACGATGGTAAAGGTAGAGGTGATGGTCGCGGCCGCGCGGCGGGCCTCCATCCTGACCCGGACCGCAGGCTGCTCCTGGGGCAACGGCGGGCCAAGCCCCGCCTGCACCCCGCCCAAGCTCCCCACCACCGCCAGCAGGATCGCCAGCCACACTACTCCCCCACGCCGCGCCTGTCCTGGCATCGCTCACCCTCCCTCGCGTTCTCCCCAACGTCACTCCGTCCGGCGCTTCCTCCCTACAAGACGAAGACCCCAGGCTGCCGTTGCACCGCAGCCGCCGACGTGGAATAATAGGGCATACTCATCCATCTGATCCGGCTGATCAGGGCCAGCCCACGTACCGACGGGGCAGATGGGGATAACAGGAGCTTCCGGTGCAGCATATCCTGGCCCAGATGGAATTGCCATCCTCCAATCGCGCCGAGGACATTCACCGCTTCGTGACCGAAGTCAACCGCCTGCTGGACCCGGAGCAGGGGGTACACGTCGTCATCGAGTGGCGCAGCAACCGCCGCTTCCTTCAGGTGCAACGGGTCGCGGGCAGGTAGCGGAACGCCTGCGGCGGGATCCCTCCTCCTGAGCGCAGCGGTGCGCAGTCCCCAGCCCTTCCTTCCCCCTCTCCACACCGGAGCGGAGCGGAGCCATGCCGATGCCCCCCACGTTCTTGTGTTCGGCTCGGGAAGGAGACCGCGGATGAGGTCGGCGCACCCCCACCCCTGTCGAGGGCTGCACGCTTTCCCGTACCTTTGGGGCGAGTGCGGTGTTGGTCTTATCAGGCGCGCCACCGCGGAAAAGAGGACGGTGTGGACACGCAGTCCGACGAAGTGCTGGTCGAGCAGGCCAAGGCCGACCCACAGGCGTTCGGCGCACTCTACGAGCGCTATCTGGCCCGGATCTATAGCTACTGCTATTATCGGACCAGAAACGTCAGTGAGGCGGAGGATCTCACCGAGAAGGTCTTTTTCCAGGCCCTCAGCCACCTGTCGAGCTATGCGTATCGTGGGCTGCCCTTCTCGGTGTGGCTGTACCGCATCGCCCACAACGTCGTAGCCAATTGGCACCGCGACCGCCAGCGGCACCGCCTCCTGCCGCTGGAGGAAACGGACAGTATGACTCACGACACCGACGGCCTGGAACAGGTCGAGGACATTGCCCTGGTGCGCCGGGCGGTTGCGGACCTGCCGCCAGAGCGGCAACACCTGCTGTTGCTGAAGTTTGTGGAAGGGTTATCGAACGCGGAGATCGGTCGCGCCCTGGGGCGAAGCGAAGGCGCGATTAAAGCGCTCTTGCACCGGACCATCAGGAGCCTGCGGGACGAGATCACCGCCAGAAAGGATGGACACCATGCCGGAGAAGCGTGACGTGGCGGCGCACCCGCACGAAGGCTGGGATGCCGATCTGGAGGCGTTCGTGGCGCTGCTCCAGGCCTCGCTCGTCCTCCTCCAGCCCTCCCACGAGTTCGAGGAGCACCTGCGAGACCGTCTGGCGCAGGCCGCCGCAGACCTGGCCGCGCAGCCCCACAAGCCCCTGGTCCCCCGCGTGCTGGTGTTTGGCGTGGCCGCTGCGCTCTCGTTGGCCGGGGCCGGCGCCGGGGCCGCCTGGCTGTTCTGGAAGACCCGCCCCCATACCGCGAGCCTGGGGTCCTTCCTGCCGGCGCGCAGTGGGTAGCCGGAGCACGCAGCGGACGGCGCTCGGTCGGCCCACGCCCGGCGTGGGCGGGACGGTCAGCGAGGTACGCATACGGTAGTGGCCTGTCACAGGAGCGTTGTAGGCTGGCAGGGGCGGGCTTGCAACCCGCCCCCGACGGAGCGGTGTCCGTCAAACCGCGGCTGACCGCGCCATGGTGGAGCCATGCGGAAGCATGCTAGCGGGCGGCGCCCCCTTCAGGGGAGGCGCAGGTCCACTCATTGAGGAGGGAAAAGGATGCAGCTATCGGCGCGTCCGCTCACGCTCAGCCGGGTAGTGGTGCCCGGCCAGGGTATCCTGCGGGATGTGGCGCTCGTGGTCGGGTTCAGCCTGTTTACTGCGCTGAGCGCCCGCATCTCGATTCCGCTGCCCTTCACGTCCGTGCCCATTACGGGCCAGACCCTGGCGGTGCTCTTGACCGGCGCGGTGCTGGGGAGCCGCCTCGGCTCGCTCGCGCTGCTGGCGTACCTGGCGGAAGGTCTCGCCGGGCTCCCGGTGTTTGCGAATGGCGCCAGCGCTTGGACCATCAGCCCGGTGACCGGCCTCCCGGCCATCGTCGGGTCATCGGCGGGCTACCTCTACGCTTACCCGCTCGCGGCGTTTGTGGTGGGGTATCTGGCAGAGCACGGATGGGACCGCTCCGTCCTGCGGGCGGGCATCGCCATGCTGATCGGCGAAGTCATTATCTATGCCATTGGCCTCCCCTGGCTCGCCATCTCCATTGCCTGGAGCAGTGTGCTACAAACCCTCATTCCGGGAGCAACCCTGCTCGAAAAGACGCTGACCGGTGGGCTGCTCCCCTTCATCCCCGGCGACCTGATCAAACTGGTGCTGGCGGCAGCGGCGCTGCCGGGCGCCTGGGCTCTGGTGCGGAGCCGCAGCAAGGGCCAGCGCCAGGAAGGGTAGCCGTCTCGGGTACGTGCATCGCAGCCGGCGATGGTCCCTCCGGCGGATGAGCGCACGCCCTCAAAGGAACGGGCGCTGGTGCTCCGGCCCACCTATTGTCAGTTCAGCGAGCAGGGGGCCTTGATGTCGGCTTTGGTCATTGGCTTGTATACGGCCCCGCGTGCGGGAGCGCCGGTGGAGGCCCGCGCCTGGGTCGAGGTCGTGCCGGGCGTGGGCATCATCGGTGACCGCTACGCGCTGGGGCTGGGCCACTGGAGCGATCCCAAGTGGCCCGATCAGGAACTCACCCTGGTCGAGGCCGAAGTGGCAGAGGCGTTGGACCTGGATGCGGGCCAGTTGCGCCGCAACATCGTGACCCGCGGCATCCGACTCAACGACCTCATCGGCACGACCTTTCAGATCGGTGGTGCGACCCTTGCCGGTGTCCGCCCGTGCGACCCGTGCCGCTATCTCGAATCCCTCACGCGGCCGGGCATTCTGAAAGCGCTGGCGTTCCGGGGAGGGTTGCGCGCCCGTATCCTTCGCGCCGGGCGGATCCGCGTGGGAGACGCCGTCCTCGTGGTACCATCGGCTACCCCCGTGGCCTGACCGGCCACCACGACCGCACCGGACGCTGAGGAGAGGAACCCACCTTCAGAAGGGACGCACGATCACTGTGGAAATCACCTGGTTCGGGCACTCCTGCTTCCGCATCCGGGGGCGAGAGGTCACCATCCTGGCCGATCCCTATGACCGCAGCCTGGGCAACCTGGGACGCGTGACCGCGGATATCGTGACCATCAGCCACGAGCACCCCGGCCACAACCACCGCCAGGCCGTCGGCGGCGCGCCCAAGTTCGTCGAAGGCCCCGGTGAGTACGAGATCGCCGGGGTCTTCCTTACCGGGCTGCGCACCTACCACGACCGGGCCAGGGGGAAGGAGCGGGGCGCCAACACGGTCTATCTCATCGGGCTTGAGGACGTGGTCCTCTGCCACCTGGGGGACCTGGGCCACGTGCTCAGCACGGCGCAGGTCGGGGAACTGGGCAGCGTGGAAGTGTTGATGGTGCCCGTCGGGGGTGGCTCGACTATCGGTGCAGCGGAGGCGGCTGAGACCGTGCGGCTGCTGGAGCCGAAGATCGTCATCCCCATGCACTACCGCTCAGAGCGTACCCCGCACCTGGCCCCGCTGGAGCACTTCCTGAAGGAGATCGGCGTTACGGAGGCGGCGCCCCAGGCCCGGCTGACCGTGACGCGCACCAGCCTGCCCAGCGAAACCCAGGTCGTGGTCCTGGAGCCGCGGGTGTGAGGTTCCACCCCTCCCAGAAGTTCTGCATGGTGCGACAGGGACGGCTCGTGCGCCGTCCCTGTGGTGCTCCCGATTCAGTAGAGAGAGCGCTCTCGCCTCCATGAGGAGCAAGGAACTGCTTCATGGAGGCATGGCTACTCTGGGAGTCTCAAGCTGCCGTCCGGTGCCAGGGGGAAATGCGGGTTCCACGCCACTTCCCAAGGGAACCCGTCGGGGTCTGCGAAGTAGCCCGCGTAGCCACCCCATGAGGCTTCCTCTGCCGGCTTGAGCAGGGTTCCCCCAGCGGCGACGGCCTCGGCGAGGACGGTATCCACCACCTCTTTGCTCCTGACGTTGTGGGCGAGCGTCATCCCGCCAAAGCCAGACCCAGCGGCGGCCACATGCGCGTCTGCTGCGAGCGCTTCCCGCGGAAATAGCGCAAGCACCACGCCACCCGTACGCAAGAATGCAATCTCGTCACTGCTGGCGCTGGAGAGCGGCCAGCCCAGGCCGTCTCGGTAAAAGCGGAGCGCCCGCTGAAGATCCTGCACCCCCAGGGTTACAAGACTGACCCGTGCCTCCAAGGTTCCTCCTTTGTGCGCACCCGTATGGTTGATAACCATGCTATTCTATCCGTTTTCGCAGCGAGAGTGTACCAGAGGATACCCCAGGGATCAGCTTTTGAATGCGCTCAAAAACACTCTTAGTCATTATATCACATTATAATACTCAATAACACCATACAGGATAGCGTCTTGCGCAATCGTTTCGTCTCTCCTCGCTTCCCGCCCTTGCGGCAGCACACCACCCCGCTACCGGGACAAACTCGGCCTTGACACAGCACGCCTAGTCCGGTATTGCATGAGATAGCAGCGGCATCTGCGGCGCTCCCTGCTCCGCCGCGCGTCGCGCCGCTGCACCCGACCCAGACTCTGCCGCGTGGGGCCCTGTGCTCGTGAAGGTTTCCCCGCTCCCCTGCCGCTCCCCGGCCCAACGCTCCCGCGATCGCAATCGCAGGTGGGCACCATGATCCCGCGCTGGCCGTACCGCCACTTGCGGCGCTACCGGCAGGTCGTGCTGGTCCTGGCGCGGCACGGGTTCGGCGCGCTGGTGGACCAACTGGGCCTGTCGTACCTGGCCCCCTTCCACTGGCTGCAACCCACGCGGGTGCGCGCCACCCAGCCTGAGCACCTGCGCATGGCCCTGGAGGAGCTGGGGACCACCTTCATCAAGCTGGGCCAGATCCTGAGCACCCGCCCCGACCTGCTGCCGGCGGACTACGTTGCCGAGCTTGCCAAGCTGCGGGAAACGGTGCCCCCGGTACCGGTGGAGGCCATCCGCTCCGTCGTGGAAGCCGAACTGGGGAAGCCGCTGGCGGCGCTCTTCCGGCGCTTCGATCCGGTCCCCATCGCCTCCGCCTCCATCGGCCAGGTGCATGGGGCGGTCTTGCCCACCGGGGAGGCCGTGGTAGTGAAGGTGCAGAAGCCGGGGGTCGAGGAACAGGTGGCAACCGATCTGGAGATCCTGGCCGACCTGGCGACCCTGGCCGCCCGGCGCACGGCCCTGGGCGAGCTGTATAACCTGCCCGCGCTGGCCGAGGAGTTCGCCTGGACCCTGCGCAACGAACTGGACTACGCACGGGAGGGGCGCAACGCCGACGTCTTCCGCCGCAACTTCCGCGGCGACCCCAACCTCTACGTGCCCGACGTCTTCTGGGACGCTACCACGCGGCGGGTGATCGTCCTGGAGCGCATCGCCGGGATCAAACTGGACCAGGTGGCCGCCCTGGAGGCGGCCGGCTTCGACCGCCACACCATCGCCCGGCGCAGCGCCCGCATTATCCTCAAGGAGGTCTTCGAGCACGGGTTCTTCCACGCCGATCCCCATCCGGGGAACTTCTCCGTCCTGCCCAGCGGAGCTATCGGCGCGATGGACTTCGGGATGGTGGGCCGCCTGGAGGAGGACATCCGGGACAACCTGCTGCTCCTGATGACCGCCATCGTGCGCCAGGACGCCAGCCGGGCGGTGGATGCCCTGGAGGAACTGGGCATCGCAGGCCGGCGTGTCCAGCGCGCGGCCCTGCGGCGGAACCTGGCCCACCTGCTGGACCGCTACTACGGGCTGACCTTCCGGGAGATCAACGCGGCCATGGTCATCGGCGATCTCTTCGCCCTGATCCGGCGGCACCGCCTGGTGCTACCGCCGGAGCTCTCCCTACTGCTGAAGACCATCACCATGAACGAGGGGATCGGCCGCCAGTTGGACCCCAGCTTCAACATGGTCGAGGAGGCCGCACCATACGTCCGCAAGGCCACCTTGCAGCGCTACAGCCCGTGGTTCTGGGGCGAGCGCCTGGGACGCACCGCCCTGGATATTTCCTACCTGCCGACCGACCTGCCCATCCGCCTGCACCGGCTCCTCCGCACGGTCGAACGGGGCCAACTGCTGGTCTCGACCCACCACGACGAGTGGGAACACGAACTGCGGGAGATCAACCGCATGGTCAACCGCCTGTCCCTCAGCCTGCTGGCGGCAAGCGTCATCATCAGCCTGGCCCTGCTGCTGCAACTGTCGCCGCCCGCGGGGCTGGGGGCGGTGGGGAACTGGCTGCTGGGATTGGGCCTCCTGCTGATCGCGCTCATGGGCCTGTACCTGCTGCTCGCCACCTGGCGCGCCGGGCGGCGGTAACCGGAGGAGGGGCGCGGGGCGAGATCTGCGCACACACCCCTGTCAGGCGAACTCATTCAGCGCCAGCCCCAGGGTAAAGACCCACAGCAGGGCGTAGTTCAGCCCGCGCCGCGACCGGCGCGCGGCCGCATAGATCACCGTCGCCGCGACCAGCCCGACGATGAACCGCACCATACCCAGCGGCTCCCGGAAAGTGGACTGCGGCGTGAACAGCACGACGGCCGCATGGAAGAGGAGGAGCAGCGCCGGCACGTCGTACCGGCGCTGGGCCACGTCGCGCAGCGCCAGCCACAACCCCACCAGCGCCGGCATGACCGCCATCGGCACCATAATGAGGCTGAGAAGCAGGAACGCGCCCGGACGAGCCGACACCAGGGACCACCACCCGCGCAGCGGTACCCACTCGAAGGGCGTCGCCAGCGCCCCGCCCGATCCGATCCCGAACTGCCCGAACTGCGCCCGCAGCGCCACCTGCCACAGGACGAACGGCGCAACCGCCATCACCCCCAGCGTCGCCGCATCCCGGAAGGCATGGGGAGCACGGGCTTCCGGCCCCTTGGCAGGGACCGCTCCCCCGCCGGCCGGGCCGGAGCGCCACGCCCCGGCGCCGCGCAGCGCATACCCGGCCACCACCCCCGCAGCGAACAGCAACGTGGTCTCTTTGGTCAGCGCCGCCAGAGCCAGCAGCACCCCGGACAGGGCGCCTCGACCGCGCATGGCGGCCAGGACCCCACCCAGCGCCAGCGCGTAGGCCAGCGGCTCCGTCAGGTCCAGCCGGACCGGCATCAGCACCCCGGCAAACAGCCCGTAGGCCAGGGCGTACCAGCGGCTGACGCCGTACGCGCAGAGGACCGCTTCCAGTACCGCGGTGCCCGCGGCCAGCGCCACCCAGTTGATGAGCACCAGCGTCCACGGGACCAGGTCGGGCTGCCCCGCGCCCAGCACGCGTGCCAGCAAGGGGTAGAGGATGCGCTGGTACCGGTAGGCCGGAACGTCCATGAAGGGCGCGGCGCCGGCCGGGTCCATGGCAATGGCGTAGGCGAACTGGCCATCGTAGCCGCAGGTGCCGGTGGGGATCTGCTCCGGGTTCGGACAGCGCATCACGAACGTGAGTGGGTCGCCC
This sequence comes from Chloroflexota bacterium, assembly GCA_016210175.1. Lineage (GTDB taxonomy): Bacteria > Chloroflexota > Dehalococcoidia > SHYD01 > JACQUQ01 > JACQUQ01. The sequence continues at coordinate 34,715 of JACQUQ010000214.1, read as the reverse complement.
CCAGTGCGCGCCAGCGCGATGCCGAGGTAGAGCAGGGCAACGGCCCCGACGACGTGCCAGGGCCGCAGCCACCGCGGCGTGGACGGCGGAAGGAGGATTGTGCGCCTCACATGACCCGCCACAGGTTGCGGAGGCCCAGACCGACCGCTACCAGCATCAGGGCTTCGGAGAGCACCACCGCCGGGGTCAGCAGGTTCAGGCCAAGCCACAGGTAGAGGAACAGCGCCGGGTACACCACCAGGTAGGACTTGATAGCCCAGGGAGCCGGCGCCCCGTAGGCGTTGGCGAGGTAGAGGGTCAGATTCAGGCCGGTGTAGATGAGGCCGTAGAGCACCGCGGGCAGGACAGCCAGCGCCCCGAACACGGCCATCCCCCCCACGACCGTGATCTCCCGGATGTGGTCGCAGTACTGGTCCACCAGCGCGCCGAAGGCCGACGCTTTGCCGGTGGCGCGGGCCAGCGCGCCATCGATGCCATCGAGGAAGAGCGTGCCCAGGAACAGGAGGAAGGCCAGGCGGGGGTGCTCTGGCACGAGGGCCAGGACCGCAAAGCCCGCCGGGATCTGGCTGCCGGAGAGCACATGGGGATGCACCCCCAGGCGGGCCAGCACCACGACCAGGGGCCGGGCCACCCGCAGCAGCATCTGCCGGAAGGGGCCGATGAACTTCCGCTCAAAGGCAGAATAGGAGTCCGCGCGCGACCTGTTCACCGCTGTCCACTCCGATCGCTTCCACCGAGGCCGCCGGCGCCCCGCCGGGCGCGGTCCACTGCTGCTCCCTCACGGCTCATTATAGGCTACCCGGCAGGCGCTCGGAAAACGCGGGCACGCGGCACGGGGACCTGCCCCGGTGCGGGGTGCCCTCCACTCCCACGCCGGTGTGTCCCATTGGGACCCACGATTACTACCTGTACGGCCTGGGGCATCTGTGCTAACGTAAAGAAGGCGGCACCGTGGTATCAGGGACAACCGGAAAGGCTCGTTGACTGCTCAGCCGGGCCGCCCTCCCTCTCCGATGACCAGCAGCATGGCGCTACTATTAACCATAAGGGACATGCTATGACGACCAATGGGATCCGTTTGCCCGCCTCCATCCGGCCGCGACGCTACGCCCTCACCCTCACACCGGACCTCACTGATTTCACCTTTCAGGGTGAGGAGGCCATTGCGCTTGAGGTCGCCGAGGCGACCACCCACATCACCCTCCATGCCAGCGAGCTCGACATCGCCTCCTGCGAGGTGACGCTTGCGGATGGCACCGCGCTGCCCGCCGCCGACATCCACCTGGACGCGGATGCGGAGACCGCCCGCTTCTCCTTCGGCCAGCCGATCCCCGCCGGGTCCGTTACCCTCCACCTGCGCTTTGCCGGGACGCTGAATGACCAGCTGCGGGGGTTCTACCGTAGCCGTTATACCAGCCCGGACGGGGCCACGCGCTACCTCGCCGCCACCCAGTTTGAGGCGACCGACGCCCGCCGCGCCTTCCCCTGCTGGGACGAGCCGGCGGTGAAAGCCACCTTCCAGGTGACGCTGGTGGTTCCCACGGACCTTACGGCTATCTCGAATATGCCCGTCGAGAGCGAGACGCCGGTCGGACCGGGGCGCAAGGCCGTGCGGTTCGCCGAGACGCCCCGGATGTCCACCTACCTCCTGGCCTTCATCGTGGGAGACATGGTCAGCAGCGCGGCGACGGCTCCCGGCGGGACGCTGGTGCGGGTCTGGACGACGCGCGGGAAAGAGGCGCAGGGACGCTTTGCCCTGGAGAACGCCGTGCGGGTGCTCTCCTACTTCAACAACTACTTCGGCATCCCGTACCCGCTGCCCAAGCTCGACCACATCGCGATACCCGACTTTGCCGCCGGCGCTATGGAGAACTGGGGCGCCGTTACCTACCGGGAGACCGCCCTGCTGTACGACCCGGAGCACTCCGCCGCGGCCACGCGGCAGCGCATCCTTGAGGTGGTCGCCCACGAGACGGCCCATATGTGGTTCGGCGACCTGGTCACCATGGAGTGGTGGGACGATCTCTGGCTCAATGAGAGCTTCGCCTCGTGGATCGGGGACAAGTGCGTGGATGCCCTGTATCCGGAGTGGCATATGTGGACCCAGTTCGTCTCCCACGATACCAACGCCGGCCTGGGCCTGGACGGGCTGCGCAACTCCCACCCCGTGGAGGTCCCCGTCGCGAACCCCGCCCAGATCCGGGAGATCTTCGACGCCATCAGCTACAGCAAAGGCGGGTCGGTGCTGCGGATGCTCGAAGAGTACCTGGGCGCCGAGACCTTCTGCCGCGGGCTTCAGGCCTATCTGACGGCGCACCAGTACGGCAACGCCCGGACGGAAGACCTGTGGACGGCGCTGGCGGCGGCGTCGGGGGAGCCGGTCTCCGAGGTCATGGGCACCTGGATCAAGCAGGTCGGCTACCCCTTCGTGCAGGCGCGGGTGGACCGCCATGACGGCCAACTGTGGCTGCACCTGGCGCAGCGCCGGTTCCTGTACGACCACCTGCTAGACGAGCGCCAGGACGACCCGACCCTGTGGAAGATCCCCGTCAGTGTGACGCGGCAGGGGCTGGCCGAGAAGCTCGCCTTCCTGATGGAGGAGCGCGAGCACGAGGTCAACCTGGGAGGGAATGCCGCCGGGGCGCAGGGCTGGGTCAAGGTCAACGGGGGGCAGACGGGCTTCTACCGAGTGCAGTATGGGGATACCGGCTGGGACCGCCTGCGGGAGGCTGTTCGCCGCCTGGACCTCCCCGCCGTGGACCGCCTGGGCCTCCAGAACGACGCTTACGCGCTGGCGCGTGCCGGCTACGCGCCAGCTACCCGCTTTCTATCCTTAGCAGAAGCGTACGAGAACGAGCAGGACGCTATCGTGTGGGGCGACCTCTCGGCGAACCTCAATGGCTTGGAAGTGCTCGTCCTGCACGAGCCGTTCCTGCCGGCCTTCGACGCCTTCGCCCGGAGGCTCTACCAGAAGATTGTGCAGCAAGTCGGCTGGGAGGCCCGGCCCGGTGAGGGTCACCTGGATACCCTGTTGCGGAGCACCGTCCTGGCCCAGGCTGGGGCCTTTGGCGATCCCGCGGTCCTCCAGGAGGCACAGGCCCGTTTTGCGCGCTACCTCCAGCATCCGGCCTCGCTGCACCCCGATCTGCGGGGCGTGGTGGTCGCGCTGGCCGCCCAGCAGGGCGACCGGGACCTGTACGAGGCCATGTGGGAGCGGGCACGGCAGACCGAGTTTCAGGAGGAGAAGCTGCGCTTCTTGCGCGCCCTCACCCGTTTTCCCCAGCGCGACCTCTTGCAGACCACCCTGGAGCGCTCCCTTTCCCCCGACGTGCGTAGCCAGGATACCATCACCATCGTGGTGTCCGTCGCCGCCAACCGCCGTGACGGGCGGGCGCTGGCGTGGGAGTTCGTCCAGGCCAACTGGCCGGAGTTCGACCGTCGCTACGGGCGGGGCGGCGCCAGCATCACCAGCCTCGTCGCCCTCACGGGCGGGTTTACCACGCTGGAGCGGGCGCGGGAGGTCGAGGAGTTCTTCCGTACCCATCCCGTGCCGGCCGCGCGCCGGACCGTCGAACAATCCCTGGAGCGTATCCGCTTGAACGCTGCCTGGCTGGAGCGCAACCGGGCGAGTCTCGCGGCGTGGTTCTCCGGGAGCGGCGCCGCGCCCTGATCACCGCCACCGTCCCGGAAAAGCGCCTGGGAGTGACGGTGCGGCTCGGCGACGCGCGGTCTGGGACGGCCGGGACCAGGTGCGGACGGTCTGGCACCGACAACGGCGGTAGTCCCCGCCATACGCAGGTCACCAGGGGGAGGACCGCGAGGAAAGCGGGCGAAGGAGCAGGGGAACACGTAGCTAGGAGGCAGCAACCCCAGGGAAAGCGTGGAGCCCGAGAGCGGATTTGAACCGCCAACCTACCGATTACAAGTCGGTTGCGCTACCGTTGCGCCACTCGGGCGTCGTATGGCAACAATGACGCGGCATTGCTCCAACTGGTTGCGCCTTACCGCAACCGATGCCCGCGGTGGACCCGCGACGCGCGCTGATCCCCTGCGGATAGCGTAGCAGACGCGTCGCAGCACTGTCAAAACCGCTGGGTTGCCGGGTGTGTCCAGGAGCGTCGGTCCCTCCCTGCTGGCCCGGCGCGCGAGGGTTGGCATCCGACGGCGAAGGGTGTATACTCAGGGGGTGCTTGCCAAGCTGTTCCTCACACTGCCACAACGTCGGCCAAAGATCTTCTTCGGCTGGTACATCGTTGCCGCTAGTGTCGGCATGAACTTCTACCTCTCCCTCGCCTTCTTCCAGGGTTTCCAGATCTTCTTCCTGCCCATCGTCAATGAGTTCGGCTGGAGTCGGACCCTCACCTCCGGCGCATTTGCCCTGCGCCAACTGGAGACGGGCGTGATGGCGCCGGCCGTCGGGTTCCTGGTTGACCGCTGGGGGCCGCGCACCATCATCCTCGGCGGGGTGATCGTCGGCGGCACCGGGATGCTGCTGCTCAGCGCCATTTCGTCCGCGTGGATGTTCTACCTGGCCTTCGCCATTATCTCGTTCGGGGTGAGCGGCGCGTCGCACGGTATCGCCTGGCCCGCGGTCATCGTCAAGTGGTTTCACCGGATGCGCGGGCGTGCCCTGGGCCTGGCGATGCTGGGTCCCGTCGTGGCCGGCCCCTTCCTCATCCTGGTACAGTTGTTGGAAGAGGCCCTGGGCTGGCGCCTGGCTATCTTCGTCCTGGGCGTGGGGCTCTGGGTGCTGGGCATCCCGCTGGCGCTCCTGGCCCGGCCGCACCCGGAAGTCTACGGGCTGCTTGCCGATGGCGAGCCCGTCGCAGCGGCCAAACCTCCCGTTCAGGGCAAGGCCCACGAGGAGCGCCGGGACCGCCAGGACCTCCCCGGCCTTACCGTGGCAGAGGCGGTACGGACCCGGGCCTTCTGGGCGCTGGTCGCCGTCTTCGGCATCCACGGCCTGGGCGTCAGCGGGGTGATGGTCCACCAGGTGCCCCTGTTCCAGAGCGTGGGGTTCAGCCCCCGCGAGGCATCCATCGGCCTGGGCCTGGTGTTTTTCCTGAGTGGCATCGGGCGGCTCAGCGCGGGGGTGCTCATGGACCTCATAGACCAGCGGCTGGTGCTGACCGGCGCACTGGTGGCGCAGGCGCTTTCCTTCCTCCTGCTGGCCTACCTGACGGAGTGGTGGCAGGTGATCCCCTTTGCCCTGCTGTTCGGCATCGCCTTTGGTAGCACCATTCCCGCCCGGCCCATTCTCATGGGACGCATTTTCGGCCAGCGGGCGTTCGGCGCGCTCCAGGGGCTGGTCCAAGGCGCGGCGGTGGCGACCGGGGTCCTGGGGCCGCTGATCATGGGGCTGGCCTTTGACCTGACCGGCACCTACGCCCCGGCGAACTTCTTCTTTGCCGTGCTCACCCTCGCCGCTGCTCCCCTGGCGTTGCTGGTGCCATCGTCGCAGGCGAGCGCCTAACCCGCGCCCTGGGGAAAGTGGGGCTCCATCGCTTCCCACCACGTGCCATCGCGGTAGCGCTGCAAGCGCATATACCAGTGCTCCACCCCCCACAGCAGAATGTGCTGGAAGCCTGCGGCCTGGAGCCGCCCAAAGATGCTCACTGCAGTGCTGGGCTGGACGCTCCGGCTCTGCCGGGCAGCAGTGTAGACCACGCTCGACGGCTCCCACGGCTCGGCTTGCGCTTCGATGATCCACGTCTCTTTGCCGTGCTGGCGGGCCAGCCGCTGGAGGTCAAGCGCCGGCCGCTCCCACGGCCATTGCAGCCAGTTGAAATACACGTCGAAGCCCAAGATCCGCGTCCCCATGCTGGGATAGAGGTCCAACCCCAGGATATCGGCCGTCTCCAGGATGGTACGGGCCCGTTTCCTGACCTCCGTGCGCAACGGCGGAGCGGCGTTCAGGGGATGGGTGGCGACGAACATGTTGACGATGACCGGACGGCGCTGCTCGTCCAGCGCGCGCACCAGTTCGACTTCTTGCCGGAGGAAATCGGCGCCAATCCGCCACCGGTGAGGGCCGGACGGGTCCAGTGGCTCGTTCTCTACCTGCCAGTAGGCAATGACCTCGTGGCTACGGTACCGCTGGACGACGGTGCGCACGAAGGCGAGGGCATGGGTGCGCAGGCGGGCGCTGTCCGACACCTGGGCGCCCTGGGGCAGGGTCAGGCGCGACATGAGCCAGGTCGGCAGGTAGTATTCGGGCCAGCGCGGGGCTTTCATGCCTACCGTGAGCATGACCTGGCGGTCCTGGGCCGCGGCCTGGTCGAGCTGCCAGTCCAGCGTCGAGAAATCGTAGTGGCCTGGTTGGGACTCTATCTCGTCCCAGTAGGCCCCCAAGCGGACGAGCTGGGGCGAGAGGTTCAGAGCCATCTGGAAGGTCTCACGCCAGGGCAGACCAAGGTACTCGGCCTGGCGCTTGCTAAAGGTGAGGCCGACGTTGGGCGGCTCAGTCGGCGTCACCTGCATCACCTGGCCCAGCGCGGGGTGGTTGCGGGCCAGCAGCAGGAGCAGGGCCGCCGAGGTGAGGGCCAGGACCAAGGAGAAGCGGCGTGACGGACGGCGCGGCCCAGACCGCGCGCCCAGCAGGGTCAGCCGGTGACGCCGCAGATCGTCACGCCCCCACGCCGCGCGCCAGCGCGGACTTGCCATCCACCTGGGGATCTTCATAGGTCGCCTCCCAAGCTGGATTGGGAAGCGGCCGAGCAAACGCCAGGGCCCAGAAAAGAAGACGACCAGAGGCAAGCCCTGGTCGTACACCTGGCCTCTTTCGCGTGCCTACGGGGTTAGCTGACGGGTTCGGGCCGAAAGAGTCCTACCCTACGCGCGGCTGCGCGATTCACCCCTACAGCGAGAACGCTGTAACCTTGGATCCCCCGCTCCCGCAATGGGACTCGGCCGTCTCTGCACTTGCCCCGCAGCATACCCGCGTTCCGGCCCGCTGTCAAGCGGGTTGCCGTATCAGTCCTGTCTCATCCTTATCTGCATAGGGCGATGATGGGTGATTTTCGTACCGTCGTACCGTCGTCACGGCGAGGCACGCGGGCGGGGCGGGTCTGCAACCCGCCCCCTCTCCTCCCATCCTACCGGCGCCCCGGCGTTACGCGACGTCGATTTGCGCCTTTTGCAGCCGGCCCGAGTAGTCGATGTACACCGTCTTCCACTCGGTGAAGACGTCCAGGGCACCGATGCCGCCCTCCCGGTGGCCGTTGCCCGTGTTGCGGGTGCCGCCGAAAGGCAGGTGGACCTCCGCGCCGATGGTCCCGGCGTTGACGTAGACCAGGCCAGTGGTAATCCCTTCGACTGCCCGCATCGCCTTGGTGACGTCGCGAGTGAAGACCGACGTCACCAGGCCGTAGGGGGTCGCGTTGTTCACCCGCACGGCCTCCTCCGGGGAGTCCACCGGAATGATATCGGTGACCGGCCCGAAGATCTCCTCCTGGGCAATCCGCATGTCGGGGCGCACGTCAGCGAAGACGGTGGGCTGGAAGAAGTAGCCCCTGCCCAGGTCGCCGTCCCGCGCGATCTCACCGCCGCACAGGAGACGGGCGCCCTCGGCGCGGCCGATGTCCATGTAGCCCCGGATCTTCTTCAGTTGCTCCTCGTTGATGACCGGGCCAACGTCGGTCTGGGGGTCCACGCCGCTGCCCAGGCGCAGGGCACGGGCCCGCTCGACCAGGCGGCGCTGCACCTCCTCCACCAGGGGACGCTCCACGATGATGCGGCTGGCCGCGGTGCAGCGCTGCCCGGTGGTGCCGAAGGCGCTCCACACGATGCCGTCCATCGCCAAGTCCAGGTCGGCATCGGCCAGCACGATGACCGCGTTCTTGCCGCCCAACTCCAGGGAGTAGCGCTTGTTCTGGCGCGCGCAGATGGTGGCGATGGCGGTGCCGGTGGCAGTGGAGCCGGTGAAGGACACCAGGCTCACGCCGGGGTGCTCCACCAGATACTGGGACACCCCCACCTCCCGCTCAAAGACCAGGTTCACCACGCCGGGGGGCAGTCCGGCCTCTTCCAGGACCGCGATGAGGTTGTAGGCCGACTGCGGCGTCCAGGTGGACGGCTTGAAGACCACGGTGTTCCCGGCGATGAGCGCGGGCATCAGCTTCCAGGACGGGATAGCCATGGGGAAGTTCCACGGCGTAATGGCGGCCACCACGCCGATGGGCATCCGGAAGGTCAGGCACAGCTTGTCCGGCAGCTCCGACGGGGTGGTGTGACCGTACAGGCGGCGGCCCTCCCCCGCCATGAAGTAGGTCATGTCGATGGCTTCCTGGACATCGCCCCGGGCCTCTTTCAGGACCTTGCCCATCTCCAGGCTCATGCCGCGGGCGTACTCTTCCTTGCGTTGCACCAGCAGCTCGCCCGCCCGGAAGAGGATCTCCGCCCGCCGGGGCGCCGGGACCGCACGCCAGCGCGCAAAGGCCCGCTGTGCCGCCGCCACGGCCCGGTCAATGTCCGCCTTGCCCGACTTGGGGAAGTACCCCAGCACCTCGCCGGTGGCCGGGTTGATGTTCGGGAAGGTCTCGCCGGTGGTCGAGTCCACCCACTGGCCGTCGATGTAGTTCTTGTAGGTCCGCGCTTCGACCTGGGTCGCCATGGTGCGCTCCTTCCTCGTCCTCCCTCGTCCTTCCTACACAGCGCTTCCCACGGAGACGCAGTGGGGCCAGGGCCGTCGCCCTGCGCCGGACGCAAAAAGGACCGGTCCCCTTCCCGTTGACCGGTCCTGCGTTCGCACGCGCATCACCCCGTTCCTTTCCCCACCACACCTCTCTTTCCACGCTAGCACGCTCTCCTGCGCCTGTCAATCCGATGTCTCTTCCTCCGGCCCCAGGGGCGGGAAGGGGAGGACGGCGAGCGCTTCTGCAAGGACATCCTCCACGCTGCGCTGGACCAGCGTGCGCACGAAGGGGTGCTTGACCAGGTCGGCCGGGCCGGCCCCGGACAACGAGGCTGCCGTCGCCAGAGCGAGGTCACGCTGGGGGGTGTCGCCGCTCCGCTCCAGCAGCCAGGCCTGGCGGCGCAGGCGCTGTCGGAGCCGGGCGCAGGTCTGTGGGTCAACCAGACGCTCAACCAGCGGTCGGTACTGCCGGTCCGTCCACCGGCCGCCACGCGGGGGCGGTACCCCAGCCATGGCCTGGGAGGTCTCCCCCGGGTCGAAGCCCCAGGACGCAAAGAAGGCATGATCGAGTAACCGGCCACTGGAACGGACAAGGTCCTGCCGGGCGGCATACGGAGCATCCTCCAGCTCAGGCGCCACCACCGGTTCGCCCTCCGGCGGCGGGTACGCCTCGTGGACCAGCGGCTCCCAGCACTCGAAGACCGGCGGCAGGCGGTGGCCCGTCGCCGCGTTCAGGGCGACCGCGCCGGCCAGCGCCCCGCGGACCGCGGCGAGGTCCACCTCGACCAGATCGACACCCTCCGCCTCGAACTCCTCCAGGACCTCCTGCAACTGGTCTGCCACGACCCGGCTCAGCCCAATGGTATCGCGGATGCCCCAGTCATCCCGGCACCAGAAGTCGGCCAGCAGGAAGACGCCGTCTCCCCAGCGCCGCACGACCACGATGGCCTGACTGCCACCACCGTCGATGATGCTCAGCAACGCGCGCTCGACGGGGGGAAACGGGGGAAACTCCACCCGTTGGCTGGGGTCGACCACCTGGATGCGCAGGCGCTGGAGGGCAGCCGCGGTATCAGCCCGCAGGCCGGCATCCCGCGTGGTGCTCTCCAGCCGGGCGATGGCCCCGGCAGCGCCCGGCTCGCGCATCCGCACCAACTCGTCCAGGGCAGCCCGCTGGACCGCGGGGGCGTCGAGGTGCACTATCGCATGGAGCAGCCAGCCCGCCCCGATCTCCACCTCGCGGGCGAAACGCGTGACGAGCGCCTGTTGTCGCTCAACCGGCAGGACCACCAGGTAGCCCAGGACTTCCTGGAAGACGTCGCCATCCGGCGGCCACATGGCTGCCCCGTCCTTAACCGCGGCGACCAGCGTGCCGTCCGCATCCCGGAAGGATGCGAGGAACGCCAGGCGGCGCTTGGCTTCGCCCCGCTCCGGCCACCCGCTGCGGCGCTGCGCGCCAAACCGCACCAGGTCGGGCGCGCTCTGGTCCTGGGCAATCCGCCGGAGGTGGGTCTTCGCCCGCAGCCCGGCAAAGCCTTCCAGGAGCTCGAAGGCGAAGGCGGGGACGCGCGCCTGTCCGCTGCTGAGGCGCTGCGCCAGCACGCCGGGCACCTGCCGTCGGCTCGGCCAGAGTTGCTCCATCAGATCCATGACCTGCGCCTGGTCCGCGGCCAGGACCGCCTCATCCATGCGGTCCAGCAGGTGCGCGAGGGCGGCTGCACCTGGCGGCGTCCGGGCCGGCTCAGAGGGCTTGCCGCGTGAGGGCTTGCGCGTTGCCATCAGCCACCACCTCCTCCTCAGTCCGCGGGACGGGACCGCAGGTTGCCAGAGCGGAAGTCCCGGGACCGGTGCTGCCAGGGGAGGTCTTCCACGTCGTCGTCCAGGTCGAAGCGCTCCCGCAGGCGCGACCGGGACGGGGAACGCAGCGGGCGCGCCTGCCGCGGCTGCCGGTCGCCGGGCGCCGCAGCCGGGCGGGGACCGGTGTCGCTCCACAGTGCCCGCGCTCCGGTTCGGGTGGGCGGAACGTTCGCCACCGCCGTGCGTTCGTCAGTCAGCGCACCAGCCACGCCGGCCAGGGATGGATCGTAGCGGCCACAGGCGCACCCAAACCGCGGGAACTCCCAATGATACGCCGAGCGGCAGTCCTGGCATACCTGAAGCATGACCTTCCCTCCACTACTCCACCGAGCACCCACACCAGGGAAGCCTACGCGCCGGGCTGATGATCTTCCCCACATGCCGCGCTGCCCCGCGCGCCCCAGCCCTGGTCCCAGAGCTGGCGCGTGAGCTGCATGTGGCCCACATGCTGACCCAGGTGATCGACCGTGTGCTGGATGGCCCACGCGGGCGTCACGGTCCGCTGGCCCGTCACGGTGGTGTACCCCAGGTCAAGAGGTGTTCCCAGTTTGGCGGGATCTACCTGACCGAGCAGGGGCTCCACTGCGCTGTCGGCAGCCTGGAGCATGCCGAGCAAGGTGGCGGCGTCGTGGCCTGAGGCTCGGAACTCCGCTTCCCGGTTACGCCGGGGTAGGGGCGCGGCCGCGGCAGCCAGGGAGAGCCAGGAGCGCTCGGTCCCCAGGCAGTGGAGCACCAGCACGGCCAAAGAGTTCGTGCCTGGCCCCGGCTTCCACTCCAGGGCTGCTGCCGGAAGGCCAGTGATCTGCTTCGCCATCTCCGCGTGCTGCTCCCGCAGCACCGCCAGCGTTTCCGCCAGGAAGGGGTCCAGGGCCATGACCTCTCCCTCCCTCTGTCGGCTACTCTTCGGGGCGCTCCAGTTCGAAGGCCCGGTGCAGGGCTTGCACGGCCTGGTCGACCGCGTCGTCACGAATGAGGCAGGTAATGCGGATCTCCGAGGTGGTAATCAATTCGATGTTGATGCCGGCCTCGAACAGCGCCCGGAACATACGGGCCGCGTAGCCGGGGGCGTTCTGGATGCCGGTCCCGACGATACTTACCTTGGCGAAATTGGGGTCAGCCGCACAGCGCACCGCGTTGATACGCTGCACGACCGGCTCGACCAGGTGCATCGCCCGCTCCAGGTCGGCCCTGGCGACGGTGAAGGTGAGGTCGGTGATATTGTTCAGGCTGGCGTTCTGGACGATGCAGTCCACGCTGACCCCGGCCTCGGCCAGGGGCTCGAACAGGGTTGCGGCGATACCGGGACGGTCGGGCACCCCCACCACGGTGATCTTGGCAACATTCCGGTCGTGGGCAATGCCCCGCACTTTATTCCGTACTTCCATGATGGAGGCTCCTCCGTGGATCAGGGTCCCCGGCGCGTCGGTGAAGCTGGAGGCCACCCAAATGGGCACCTCGTACACCGCGCCCAGTTCGACCGAGCGGTTGTGCATGACCTTGGCGCCCCAGCTCGCCAGCTCCAGCATCTCTTCGTAGTGGATCTCCGGCAACTTCCGGGCCTCAGGCACGAGACGGGGATCCGCGGTATAGATCCCCTCCACGTCCGTGTAGATCTCGCAGCGGTCGGCGCGCAGTGCCGCAGCCAGGGCCACCGCGGTGGTATCGGAGCCTCCGCGGCCCAGGGTGGTGATGTCCATCTCCTCGCTGATGCCCTGGAATCCGGCCACGATGACGATCTTGCCGTCCCGCAACTCCTGGAGCACCCGCTCCGGGCCGATGTCGAGGATGCGGGCGCGGCTGTAGAGGGAGTCGGTGCGGATGCCCGCCTGGGCGCCGGTCAGGCTGATGGCCTGGTAGCCCAGGGCGTCCAGGGCCATGGCCACCAGGGCGATGGAGACCATCTCGCCGGTGGACAGCAGCAGGTCCAGCTCCCGCTCTTTCGGCGACGGGTTGACCTGGCGGGCCAGGGCGATAAGCTGGTCGGGGGTCTTGCCCATGGCCGAAACCACCACCACCACCTCGTTGCCCTGGTCGCGGGCGCGGGCGATGCGGCGGGCGACGTTCTTGATGCGCTCCGCGTCAGCGACGGAGCTGCCGCCGTACTTCTGGACAATGCGTGCCATGCCCTACCTCGTAGGTACGTACTCACCACAGAGCACACAGAATGCACCGAGGCACCCTTTTCGCTGATCTGCGGTGCTGGCCTCGAAATAGCCCGCTCACCCTGAGCCGGTCGAAGCGCGAGCGGGTCGCTCCTGGTTCGACAAGCTCGCCACGAGCGGTTCGTTCATGCTCGGTGGTGCCCGCCAGAGCATGACAACTATGGTCGCGGTGAGAGCTTATCCGTCGCCCCCCACGATCATCGCGCCCTGCTCGCTGGGCCGGGTCACCCGGGTCTCCCCGGCGACGCCGTGCGCGGCCGCGGCCTGGGCCATTGCCGCGGCCACCTCCGGCTCCCGTCCCGCGGTGAAGACGCAGATGGTGGGGCCACCGCCGGACAGGTAGGCGGCCAGGGCGCCGGCCTCCCGCGCCGCCGCGAAGATGGCGAACATGGCCGGGAACACCTGCCCCCGTGCGGGCTGGTGCAGGCGGTCCTGGGTGCCTAGATGGAGCTTGCCCAGGTCGCCCGTCGCCAGCGCGGCCACCAGCAGCGCCGCCCGCCCGATCTGGAAGACCACATCGGGGCGGCTCAGCGCGGTGGGCAGGAGCTTGCGGGTCTCGTGGGTCGGCATCACGAAGTCGGGGATGAAGAGCACGGCCTGGAGGTCCGCCGGCAGCGGCACCCGCGTCTGGGTCACCCGGCCCTCCTCCAGCACCGCCACCCGCAGGCCGCCCAGGAGCGCGGGCGCGGCGTTATCGGGGTGGCCCTCCACCTCGCAGGCCAGGTGCAGCAGGCCGTCCTGATCAAACGGCCGCCCGACCAGTTCGTTCGCCGCAACCAGCCCCGCCACGATAGCGGCGGCGCTGCTGCCCAGTCCCTTGCCGACGGGGATACCCGCGTGCCGCTCCAGGGAGAGGTCCGGCGCGGACAGCCCGGCGCGGTCGTAGAGGGTGCGCGCCGCGCTCAGGATCAGCGCGTTATGGCCGCGCTGCGGCCCCTCCCCGGCGAGTGGCGGTCCGCCCCCATCCGGCCGGACCGAGAGGGTGACGCGGTCGCTGAGGTCCAGGGCTAGGCCCAGGCAATCGAAGCCCGGACCCAGGTTCGCCGTGGTGGCCGGGACCCGCACCGTGACCCGTGCAGTCCCCTGTGCATCCCCCATGTCTGCTCCTGCGAGACCCCCAAGCCCATGGTATTCCGTGCCGCATTATAACACCTTTGCCCCAGGGCGGAAACACGCGGGCGCGCGGTCCCGATCGCTGGAAACGCCTCGCGCAGATCGCCTGCCGCCGACGCTGCGCGGGTCTGCTCCGCCGCGTGGCACGATGCCAGGTCCCCGGCAGTTTTGGGATTTCTTGACAGGCGAAGGGTTGCCTTGCTACACTCTTTCCTTAGATGGGGACGCGCGCCCGGTGGAGCGGCGGCGCAGGCCGACCGCAGGGCGTGAATGGCTACCAATCGTTCCCACTCGCGAACCTCGTTTTGCTCTCCCGGACCCAAGCTCCCCCTGGCAGGGCGCGCTGCCCTTTTGGTGACGGATGCGTTCTGTTCATAGGGAGCTTTCCGACTGCGGATGCCGTGCAGCGTGGCTCTCCACGGGTGTGCTGGGCGTGGGGCGGCATGGGCGCCGCCCCCAGGGAGGGGGACGCGGTGTTCGAACGGGAGTTGCTGGCAGCCTTACAGGAGCGCGAAGCCCAGGCAGCAGCGCGGCTCCAGAACGTCCAAGAGCGTCAGGAAGCATTTCGCACCTTATCAGGGATCCCCGTGGACCGGGTGGCTACCCCCACGGCCCTGGCCGGGACTGACTACCTCCGGGATGTGGGCCTGCCGGGGGAGTACCCGTACCTGCGGGGGCTGCACCCGACGGGCTACCGGGGGCGGCTCTGGACCATGCGCATGTTCGCCGGGTTCGGCACCGCCGTGGAGTCCAACGCCCGGTATCGCTCTCTGCTGGCGCATGGGGAGACGGGCCTTTCGGTGGCCTTCGACCTGCCCACCCTGATGGGGTACGACACCGACCATCCCGCGGCCGCGGGAGAGTTTGGCCGCTGTGGGGTAGCGGTGTCGTCCCTGGCGGATATGGAGGTGCTGTTCGACGGCATTCCGCTGGACCAGGTCACCACCTCCATGACCATTAACAGTCCGGCGGCGGTGATCTGGGCGATGTATCTGGCGGCGGCCGCACGGCGGGGCATCCCGTTGGCTTCCCTGGGCGGCACCCTCCAGAACGACATTCTGAAAGAGTACATGGCACAAAACGAATATATCTTCCCGCCCGAGCCCTCGCTGCGGCTGGTCGTGGACACGGTGGCGTTCAGCATCGCGCACCTGCCCCGCTGGAACCCCATCAGTGTCAGCGGCTATCACATCCGGGAGGCCGGGGCTACCGCCGTGCAGGAACTGGCGTTCACCCTCGCCAATGGCACGGCCTACGTGGAGGCCTGCCGGGACCGGGGCCTAGCGATCGATGACTTTGCCCCCAGGTTGAGCTTCTTTTTCAATTGCCATCTTGATTTCTTTGAGGAAATCGCCAAGTTCCGCGCCGCCCGGCGCCTGTGGGCGCGTATCATGCGCGAGCGCTACGGGGCCCGCCAGGAGCGCTCCTGCTGGCTGCGCTTCCACACCCAGACCGCCGGGTGCAGCCTGATGGCGCAGCAACCCTGGAATAACGTGGTGCGGGTCGCGTTCCAGGCCCTGGCTGCAGTGCTGGGCGGGACCCAATCGCTCCATACCAACGCCCTGGACGAAGCCCTGGCCCTTCCCTCGGAGGCCGCCGCGCGGCTGGCCCTGCGCACCCAACAGATTCTGGCCTACGAAACGGGCGTGGCGAACAGCGTGGACCCCTTGGGCGGCAGCTACCTGGTCGAAACCCTCACCAACCAGATGGAGGAGGCAGCGCAAGGCTATCTGCACCGTATCGCGAGCCTTGGCGGCGTGATCCCGGCCATGGAAAACGGCTTCTTCCACCGGGAGATCGCTGAGGCCGCCTTCCGCTTCCAGCAAGCGGTCGAAGACCAGGCGCGGCTCATCGTGGGCGTGAACGCGCACGTTGAAGCTGAGCCGGAACCGCTGCCGGTGCCCTTGCTGGAACTGGATGCCGCGGCCGGGCTCCAGCGACAGCTGGCGCGTCTGGCGCAGGTACGTCGCACGCGAGACAATCGGGCGGTGGCGCAGCGGTTGCGGGACCTGGCGGCGGTAGCCCGCAGCACGGAGCAGGTGATGCCGGCGATCCTGGATGCGGTGACGGAGTACGCTACCCTGGGGGAGGTGTGTGACGTATTGCGGGACGTCTTCGGCGAATACGCCGGGGATCGCTCCTTCTAGCGTACCGTAAATGAAGGAGGTACAACGTGCGCGTGACCCTGAGTGTGATCAAGGCAGACGTTGGGTCTATCGGTGGACATACCAAGCCCAGCGTCGAGATGCTGGACGCGGTGCGCCAGCAGCTTGCCGATGCGATTCGGAGCGGGGTGGCGATTGACGGACTGGTAACGCACACCGGCGACGACATCGCGATCATCCTGTCCCACGACAAGGGCCCCGGCAACTCTCAGATCCACGTGGACCTCGCCTGGCAAGCGTTCCTGGCCGCCACCCGGATCGCCCAGGAGCAGGGGAATTACGGCGCCGGCCAGGACTTGCTGGTCGACGCACCCTCCGGCAACGTGCGCGGGGCCGGCCCGGCCGTCGCCGAGATTGAATTTGACTTGCTGCCTTCCCGCCGGCCGGCCGAGTCCTTCATGGTCTTCGCGGCGGACAAGTGTGCCCCTGGGGCATACAACCTCCCGCTCTACCTGGCCTTTTGCGACCCGATGCACAACGGTGGCTTGTTGTTGAGTCCTCGACTGCATGAAGGCTTTACGCTCACTATCATTGATATGGACGCGAAAGAGGGCGACCGTATCATCAAACTCGATGTCCCGGAGCGCATCTGGGATGTCTGTGCGCTCCTGCGGGATATGGATCGGTTTGCCATTGAGGCCATCCATTCCCGCGCCTTCCCCGATGAGCAGGTGGTTTCGGTCTCGGCGACCCGCCTCCACAACATTGCCGGCCGCTACACCGGCAAGGATGACCCGGTCGCCATCGTCCGCAATCAGGGGATCTTCCCGGCGCCGGAAGAATTGATTGAGCCCTATTTCATTGGGCATTACGTCACCGGCGACGCCCGGGGGTCCCATACCATGCCGATCATGCCGGTCCCGATCAATAGCGCGGTGTCCGGGGCCTACTGCCTGCCCATCGTCTCCTGCCTCGGGTTCTCCATGGATCCCCAGGGCCGTTTCGCCAGTCGGAGTAACGATTTCTTCGCCGATGCTTCCTGGGATGCCACGCGCCTGCACATCCAGCGGAAGGCGATTGAGATCCGGCGCCAGGGGTTCTTCGGCGTAGCGATGGCTTCCCAGGCGGAGATCGCCTACACGGGCCTGGTCGATACGTTGAAGAAACTGGATGCGGAGTTCGTGAGCCGCTAAGCGCCCGGCGCCGGGGGTAGAACTCCCCCGCCGCGGTGACATCACGGTAACGCCGGAAAGCGAAGCGGCGCAGTGCGGAGGGCCGAGCGGTCGCTCCGCACTGCGCCGCCTGGCCCACCACCGGACGGCGCACGCTCCCCTGCCCAGTCTCGTCACGTGGAGCGCAGCATACGGAGATGGAGATCGTGGAGAACCCGTGGCGGCCCTGAGAAAGCTCTTGATCGCGACGACCAACCGGGGGAAACTCCGGGAGTTCCAGGATCTCCTGGCGGGCGTGCCCTACCAGTTGACCACCCCGGACCAGGAGGGCATCGATCTCCAGGTGGACGAGACCGGCACCACCTATGAGGAGAATGCCCGCCTGAAGGCCATCGCCTACGCCCAGGCAGGCGGCCTGCTGACCCTGGCCGATGACTCCGGGCTGGAAGTGGAAGCCCTGGGCGGCGCGCCCGGCCCCTTCGCCGCGCGCTTCGGTGGGCCAGGCCTGACCGATGCGCAACGGGTGGCCTTCTTGCTCGCGCACCTGGAGGGTGTGCCGCCGGAGAAGCGTGCGGCCCGCTTCCGCTGCGTCATCGTGCTGGCTACCCCGGAGGCCACGCCCCGCTGGGTTAGCTGTGAGGGTAACTGCAAAGGCCGTATCGCCTTTGAGCCGCACGGCAGCCAGGGCTTCGGCTACGACCCCATCTTTTTCCTCCCCGACCTGGGCCAGACCATGGCAGAGTTGTCCCCCGGGGTCAAAAACCGGGTGAGCCACCGGGCCCAGGCCGCCGCCCACGCGCGGGAACACCTGGTGCGCGGCTGGCCCGATCCTTTCGTGCCCGATTGATCTCCATGGCGCGGGGGTCTGGGTGCCTGTGGAAGCCGCCCCAACCTCTTCGTCCCATCTCCACCATACGCCCGTTGCTTGCTCCACGCCAGGGGACCACACCGAAGCTAGTTGTGCTCATGCTCCGTCGCGAAGACTTTTTCGGGGCGCCAGAGGCCGTCGGCAGCGCGATAGCGCAGGACCGCCAGGAAATCACCCGCGGTGGAGTAGGCACGGCAGGGCTCCCCGTCGGGAAACTGGAGCGCCGGGTCCGCCGTGGCGCGGTCCAGGGCGAGGGCCTGCCCCACCCGCAGGCGGCGGACCTGCTCCGGGCCGAGGATGGCGGCGCGCCAGGCCAGCAGGCCGCTATCCAGGGGATAGCGCAGATCGCACCAGGTACCCTCCTGGACGGCGCGCTCCAGATCCTCCAGCGTCACGGCCTCGTCCAGGGTGAAGGGGCCATCCCGCGTCCGCACCAGGGCCTGGAGGTGCGCGCCGCAGCCCAGCTTTTGCCCCACGTCGTGGGCCAGGGAGCGGATATAGGTGCCGCGGCCGCACTCCACCTCCAGGGTGAAGACCGGCGGCCGCCAGTCGAGGAGCTCCAGCCGCAGGATGTGCACCGGGCGCGGCTCCAACTCGACCTGCTGGCCGCGGCGCGCCAGGTCGTAGAGCCGCTGCCCGGCGCGTTTGAGCGCGCTGAACATGGGCGGCCGTTGCAGGATGTGGCCCCGAAACTCCACAAGGGCCGCCACGACCTGCTGCCGGGTGATAGGAGCGGGATCGTGCCGGGCCACGACCGTTCCCGCGGCATCGTAGGTATCGGTGGCGACGCCAAGGACGACCTCGGCCTGGTAGACTTTGGTCGCCTCGGCGAAGTATTCGAATACGCGGGTGCCTTGGCCCAGGCCAATGGGCAGCACGCCGGACGCGTCCGGGTCCAAAGTACCGCCGTGGCCCACCCGGCGCACGTGCGTCACGCGCCGGACCCGGGCGACTACGGCGAAGGACGTCATCCCCACCGGCTTCAAAAGGTTCAGCAGGCCGTCAGTACTCACGGCTCCTGAGGCCGCGGCTGCTCCGCGGCTTCGTCGTGGGGATGCTGCTCTTGCTCGGCTTCGGAGACCTGTTTGAGCAGTTGTGAGATGCGCACGCCGCGCTCGATCGACTCGTCCAACTGGAACTGAAGCTCCGGGATGCGGCGCATGGTGATGCGCTCCCCCAGCTCACGGCGCAGGTAGCGCTCGGCGCCCCGCAAGGCCTGGAGGGCCGCACGCTTCTCTTCGTCCACTCCCAGGATGCTGGTGTAGACCTTCGCGTAGCGCATATCCGGGGAGAGTTCGACGCCGGTGATACTCACCAGGGTCGCCAGGCGCGGGTCGCGCGTATGGTGCAACAAGAGGTTGCCGAGCTCGTCGCGCAAGAGGTCATTAAGGCGCTGGTGCCGCCGGGAGGTCCGAGGTTGCATGATGGTCCCCCCTTACCGTGGTGGGTTGTGGAAACGAGCGGGTGCGCTGGATGAGCAGTCTCCGCCCCGCGCCCGGAACAGATACCTGCCAGGCTTCCCAGATCGCCTGCTCTCCTCTCCCATGATACCGCGAAGTCGGAAAGAATGCAGCGAGTGGCTGTGCGTCCTTCAGGGTTATTTCAAAGTCGTGTCCATCGCGGAAACTCCCCCAGGTGAGAGACGGGAAGAGGAAACACGATGGACGAGGATCAGGATACGACATGGGCGGCGGCGCTGCGGGAGGTGCCCGACCCCAGGAAGCGGCGCGGGGTACGGCACCCATGGAGCCTGCGGTTGATCCGCATCGGGGCCGCGCTGGTGCGCGGCCAGCGGCACGGACGGGCCATAGCCCAATGGGTGCGGGAACCTGCCGAGACGCTGCACGCGGCGCTCGGCCCGCAGCCCACTCGGCTCCCCAATGAGGCCACCCTGCGGCGGACGCTACGGACGGTCGACGTGCGTGTGGTGGAAGCGCGGCTGGGCCGCTACGCCGCCGCACGGGAACAGGAGGCAACCTCTGCCCACGCTGGGCTGCTGGGGCAGGCGAGAGACGGCAAGCAGGTGCAGGGCGCCAGCGCACACGGAGCGCCGTGTCCTCTGGTGTCGCTGATGCGGCACACGAGCACGCTGGTGCTGGGCCAGACCCAGGCCGAGGAGCAATCCAACGAGATGACCGCCGCCCCGCACCGGCACGATGACCGCGACTTGCGGGGCACGGTCACCACGGTAGCTGCGCTCTGGCCCAGCGGGACCTGGCGCCGCGGATTTTGGACCGGGTCGGGCACTCCCTCATGGTCGTCAAGGACCATCAGCCGGAAACCCGCGCCGCCATCGCTAGTTGTTCGCTACGCCCCCGTGGCTGGCAGACGCCAAGGCTGCCGCATACTGGACCTACCGGAGCTGCGAGCAGGGGCATGGCCGGCTGGAGACCAGAACGCTGGAGGCCAGCACGGCCCTGAACGGGTGGCGCAACTGGCCAGGGGGCGGCCACGTCCTGCGCCGCACCTGCGAGCGCGTGACCATCACCACCGGGGAGGTGGCGCAGGAGACCACGTCTGCGGTGACCAGCCTGACCCACGAGCAGGCCAGTGCCGACCATCTGCAACGCTCCTGGCGCGGGCATTGGGGGATCGAGAACCGGCTGTACTACGTGCGGGATGTGACCATGGGCGAGGATGCCGGGCAGACGCACCAAGGCAGTGCACCGCAGGCGCTGGCCGCGTTGCGTAATGCCTGTATCGGTCTGCTGCGGCAGACGGGCTGGAAGAACATCGCTGCTGCGCTGCGGCACGACGATGCCCATCCACTCCACACCTTGAGCCTTATCGGTGCCCTGCCCGCCCGACTTTGACACCGCCCGGCGCGTTGGCGGCCGCATCCCCTTACCTTCTCCCGGCGTTTTCGTGTATGCTCTTAAGGTGCTGTGCCGCCTTGGACAGCCTGGACTGGATGGCCGCGCCCGTACGGCGCGCTGAGCGGCCCCCAGCGGGCCAAGGACACAGGGAAGGATACCCATGCCGCATCTCTTTGAACCGCTGACACTGCGTGGCACCACGTTCCGCAACCGCATTATGGTCAGCCCCATGTGCCAGTACTCCGGGCCTGTGGATGGCTGCGCTACCGACTGGCACCTGGTACACCTGGGCAGCCGGGCGGTGGGCGGGGCGGGCCTCGTCTGCGTGGAGGCGACTGCCGTGGAGAGCCACGGTCGCCTGAGCCTGGGCGACCTGGGGCTCTGGAGCGACGACCAGGTGGAGCCCCTGGCCCGCATTGTGCGCTTTTGCCAGAGCCAGGGTGCGCGCATGGGGATCCAATTGGCCCACGCCGGGCGCAAGGCCTGGACCGACCAGCAAGGTCACGGTCCGGAGACGCCCGTCGCCCCCAGCCCGCTCCCCTATGGGGAGGGCTGGCGCGTCCCCCAGGCGCTCAGCCGGGAGGAGATCGCGGGCGTGGTGGTCGCCTTTCGTCAGGCAGCGTGCCGCGCGCTGGACGCCGGGTTCGAGGTGCTGGAGGTCCATGCCGCGCACGGCTACCTCATCCATGAGTTCCTCTCTCCCCTGAGTAACGAGCGGGAGGACGAGTACGGCGGCCCCCTGCCGCACCGCTTCCGGCTGCTCCACCAGGTGGTGGACGCCATTCGGACGGTCTGGCCGGAGGACCGCCCGCTGTTCGTCCGTATCTCCGCCACCGACTGGTCCCCCGGTGGCTGGGACCTCGACCAGTCGGTGGCGCTGGCGAAGACCCTGGGGGAGCGCGGCGTGGACCTCATCGACTGCTCCTCCGGCGGCCTGGTGCCCACCCAGCAGATCGCGCTTGGCCCCGGCTACCAGGTCCCCTTCGCCGAGCGTATCCGCCGGGAGGCCGCCGTCCCTACCGGAGCCGTGGGCCTTATCACGGCTCCCGAGATGGCCGATGAGATTATCCGCAACGGCCGGGCCGATCTCGTGGTGCTCGGCCGGGAGCTCCTGCGACACCCCTACTGGCCCCTGCACGCCGCGTCGGTCCTGGGCCGCGAGGTTGCCTGGCCCTGGCAATACCTGCGGGCAAAACGCTAGACCAGGGGGCCACCACGCAGCGAAGGAGGACACTATGGCCGGAGTGTGGTCGGCCAGCCATGAGTTTGACGCCCTGCGGACGGCCCGAGAGCGCACCGCTACCCTCGCGCTGTTCCATGACGTGGTGGAGGATGCGATCGGACGGGAGTGGCTGGGGCTGCTGGAGGCGCTCTGCGAGGGGGCCAACGCGACGGTCCTGGCAGCCCAGTACGGCCGGGTCTTCTGCTTGCTGGCGGAAGCGGAGGAACTGAGCGCCGAGCCGCCGGTGGGCGACGCCTGGCAGAACCACCTCTTGAACCGGCTCCTGGACAGCGCCAACCCCTTCAGCCGCAAGGCAGAGCGCGTCGCTATCGAGGCCATTGGCCCGGCCCTCATTGCCCAGGCGAGCCGCGACCTGCGGGCCCTCCAGGCGCTGTTCGTCGTAGACGCCACCCAGGTCTGCACGGCCCTGGCGGCCGCAACCGGCGACACGTCGTGGGTGCCATGGATCGGCTTCCGGCCCCTGGAAGACGGCTCCGCGGTCGAGCATTCCGCACGGCAGCGTACCAAGCACGACCTGGCCGCCGCACCGCACTGGGGCGCGATGGTGGAGTCCCTGGCCGACTACTACCGCGCCGCGGGGGCCGGCGACTTCGGACGCTATCGGGCCTTCCGCTGGACCCGCCGCGGGGGCGAGGGGCGACTGGAGGGGGTGGCGACGCCAGACCCTATCCGCCTGGAAGACCTGGTGGGCTACGAGCGGGAGCGGGAGCCGGTCGTCCGCAACACGCTCCAGTTTGTGGCGGGATCCCCGGCCAACAACGTGCTGCTCTACGGCGACCAGGGCACCGGCAAGTCCTCGACGGTGAAGGCCCTGCTCCACGCCTACGCCGACCGCGGCCTGCGCCTGATTGAAGTCGCCAAGGAAGACCTGGCCGACTTCCCCCGCATCCTGGCGCTGTTGCGGGGACGCCCGGAGCGCTTCATCCTGTTCGTCGATGATCTGTCCTTCGAGGAGCAGGAGACCCACTACAAAGCGCTGAAAGCCATCCTGGAGGGCGGGCTGGAGGCCCGGCCCGACAATGTGCTGCTGTACGCCACCTCCAACCGGCGGCACCTGGTGAAGGAACACTTCGGCGACCGCGTTGCCCCCGGCGATGATGAACTCCACGTGCAGGACACGATGGAGGAGAAACTCTCCCTGGCGGCCCGCTTCGGCCTGCGTGTGACCTTCATGGCTCCCAGTCAGGAACGCTTCCTGGCGATTGTGGAGTCCCTGGCCCAGAAGCGGGGCCTGGCGGTCCCGCGTGAGGAGGTACGGCGGCGGGCTATCGCCTGGGCGCAGTGGCAGAACGGCCGCTCTGGGCGCACCGCCCGCCAGTTCATCGACCACCTCACCGGCGAATTAGCCCTCACAGGGCATCATAACCCCGACGGGCTTACAGCACGATAAGCCCCCGGCGCGCGCCCAGGCGCACGGCCTCGGCCCGGCTGGCAGCCCCCAGCTTCGCCAGGACCGAGGCCACGTGGAACTTGACCGTGTGCTCGCTGATCCCCAGGTGCGCAGCGATGGCCTTGTTCGGAAGCCCCTGCGCCACCAGGTGCAGTACCTCCCGCTCGCGGGGCGTCAGATCGGCGCCCGGCGTGGCCGGGCCTCCGGGCAGGGGAGCGCTCCCGGCCTCCGCCAGGCGCAGCGCCAGGCCGGGGTGCAGCGCGATCAGCCCGCGGGCCACCGCCGCGACCGCTGCCCCCAGCTCTTCGCCGCTGGCGTCGCGGGGCACGTAGGCCCAGGGACGGGCGGCAAAGACCTCCCCCAGCCGCTCATCACCGGCCACCGGCCCCAGGACCACGACCCGCAGGGCAGGGTCCGTCGCGGCGTGCTCCAGCAGGGCATCCATCTCGTCGGCGGACTCCGGGGCAACCACCACGACCTCGGGCGCGCGGTCCGGAGGCAGCTGGTCCAGGGCCGCTAGCGACGCCTCCTGCCCCACGACCTCGTGCCCGGCCTCCACCTGGAGGAGCATCGCCAGGCCCGCACGCACCGCGGGCAGCGGCGAGATGACAAGGACCCGTGCCACCGTCAGGCTCCTTTCAGGCGCGCACGGGCAGCACCACGACCGTGCGTAATCGCCCGCCCCGCAGGGTGGCAACCCGTAGCGCCACGCCCGGACGCTGCTCTGCCAGACGGTCCAGCAGGTCGTCGGTGGTCGCGACGGGCTGCCCCTCCAGGGCCAGCAGCAGGTCGCCCGGCAACAGTCCGCCCAGGTCCGCCGGGCCTCCGGTGACCACATCTGCCACCAGCAGCGCCCGCGCCCTGCCGGTGCGCGCCTGGAGCGCGGGCGACAGCGCCACATCCTGGACGCTGATCCCCAACCGGACGCCGCCGTCCTCGTTTGACACGAAAGCCTGGGCGACATGGCTGGGCACAGCCAGGGCCATGCCGGGCGAGAGGATCAGCGCGTTGATCCCCACGACTCGGCCCTGCACGTCCAGCAAGGGGCCGCCGGAGTTCCCCGGCGCCAGCGCAACGTCCGCCTGAATCACCTCCTGTCCCCGGCGTCCCGGTAGCCCGAAGCGCCGCCCCAGGCCACTGACGACCCCCACGGTTGCCGCGCCGCGCAGCCCCAGGGGATTGCCCACGGCCAGCACCAGCTCCCCCACCCGCAGCCGGGTGGAATCGCCGAACGTGGCCGGGGCCAACCCTTGGGCCGGTACCCGCAGGGCTGCCAGGTCCCGCCGTGGATCGCGGAAGGCCACGGCTGCCGGGAGCCGGCGGCCCTCCTGGAGCACTACCTCAGCCTGCCCATGGGGAACGACGTGATGGTTGGTCACGATCAGCCCATCGGCGCTCCAGATAATGCCGGAACCGCTGCCACCGCCCGGCGTCTGCACCAGCACCAGGCTCGGCTGCACCTGCGCCGCCAGGGCAGCCACCTCCGCGGAGGCTTGCTCCAGGAGGGGCGTTGCTACGATCGCCATGGGACACCTCCCCGTACCCGTGACTCAGCGCCGCTCACCGACCGTTATGGTCAGGTCACGCACCTCGCCGCCCCGAATGACCCGCACGGGTGTCGGCTGCCCTATCCGCTCGCCGGTCAGCAGGCGTTGCAGGTCATCGGTATCCCGCACCGGCGCTCCGGCAAGGCCCACCAGCACATCACCCAGCAGCATGCCGCCGCGGTCGGCGGGGCCGTCCGGCTCTACTCCCACGACCAGCAGGCCGGTCTCCTGGTCCAGATCCAGGCGGCGCCGCAGCCCGATGGGGAGCAGGACCGGCTGGCTGGTGATACCCAGGAAGCCGCGCCGCACTCGGCCGGTTTGCAGCAGCGCCGCCACGATGCGGGCAACGCTCTCCACCGGGATGGCGAGGCTCATCCCCTGGGCCAGGTGGGAGCTATTGAGGCCCAGCACCCGCCCGGTCACATCCACCAGCGGCCCACCGGAAAAGCCGGGGTACAGGACCGCATCGGTGCGGATGAACCCCTCCAGCCGGCTGCCGCGCCAGGTCCGGGCCGGGCCGCCCAGCGCGCTCACGATGCCGGCCGTCGCCATCGGCCCGCCCGGGCCGGGGCGTCCCAGGGCCAGTACGAGGTGCCCGACGCGGGGGGCCGGACCGGGCGCCGCCGCGGCCAGGCCCTGGGCCTCCACCCGCAGCAGCGCCAGGTCGGTGCCCGGATCGCGGCCCACGATGGTCGCTGCCAGGTCCCGCCCATCGGCCAGGCCGACCGTGATATCTTCCTCCCGTTCCAGCACATGGTCGGCGGTGACCACCAGGCCCGTTGCCTCCCAGATGATCCCGCTGGCGCTCAGCCGACGCCGGGCGTCCACCCGGACTACCGCGGCTGCCGCCCGCTCGACTGCCCCTGCCAGTTCATCCGATAGCCCGGCCAACACGCCGGTCGCCCCTGCCTGCTCCGGTTGCGCCATGTTCCCCTCCTGCCCGGCCACTGCGGGCACTGCCGTACCCCAACGTGCCATGTGGTCTCGCACTTCCTACAGTACACCTGGCGCCGCAGGAGCACATCCGCCGTTTGGCCAGGTGATCGCCTGGAAAAGCGGCCGGGTCGCCGGGCAGCGCAGCTTCCTGTATTCCCCCTTGGCACTGCCGCATCGGTGCGTTATGATCGGTGCCAAACGCAGCCGTGTCTCAGCGGGAGGGCAAGGCGGTTTGGCCGCGACCTTCCTGGCAGGCGGTGGGGACGATGTGGTGGTGGGCGACGCGGTTTGGGGCAACGACGGTGCAGAGCTTCGACTTCCCCGATGACTGGTGGGGCGGCGGCTTCTGGTGGGGCCGGGAGTTCCGCTCGGTCCTCGACCTGATGGACGAGGGCACGCTCGACGCGCCCCTGGCTGCCCTGCTCTGGCTCGCCATCGAGCGCCATGCCTCCCTGGTGGTGGTGGGCGGGCACGCTCCTGGCGTCGGCAAGACGACGCTCCTCACCGCGCTCCTGGCCTTCCTGGCGCCCGAGGCCACTCCCGTGTTTACCGCCGGGCAGCGGGAGACCTTCGCCTTTGTGGAGCGTACCGACCCGGCCCGCACCCGCATTCTGGTGAACGAGATCAGCGACCACTTGCCGGGGTACCTCTGGGGGCGTCAGGCCGCCACCGTGTTCGACCTGGCCGGGCGCGGCTACGCGCTGGCCGCAACCATGCACGCGGCAAGCCTCGACGAGCTGGTAGGACAGCTGGAGCCGCCTCCGGTGGGAGTGCCCCGGCGCACCTTCGCACAACGGGTTCCCCTGACCGTCCTGCTGGCCGCGGGGTACCAGGAGCGCCGTCTGGTACGGCGGGTGACCAGCGTGCTGCTGCTGCGACCGGGGGAGGATGCGGCCGCCGTCCACGCCGACCCCCTCAGCACCTGGGATGCTGCCACCGACACCTATGACTTTACGGACCAGCAGGCCGTGTGGGTCGCCCTTGCGGCGCGCCTGCGGCTGCCGGTGGCCCGCCTGCGCCGGGAGCGGGAGGCCCGCAGCGCGTACCTCACTGCCCTGGGCCAGGAGGGCACGCGGGACTACGATGCCGTGCGCGCGGCGGTCCTCCGCTACCACCAAGCCTGAGGATACTCAGCACTCAGCACTCAGCTTGCGGGACCACTGGCCCCACCAGGGGCCGCTGCCACGCCACACCTGCGCGGTGAGGCCGGGGGGGACCGGCGTGCTCCCGGAGGCGTACCCATCGTAGCCCAAGTCCCACAGCGGGACGATGCGGGCCGTGACGTTCCCGCCTGCGATGTCCAGGATGCCGACGGTGCCGTAGCGGGGCGCCAGGTTGTGGGGCAGGGTAGGACTGCCGGGGTTCACGATCATGATGCCCTTGACCGTGGCGATCCCTTCGATATGGGTGTGGCCGCACACGATGACGTCCACCGGCCCGCCAAACTCCCGCTGCACCGTGCACTCCAGCGTCCAGTCGGGCGGGACCTCTGGCAGGGGCACATCGTGGACCACGCCGATGCGGATGCCGTTGATGGTGAGCACGTCGGCGCGCTTGAGGCGGTGATCGTCGGGCTGCCGGGCGCGCCCGCCGCTGCCGTCCTCGCCGTTGCCGCGCACGCCCCGCACCGGCGCCACGCGCTCCAGCCAGTCCAGCACCTTCAGGTCGTGGATATCCCCGGCATGGAGGATCAGATCGACTCCGGCGAAGGCCTCCCATAGGGGATCCGGCAGCGCCGCGCCCGCCTCCGGGATGTGGGTATCCGAAATAATGCCAATACGGGTTATCATGCGCTCGTTCATGTAGTATGGCGCGCCAGCACGCCCATTCCCCTCGTGCAATTCATACGGAGTCCAGGACTACGTCCCGTCCATTATCAGGTAGTGTACGGCCTCTTCCAATATTTGTCTATGAATGGATCAGCGGGAGCCTCGCCGTCCTGATCGGTTTCTGGGCCTGGATACCGTTGGACATCCAGGGCAAAAGGCGGCACAATCCAGAGAGAGCGTCAGTGCGCCCGCGGCAGTGGTCGGCGCCCGGCCAGCGTGCGGGGCCGCGCCGGAAAGGGAGACCCGCATGCCCAACCGTTCCTACCTCGGCACCGTCAACGCCCCGGACTTTCCGCCGGGGCTGGACTGGCTGAACACCGACCATCCGCTCAGCATCAAAGAGCTCCGAGGCAAAGCGGTCGCGCTCGACTTCTGGACCTACTGCTGAATCAACTGCATGCACCTCCTTCCGCAGTTGCGGAAGCTGGAACGGCGCTACCACCAGGAGCTGGTGGTGGTGGGCGTCCACTCGGCCAAGTTCCCGTCGGAGCACGCCACCCAGAACGTGCGCAAGGCGGTCCTGCGCTACCAGGTGGACCACCCCGTGGTCAACGATCGCGATTTCCGCATCTGGCAGGAGTACGCGGTGCGGGCCTGGCCGACGCTGATGTTCATTGACCCCCAAGGGAAGGTCATCGGGAAGCTGGAAGGGGAAGTCCCGTACGAGACCCTGGAGCAACTCGTTGGGGAGATGGTGGCGCAGTTCGATGCGATGGGGCTGCTGGACCGCACGCCCCTCCGCTTCCGGCCCGAGCAGGAGCGCCCCACGGACCTGTCCTTCCCCGGCAAGGTGCTGGCCGACGCCGCCTCGGACCGGCTGTTCATCGTGGACTCCAACCACGACCGCATCCTGGTGGCCGGGCTGGACGGGACCATACGCCGGGTGATCGGGAGCGGCCAGATCGGGCTGCGGGACGGCCCTCCGGCGGAGGCCCAGTTCAACCGGCCCCAGGGGGTGGCCCTGGACGGGGATCTCCTCTATGTGGCCGACACCGAGAACCACGCCATCCGCCGTGTGGACCTGCGGGACGGGACAGTGGCTACCCTGGCCGGGACCGGCGAACAGGCGATGGGGGTACCCCAGGGAGGACCGGACCGGGAGACGGCCCTCAACTCTCCCTGGGACCTGGTGCTGCACGAGGGTATCCTGCTGATTGCGATGGCGGGCTGCCATCAGCTCTGGAGCCTGGACCCGCGGACCGGGGTGGCGCAGCCCTACGCCGGGAGCGGCCACGAGGGGCTGCGGGACGGCCCCCTGAGCCAGGCGTGGCTGGCCCAGCCCAGCGGCCTCACCAGTGATGGGACCCGGCTCTACGTCGCCGACAGTGAGACCAGCGCCCTGCGCACCGCCGACCTTACGGGCGCGCCCCGTCGGGTGCAGACCATCGTGGGGCAGGGCCTCTTTGAGTTCGGGGACGTGGATGGCGTGGGCGAGGCGGTGCGGCTCCAGCACCCCCTGGGCGTGTGCTCCCACGAGGGCGTGCTCTACGTGGCCGACAGCTACAATAACAAGATCAAGCGGGCCGACCCCCAGACGCGTGCCGTGACGACCTGGCTGGGGCAGGGCGAGCCGGGCCACCGGGACGGGCCGGGCGCGGCGGCGCTCTTCTACGAGCCGGGTGGCCTGTCCATCGCCGCGGGCAAGGTCTACATCGCCGACACCAACAACCACGCCATCCGGGTGGCCGACCTGGCGACGGGAGCGGTGACCACCCTGGAGCTGAAGGGACTGGCTGCGCTGTAGCGGGGGACAGCGCCCCGCCGTCAGCCGCCGGGCGGAAGGCTGCGTGGGCTTAGCCGGACGGAAGGCGGGGAACGTTTGATCCTGGGAGGACGCTCCTTTCGAGCGTCGCGCGATCGCTCAAGGAGGATATTCCCCCATGACCACGCAACCCGGCCAGATGGGTAGGCAGGCGATGGAGCAGGGCCGGCAGGCCATGCAGCAACTGGAGGAGGTCCCTACCAACGTCTATTTCTGGGCGATGGCTGCCTCGGTCCTGACCTCTGCCTGGCTCTTCCTCATGGGCCGACGCTGGGAGTCGGTGTTCGTGGGCCTGTGGGCGCCTACCCTCATCAGCTTCGGGATGTTCAACAAGCTGCTGCGACCTTCGCGGGAAATGCAGCCCGGCGCCACCGAGCCGTGGCGGGCGACCGGCAGCTAACTGCCGGCACGACGCAGGAACGGCGGGGAGGGACGGACGCGCAAAGCCGTCCCTCCCCGCGTTCCGCCCCCTGCGGCCCGTGGCGTCCCCGCCCCGCAGGCCAGACCCTACGCCATAGTGCAGGATCAGGGGAGGTCATTGGGAATCGTGCGGTGGTAGGGGCGCAAGGCCATGCGCCCCTACCGGTTGCCCATGCCGAAAACGTTTCCTAATCCTGCACTAGTGCTCTGTCAGGCATAAACTGATGGGTGCGACTGCCGCCGTGAACGGCGGGCCCGCCCTTCAGGGCGGCGGGATGGAACCCATCAAAACAGGATTGACAGAGCACTAGGGATGGGGTCCTGGACGACGCTGGATCTGCGCGGTCCGGCGACGCCGTAGCGCTCCATTTCCTCAGCGCGGGTCACACGCTGGCGGCGGGCGCGGCCATCTGCCGAGCGCGGGCTCCGGCCAGGACCAGGGCGCCCAGCCCGAAAAGCACGGCGAGGAGGACGATGACGCCACCGACGAACGGTAGCAGACCGGCCAGCGTGAGGAGGATCAGCCCCAGCAGCAGCGCCCAGACGAGGTGTACCCCGGTCCGTCCCGCCCGCACCAGGAGCCAGCGACCGACGAAGAGCCCGGTCATGGCATAGCTCAAGGCGAGGCCGATCCCATAGAGGGCGAGGGTGATGATGCCGAGCCACCAGCCGCCAACCACCAGCCCGATGAGGAACAGGAGGAGGGCCGCGAGCGGGACGGTGAGGAGCAACGCCACCCCCAGGCCAAGGCTCGCCCACGGCGACCTGCCCAGGGTGTCCGCCGTGCGGCGGCTGAAGCCGGGCACCAGCAGGACAAACAGCGCGCCCAGGGCAAACATCCCGACGAGGGTCCGCAGCCAGCCGAGCGCCTGGTCGCGGGCGCGGGCCAGCGGGTCGCGTTCCGCCGGCGCTCGCTCCGGCTCCTGCCGCTCGACGGTTCCCCGGACCGTTGCCCCCGGCGCGATCTCGGCCTCCCGCTCGCTGGTATAGGCGAGGTTGCCCCCGATGACCGCGCTCGGCATGACCCGGAGCGTCTCCACCGCGGCCCGGACGTTGCCGTCCACCGTTCCCGCCAGGGTAAGATCGCCGGCCCCAGCCAGGACGTTCCGTCCCACCTGCCCGGCGACCGTCGCCGAGCCGGACCCTACCAGCAGGTCACGCCCGATCCGGGCATCCGGGCCGATGCTCAGGGTGCCTGCGCCCACCAGCACATCTTCCCCCACCGGTCCGGTAATGACCAGATCCCCACCGGCCGCGCGGACACTGCCGCCAACCTCACCGGAAATCGTCGTATTCCCGCCGGCAATGATGACGTCACCGGTGACTGGGCCAGCCACAGAAACGCTGCCGCCAAAAGCGATAACGTCACCCATCACCGTGCCCTGGATCGTCACGGTTCCGCCGAACGCGTAGAGATCGTCTTCGATGATCTCCCCCGGCCCGACGATGACCTCGCCATCGAAACGGGGTTCTGCCGCACGCGCCGGCGTCGGCGTGAGCGCCAGCAGGAGGACAATGACCAGGTGCCAGAGACGTACCCATCGCATGGGGGCACCTTCCGTCCCGGTTACGGACCGATTACGGCCCGATGGCGCCCGCGTCCCGCAGGCGGGCCAGGTCCTCCCAGGTGTAGCCAGCCTCCCGCAGGACCTCTTCGGTGTGCTGGCCGGGCTCCGGGGCGGCTCCCCGTGCACCCACCTCGCTGCGCCCGAACTTCAGGGGCGTGTCGATGGTCTCATACGGCCCGTAGGCCGGGTGCTCTACCGTCGTCAGGTAGGCGTTGGCCCGCACCTGGGGGTCCTCCATGACCTCGCTCAGCCCCTGCGCCGGCGCCCAGATGGCCCCGTGGGCGTCCAGCCGCCGCCCCCATTCCTCACGGGATGCGGTGGCAAAGGCCGCGTCCAGGATGGCGACCAGATCCCGGCAGTGGGCCATGCGCCCCTCCAGGGTGGCGTACCGGGGGTCCTCGGCCAGGTCGGGCCGCCCGATGGCCGCGCAGACCCGCGGCCAGTAGGGGTCGGGCGTGGGCATCACCAGCAGGAACCACTTGCCGTCGCCCGCCTGGTAGGTGTTCCAGATAGGGTTGGGCGCGGCGGTGCGGGGCGTGCGGCGCGGTTCCTGGCGGGCCACCAGCGCGGCCTGGAGATCCGAGGCCAGCACCCACAGCCCGGTGTTCAGCAGCGAGCCGCTGACCTCCTGGCCCTGGCCCGATCGCTCTCGCTCGTAGAGGGCGGCCAGCACCCCCGCCAGCAGCAGGGGCGCGGTGCTGTGGTCGCCCATACCGGTGCGCTGGAGCGCGGGCGGGCCACCGGGCTCGCCCACCAGGGACATGATGCCGGAGCGCGCCCAGAAGGCGGCGTAGTCGAAGCCTAGCCGGTCCCGGTCGGGGCCGGTTGTGCCGTAGCCGCTGAAGCCCAGGGAGATAAGGCGCGGGTTGCGGGGTGCCAGGTCGGTGTAGGTCAGGCCGTAGCGTTCGCGCCGAGCCGGGACCAGGTTGGTGAGGAAGATATCGGCCCGCTCCGCCAGGCGTAGCACCGCCTCCCGGCCCTCGGGCCGGTCCAGGTTGATGGCGACGCTGCGCTTGCCGCGGTTGTCCACCTCAAAGGCGGGGTTGCCAGGGAACTCCGTCGCCAGGCCCTGCGACCGCCACTGGAAGGCCCGCCAGGGGTCGCCGCCGGGCGGCTCGACCTTCACCACCTCGGCGCCCAGGTCGGCCAGCAGCGCCCCGGCCGCCGGCACCGCCAACCAGTTGGCTACTTCCAGCACCCGAATGCCCGCCAGGGGCGCGCCCATTCTTCCCTCCTTCGCAATTCACCACGGAGCACACAGAGCGCACAGAGATACTTGTCTTCTTTCTTTTCCCCCTCTCTGTGTGCTCGGTGTTCTCTGTGGTGAGATGGTAACTCCCGTTAGGTGTCCTCCCACATGGCCCGGCGCAGGGCCTCCCGGTCCAGCCCGCCCCGGCTGCCCTCGCCGAAGGCCGCATAGGACTGCTCGGTGCCGTAGTCGCGCACCCTGACCACCACGGGCATGGGCACCGCGTGGCCGAAGATGAGGGCCTGCTGCTTGCTCTCCAGGTGGGCCAGCACCTCCCGTAGCTCGCTGCGCCCGGCCACCCCTGCCAGCACGCTGTCCACGTCCCGCTCGTTGTCCAGCAGGCAGCACAGCTTGGTCCCCAGTTGGGACAGGATCTCGTCGTCGATGCCGCTGGGGCGCTGGTCCACCACCCGCAGGGTCACGTTGTACTTGCGCATTTCGCGGGCGATGTTGCCGAAGATGGTCTGTGGGGCCACCTCCCGGCTCAGGAACTTGTGGGCCTCCTCGATGGTGATGACCAGGGTCGGGGGCATCTGCACCGGGTCGCCCAGCGCCTTCTCGGTAAGCTCGACCCAGCGCTCGTGGATGCGGCGGGTCAGCAGGTTGGCGACCAGCACGTAGGCCGTGGGGTCGCTCCCGTAGCGCCCGAACTCCAGGATCACGTGGCGGCCGCTCTCCAGGTAGTCCAGGATGGCCTGCACCGACCCCTTCCGGACCGCCTGCTCCACCGCGCCCGGCTCGACCATGAAGCGGAAGCGCCTCAGCCGCTGGAGGCTGGTCTTGAGGGCCGACAGGCTGCCGGGATGGAACTCCGAGCCGCCCTTTGCCTCCAACGCCTCCTTGATCTCCCTGGTGGGCGTCTCCAGGAAGGAGGAGAGCCAGCCCTTGCCGAACAGGTCATGCATCTCGTGGGCGGCGTCCAGGCCGCGCTCATGGAGGTTCAGTGGCTCCCGCAGCAGCAGCAGGTCCTCGGGGGTCACTTCATCGTAGCCGATGCGCACCACGTGGTCCGGGCTGGCCCCCCGGCGGCGGCTGCTCTCCTCGTCCAGGCTGAAGATGGCCACCCGCGGGCCGAAGCCGGGGATCTGCTTGAGGCCCTTGACCTCCCGGCCGGGGGCCGACTCGCTGTAGCCCTTCCAGCCGTACTCGCTGTGCATGTCGAAGACCAGGTTGACGTTGCGGGCGTCAGACTGGCTCCCGGCCTGGACCAGCCCCAGCAGGAGCAGGCGGGTGAGGAAGGTCTTGCCGGTGCCACTCTTGCCGAAGACGCCGTTGGAGCGGGTAATGAAGGTCTTGAGGTCCAGGCAGACCTTGCTCTCCATGTCGGGGGGCGAGCCCACGAAGAAGTTGGTGGCGCCCTCCTCCCCGAAGATCAGGGCAATGTCGGCCTCGGACGCCTCATGGACGGCGGCGTAGTGGCTGGGGACCGTCTTGACAGGCTGCGGCGCGGCGCCCTCCAGCCCGCGCACCGCCGTGCGGGGGACGGTGAGGCTGGGCAGCACGTGGAGGGTGCCGTAGGTAGCGGTGCCCTGGAGCACCTCGGCGATGAAGTCATCGCCGGTGTCCGGGGGCGTGACCGCGAACTGGGGGTCAATGGCCTCCAGGGCCACGTCGGTGATGAGGCCGAAAAAGCGCTGGCGCCGCCCCTCGATGACCACGTAGCGGCCCACCTGCACCTCCGGGTCCTCCACGGACACGGCGGGGTCGAGCTTCACATCCACCCCGCTCTTGAGGGAGCCCTTCACCACCATGCCCAGGCGTGGGGCGGCGTCCAATTCCGATGGGCCGAAGGAGTCAGAGTTGCGGAAGAGGTTAGCCATACCCTCTCATCCTATTCTCGCTATTCATCATTCCCAGTGCTATAAGACGCTTCAATATCAAGATTAACACGTCCTTCAGTAGAATCTAATTGATTAGATTTCGTGCCATTGGCGCCCATCGAGTTCGCGTTCTCGTGCGGCGTGGGCCTTAGCAGGCCGGAACCTGTCAATAGGAATGAGACACCTGACGGACGAAATTACTGACTCACCTCCTTTGTCTCGGCGG
>JACQUQ010000219.1 GCA_016210175.1 Chloroflexota bacterium | reverse complement strand
CACCTTGGCCTTGAACTCCGCACTGTGCCGCCGCCGCTGCGTCATCTCGGTCCTCCTGCTCGCTTCCCGCAGGGCGATCTTAACTTATTCCCCTGTCCAGTTTTCTGGGTACATTATATGTGACCGGACACAGACTGAGCATAACTGCCTCAACGACTGAAGCGAGCGAAGCATCCGTATCCCCGAACCACATGGTTCGCCAGGGGTACGGATGCTTCGCTCGCTGCCTTTCCCCCCCTCTGCAGCGGAGAGTGGGCCAGGGGGAGCGGCCAACCAACCTCCCTACCGCGGCTGCCAGGTGGTCGGGGCTTTCTGGCGCTCGAACTGGCGGAAGGGCGCGTCGCGTTGCTCCAGCGCCGCCCGCAGGCCCCGCTCCTGCACTACCTTCTGGAACTGGCCGGGGATGCCGGTAAAGGTCCCCACCGCGTCGTAGTCGGCGGCGCTGTACATCATGGCATGCACGCCCATGATCTCGTACCAGCGGTTGACGCTGTGCTTGTGCAGGGTCAGGATCTCCAGGGGGATGCGGATGATGCGGCGGGCGAAGTTCCAGACCTCGTCCTCCAGGTCGGCCAGGGGGACGGCCTTGTTGACCATGCCCAGCCGTTCGGCCTCCTTGCCGTCGATCAGGTCGCCGGTCATGAACAGCTCCTTGGACTTGCGCATGCCGATGTGGAACGGCCACATGGAGAGCGTGCGCAGGGTGCCCTGGAAGCGGCCGGCGATGTGGCCGATCTGGGTGTCCTCGGCGGCAATGATGAGGTCGCACATGCCCGAAAGCTCGGTACCACCGGAGAGACAGTAGCCGTGGATCTGGGCGATGGTGGGCTTGCGCAGGTTCCACAGGTGGAGGAAGCGCTCCACCGAGGCGTTCATGGAGCGCCGGGACGTGCCGATGGTCGGCTGGGGCCGCTCGGATTGCTCCGGCCCGCCCGGTCCTCCGCCGATGTCGAAGCCCGCGGAGAAGGCCCGCCCCGCGCCCCGGACGATGAGGACCACCGACTCCGGGTCGGCCTCGAAGTCGTCCACGGCGTGGAAGAACTCGTTGAGCAGGTTGGCGCTCAGGGCGTTCAGCTTGTCCGGTCGGTTCAGGGTGATCCGGGCGATGCGCGGCTCGTCGGCAGCTTTTTCGTAGATGATGTCCTGGTAGTCCACGGCGCGCTCCTCTCGTGTGGCTAAGGTTCCGCGGCGCTCTCCTTGCTCATGGCGGTGAGTATAGCCCGTCGCAGAGACGGCGGCAAGCCGGGGCGTCTCCCGCGCTGGGCGCACGACGGGTGCGCCTCCCGTCTCGTGCGCGCTGGTGTGCGCTTCCAAGCGCCGATGGGAAGACTTCCCCCCTAAAGAACACTTCCTGCTTGCAAAATGATTCGGCAGATAAACTCGCTGTGCTGCGGGGCGTTTGTACCCCGAACCTGTCTGCCAGGAGCACAGCACGGCCATGTCCCACAGCGCGTTTCCACAGGCGGGCCATCTCCTCCACCTGTCCGGCGTGTCCGCAGTTCGGCGACGCGTCGCCTTCTGGTGGGGCCTGGCACTGGCGGCCGCGCTGGTGCTGGCTGGCCTACCGTCGGCCAGGTTCTCCTCGACCGCGGGTGTGCCGGACTGGGGGACGCTCGCTGGTGACGTCGCTCGCTCCGGTGCCGGGGAGCCTAGCCAGCAGGCGGACCATGCCGTCAGCAGCGCCCCCCCAACACCCGCAGCACCCGTTCCTGTTGAGGCCGTGCCCTATCCCGGTACCTACCTCATCCATCCCCTGGCAACGCTGGCGCCCGAGGCGGCGCGCTACCTGGATGGCCGCCAGGGGACGGTGGCGGTGGCGGTGTACGATGGGCTGGACGGGAACCGCTACGGGCACCAGTCCCTGGTACGGCTGCGCTCGGCCAGCATCATCAAGGTAGCGATCATGGCGGCGCTGCTGGACCGCGTCCAGCGGCAAGGCCGGTCGGTATCGCCCCAGGAGCACCGGCTGCTGAGCGCCATGATCCAGTGGAGCGACAATGCGGCCACGACCGCCCTCCTGCGCCGGGCAGGGGGGCCGCCGGCGGTCCAGGAGTACCTGCGGCGCATCGGTCTGACCCACACCCAGGTGAACCCGTCCGCGTGGGGATATACCCTGACCACGGCGTCCGATATGGTGCGGCTCGTGGCCCAGTTGTATTTCCAGCAGATCCTCACCCCGGAGTTGTGTCAGTACGCCTTGGACCTCATGCGCGGGGTGACACCAGCCCAGCGCTGGGGGATCACCGGCGGGCTGCCCGCGAGCGCGAGCGTCGCCCTCAAGAACGGGTGGTACCCGGAGAACGATGACGGGAGCAACTGGCGGGTCCACAGCATCGGGGCGGTGGAAGCCGGCGACCGCGCCTACATCATCGCTGTCCTGACCCGGTATCCCCAAGAGCTCGGCATGGCCTATGGCCAGGAGACGATTGCCGGGGTAGCGCAGCGGATCTACCGTGCTGTCCGCGCGCAGGAGCGCTGAGCCGCGCGTGCGGAACGCCTTCCACCGGGGAACCGCCCCCCACCCCGGCGTCACCATCCCTACAACTGCCTCTCCACCGTCACCGACGGCCCTCCCACCGGGGGAGAACGCCAGCGCCATCCCACTGGTGGGCCACTCCCGTGCTGCCTGGGCGCCCCAGCCGGGGAACCTGGGAACTTCGCGCCCGCTTTTCTCGTCATACTTTCCAGGACCGGTCCTCATAAGGCACTTCGGAGAGGAGACCCGTATCCATGAAGCAATGGCTGATGATCCTGGGTGGCATGGTGCTGGCGCTGGCGACGACCGCCACCGCCGTCGCTTTCTCCATGGGCAATGGCGGGGCAGGAACAGCACAGGAACCCGGCGGGCACGGCATCGGCGGCGCCCCGCCCGTCACCTCTCTTGACGACATTGACCCCGACGCGTGCAACTGGGTCCACAACATCGAGGCCTGTGAGGGTGCAGGGCTGGGGCCGGACCGTCCGGTAGCGAGCGGGCCTGGTGCGCCCTCCGGCGGCCAGCCGGGCAGCGGGCTGCGCCCGGCACACCCGGCCGCGCCGCCGAACGAGGCTCCGAACACCGATGGGATGGTCCGAGAGCTGGCGCCCATCGAGCGCGCGGAGCTCATCGTTGCGGAGTCCTTCCCGCCGCAGTACTTCGTGCATGTGACGTTCGGGCTGGCGAACGGCTGCATCAGGCCGGGCGGGTACGAGGTCGCACAGCAGGGGAAGCACATCAGCATCACGGTCTGGGTGCTGCGGCCCGCCGACCCGGGGGTGGTCTGCACCATGGTGTACGGCATCGCCGAGTACACCATCCCGCTGGGGGACGGTGAGGGATATACGGTGTCCGTCAACGGAAAGGAGGTTGCCGGAGGCCGGGGCGAGTGAGCGTTACCGGGGGAGCGCGCTACATCAGGCGGGGCAGGCGCCCCGACCGACGCGAGGCACCGCGCCCGGGACTGGGAGCGCCCACGCTGCTCAGGGTGGCTGCGGGCTGAGGCCCACCCCACGGCGCAGCGCCTCCACCTCCGTCGGAGAGAGGCGGCGCCAGCGGCCCGGCGGCAGCGCCCCCAGGGGCACGGGGCCATAGCGTACCCGGACCAGGCGCTGCACCGGGTGGCCCACGGCTTCGCACAGGCGGCGGACCTCCCGCTTGCGGCCCTCCTGGAGGACGATACGCAGCAGCGTGACGCCGGGCACCGGGCGTCCACCCAGCCGGGTGACCTCTTTGGGGACACATCGGGCGCCATCCAGCACGATCCCGGCCCGCAGTTGTTCCAGCGTGTCCTCGGGAGGGTGGCCCCGCACCCAGGCGAGGTATTCCCGCTCCACGCCGTAGCGCGGGTGGGTGAGGCGGGCGGCCAGTTCGCCGTCGTTGGTGAAGAGCAGCAGCCCCTCGCTGTCCAGGTCGAGGCGGCCCACCGGGTAGACGCGGCCCTCGCCGGGTGGGAGCAGGCGATAGACCGTGGGCCGGCCCTGGGGGTCGTGGGCGGTGGTGACGTAGCCCGGCGGCTTGTTCAGCACGAGGTAGACCGGGGCGGCGGCGCGCGGGAGCGGTCGCCTGTCTACGGTGATGCGTTGCCGCTGCGGGTCCACCGTGGTCCCCAGGCGGGTGACCACCTCGCCATCAACCGCCACGCGCCCTTCCTGCATGAGGCGCTCGCAGGCACGGCGCGAGCCGATCCCGGCCTGGGCCAGCACCTTGTGCAGGCGCTCGCTGCGCGAGGTGGGGGTCTCCTGGGGCTGCTCCATGGACGCCCGCCATTTCGTGGGGCGAGGACCGCCCGGTTCTCACGAGCCCGACTCGGCTCCCTCCCGGTTCCGGGTGTCCTCAAAGAAGAGCGGCAACTCAATGAGCCGTCGGTCTCCGGTGCGGTAGACCAGGCGGCCGACCGGGCCGACCGGCTGGGCGCTCCCGTCACCGGGGGGGACCGTCACGTGAGCGATGGCCCGCAGGTAGGGCAGTTGCCAGCGCGGGACCATCTCCTCGCGCTGGAGGCCCGCGACAATCCGGCGGGGTGGGGCGCTGGTGCCCGGCCACTGGCCAAAGGGAGGTGTCCCGACCGGCACCCACGTGAAGGCGGAAAAGGCGTGCTCGATCAGCGCCGCCGCGGCAGGGGTCCGCTCCCGGTTGGTGCCCAGGACGACCACAATGACGCGGCGGCCGTTGCGCGTCGCCGAAGCGAGCAGGGAATCCCCGGCGTGGTCGGTGAAGCCGGTCTTGAGACCATCGACGCCGGGGATGGCGCTCTGATCGAGCAAACGGTTGGTGTTCGCCAGGTAGAACATGCGCTGCCCTATCCGCACGGTATGGCTGGGGGTCGCCGCCATGCGGGCGAGGAGCGGGTGATTGAGCACGTGCCGGGCCAGTAGGGCCATATCGAAGGCCGTGGAGTAATGGCCGTCGTCATCGAGCCCGTGGGAGTTACGGAAATGGGTATCGCGCATGCCCAGGGCGAGGGCTTTCTCGTTCATCCAGCCGATAAAGCGTTCCGCCGACCCGCCGCCCAGCGTGTGGGCCAGGGCCTGGGCGGCGTCGTTGCCGGAGGGCAGCATCAAGCCCCAGAGCAAGTCCTCGACGGTGGGCTGCTCGCCCGGCAGCAGCCCCATGGTCGAGCCTTCGACCATGTGCTCCGGCTTGATGGTCACCCGGTCGGTCAGCTGGGCACGGTCGAGCGTCACCAGCGCGGTCATGAGTTTGGTGATGCTGGCCGGCGCCATGTGGTGGTAGCCATTGCGCTCGTAGACCACCCGGCCGGTCGCGGCATCCATCACCAGCGCCGCCATCCCTTTGAGAGGCGGTGGTGTCGCGGCGGCGATGCCGGGGAGTTGACCCGCATAGACCGGGAGTTGCTGGCGGTCCGACTCCACCAACCGCGGCGGGCCAAAGCCCAGCAGCGCGGGGATCGTGAGGATCAGGAGCCAGGGCAGGGCCAAGCCCAGGAAGCGGTGCATGAGATAGGTGCCTCCCCTGCGTGCAAGCCTTCTTTCAATAACGGAGGTGTTCAACCGCCGAGATCAGGCTGATCGGGCCACCGTACGGCGTGGATAAGCCGGTCCATCTTGCGGTACCTTACGAACCCGATGAGGAACGTCGTCACCCCGGAGAGCACCAGGAGCCACCCAATCAGGTGGATGGGAACCGCATCGAAAAAATGGAGAAACGATGCTCCGGCAGCGAGCAGCCCCAGACCCGTTCGTACGTAGGCGAGGAACGTTCTTTCATTGGCAAGGATAGTCCGATCCATGGCGAGATGGTCTCGCAGGATCAATTCCTCTGTGGCAAACCTGGAATAGGGATTGTACGCCATAGTGGATTCCTCCGGGCGGGGAGCGCAACCCAAAGAACGGAAAGACGCCGGCGCTATTGCGGTGCCGGTGGGGCTACCGCCTCCACACCCTGGTCAACTGCCACACGAGCAACACACCTCCCAGGAGGGTCACAACTGCCCCTATCACTCTCCCAACGCTGTGCCAAGATGTGAGCGAAGCCCCTTCCTGGGCGGGGGGAGGCTCTTCAGCATAGCGGATCCGGGGAACACTGTCCAGGGTGCCGGCGGCCTCAGTCGTAGGCCCGGCGCCTGCCGTCGCCTCCAGCAAGGGGCGCGGTGGCTCCGGCAAGGGAGAAAGGGGCAGGACCGGCGGGACCGGGCTGCGGTCCACCACCGGGATGGCGGTCGCCTGCGCTGTCGGGGGTAGGGTCGCCGCGGCCGCTCCGGTCGCCGCGGTGTCTGGGACGGGCGCGGGCGTCCGGGTGGGCGTCGGGGCAGGCATGGCGGTGGTCGTGACGCTCGGCAGGGGCGCTGCCACCGGGGCCGGCGTCGGGGTTGGGATGATGGTGGGGGGGGTGGCGCTGGGCACGGGGGTCGGCGTGGGGGTGGCAGCGCCGAGGCGCTCGCCGGGGCTGG
Organism: Chloroflexota bacterium; assembly: GCA_016210175.1. Lineage (GTDB taxonomy): Bacteria > Chloroflexota > Dehalococcoidia > SHYD01 > JACQUQ01 > JACQUQ01. The sequence goes on along the minus strand of JACQUQ010000219.1, from coordinate 1,729 downwards.
GGCGCGGATTGTCCAGCAGGGCGCATCCGGGAGCCTGGTGGCCCGCAGGGTGGCGTTCCAGGGAGTGACCCTCGGCGACCTGCGAGCAGGGCGGGTCCAGGATGGTCGCGTCCGAACCCCACGAGAGGGCGTCGCTCACCCGGCCCAAGGCGTCGCGCAGCACGAGGCGGTCGCCGGTGTTCGCCAGGCCATTGCCCAGGGTACGGTCGGCGACCTCCACGACGGTGCCGCGGAACGCGGGCCATGCTGCCAGGAACGCGGCGCGCTCGGCGGCGACCACCAGCACGCCGCCCGGCGGCAGGGCCGGTCCCGTCAGTTCGTCCTGCCCGTGGTTGTCTTCCAGCGTCCAGCCCTGGGGGCTGACGGGCACCGGCTCCGGGTTGTACAGTTCGACCCACTCCAGCGTCGCCTCGCGCTCGGGGCCGGCTGGGTCGTACATGACCTCGTGGATCAGGAGTCGCACCCGCGCCGCCTCCGGGGTGATGGTTGGGGTGGACGTGGCGGTGGGCGCTGGAGGCAGGCCCCGGCCCGGAGAGGGCTGGGGGTTGTCCGTGAAGTCCGCCGCGCCGCGGCCCACACTCCCGGCGGGGCGGCGCTCCAGGGAGTGGCCCGGCGCGACGGTCGGCAGCGCCGGGTTGAAGACGGAAGTATCATCGCCCCAGGAGAGGCCGTCGATCATCCGGCCGGTCCCATCGCGCAGGATGAGACGGTCGCCCGGGTTCCGTAGCCCGTTGCCGAGGGTGCCGTCGGCCGGCACCAGCACATCGACCTGGGTGCTGAGCATCCGGATGCTGAGCGCGGCCGCCCCGGACCGCCCCGCCACGACCACCACCCCGCCCGGCTCCAGGGTGTAGGGTGGGAGGGGGTCGGCCTCCACGTTATCGGCCAGGGTCCAGCCTGCCAGCAAGATCGGCTGCTCGGTCCGGTTGAGCAGTTCAGCCCATTCCCCGGCGGCCTCGACACCAGGTCCGACCGGGTCGTAGAGCACTTCATTGATGACGATGGCCCACGGCGGGGCAGGGGTGGCCGTCGGGGTCCCGGTCGGCGGAGGAGTCCGCGTCGTGGTCGGGGTCCTGGTCGGTGTGGGGGTTCTGGTGGCGGTCACCGTGCGTGTGGGTGTCGGCGCCGGAGCCGGAGCGCGGCCTCCCCCTCCGCTGGGCGGACGCGTCGCGAAGGGCGTCGGCGTGGCCGACGTCGTGGCCGTCGCCGGAAGGGTGGCCGGCGCGATCGCGAACGTGACGTCGTCGCAGAACACGGTGGCGGCCTCCGCTCCGGCGACCTCGACGACCACCGCCGTGCGCACCGAGCGGGCCGCAGTCGGCGCCAGCGCGGTGACCGTGATCGGGCGGTATTCAGCAGCCGCCCCGGTGATGGGCTGGGCGTCGCTCACCAGCAGGGTGGGCCCGGTGCCATCGGCGGATGCGTACCAGGACAGGCGCAGCAGGACGCCGACGACCGCCGGGTGGTCGGTGAGGACATACCCGGAGAACGTATAGGAGGTGCCTCCGGTGATAGCCACGACCTGGGAGAACCCGGCGACGCCGCCGGGGACGGTGAAGGCCGCCGCAGCGCCGCTGCGTGATGGGCTGGCGACCTGGCGCAAGGCGCCTCCCTGGGTGCGCCAGATCCGTGGAGCCCCACCAGCGTCGGCTTCGTCGAAGCCGCCGTTCTGGAGGGCAGTGGGGACGGGCGAAGGCGTCGGCGACGGCGAGGGCGTGGCGGTTGGAGT
>JACQUQ010000018.1 GCA_016210175.1 Chloroflexota bacterium | reverse complement strand
GCCCAGGATGCCCCCCCACCGGGCCAGGAACCGCCTTTCGACTTCCGCCAGGAGATGCGGGAGACCCGCCTGGAGGCCGACCGCCTGCTCGCGCTGGGGCAGGTCGAGGCGGCAGAGCGGTACATGGAGGAGCGGCGCAAGGTCTTCGTCGTCCAGGGCTACGCCCTCCGCAAGCTCAACCAGGCTTATTTCGCCTTCCACGGCACCTATGGCGACAGCCCGGCCTCGGTCAGCCCCATCTTCGGCTACCTCCAGTCTGTGCGGCAACGGTCGGGGAGCGTGGGCAAGTTCTTGAAAACCGTGGCCCGTATCGGCCGCTACGAGGACCTGCTGGCGCTGGTGGAGGCGCACCCGGAGGATCCCGGAGGAGGCCAGAGGGCAGGGGCGGCTGCCGCGGGCGGGCCGTAAGGAGTGGCAAGGGCATGCGCAGAGGAACCCAAAAGGAGCCCGGCGGTGCCACACCGCCGGGCTCCTCTCTTTCCTGGAAGGGGCGGACGCCCGGGGTTATCCGGCCTGCGCCGGAGCGGGGACCGCGCCGAGTTGCTGCATCAGGCCCAGCATGTCGGCGCTATCCCAGCGTGCCACGAACCTGCCGTCAGCGATATGGTCGATGGAGATGCCCGTGAACGTGATCTGCTTGCCCGTCGGCGGGATGCCCATGAACTCGCCCGTGTGTTTGGCCTGGAAGGTCCAGCGCCACGCCACCTTGTCTCCCTCCGCCACCTGGTCGTCGACGGTGGTACGGATGTCGGAGAAGGCGCCGCGGAAGGCTGCGGCCATCTGTCTGAGGCCCTCACGGTTAGTAGGCATGGGCGGGGTGCTGTGCCAGAACCAATCACTGGAGAAGACCTCGTTGACCACGGCCAGGTTCCCCTTGTTCCAAACCTCATCATTGAACCGACGGACGAGCGCCTTATTTGCTTCCGACATGGAACACTCTCCTCTCCCTAACCGCGTTCAGTACAACGATTCACCATAATTACTGCGAGTATACCGCGTACTCAATTAATTATCAATCTTCGTTTTTCTTAGATAGCATGCCTACGGTATGTTAGAAGATCATGCACCACTTTTGGTGATGCCGAAAGCATAAACATACCGTGGAATGATATACTATCTTCTATCATGCTCAAATTGGAGGGATACACCGGGGGCAGGTCTTTCCCGTCCGTGGATTTTCAGCACGCGGCATCCTGAGGGAGACAGGATGCCGCGCGGGGCTACTTGGGCGCCCAGGCCGGGTTGGTATCCGCCGCCGGGTGGTTGGTGCGCCGGGTCTGGTCGGTGCCATCGGCGTTCATCACGTAGACCTCCTGGTTGCCGTCCCGCGTCGAGGTGAAGGCGATCCGTTCGCTGTCGGGCGACCAGGCCGACCCAAAGTCTACCGCCGACTGGTTGGTGAGCCGGGTCGTCCCGCTGCCATCGGTGTTCATCACGTAGATCTCCCAGTTGCCGTCTCTGGTCGAGGTGAAGGCGATCCGGGTGCCGTCGGGCGACCAGGCCGGGAACGCGTCCACCGCCGGGTGGCTGGTGAGCCGGGTCTGGCCGGTGCCGTCGGCGTTCATGACGTAGATCTCCCAGTTGCCGTCACGGGCGGAGGTGAAGGCGATCTTGGCGCCGTCGGGCGACCAGGCCAGCCCGAAGTCTGAGGCCGGGTGGCTGGTGAGCCGGGTGAGCCCGGTGCCATCGGCGTTCATCACGTAGATGTTCTCATTCCCATCGCGAGCGGAGGTGAAGGCGAGTTTGGGGAGCACGCTGAACTTCCACATCGGGCTCCAGCCCGCCGGCGTGCCGTCTCCCTGGATCCGGGGCCGCACCCGCCAGTAGTAGGTCATGCCGGCTTCGAGCGGGGGCGTCTTCCAGGAGTTGCGCGGGGTTGTGACACCGCCGTGGACCAGGTTCCACCAGACGAAGCTGGTAGCGGTGGCGGGGGTGGGGTCGAAGCGACTGTCTCCACTGACCTGCACTTCCCAGTAGAACAGCCTGCTGCTCGGATGCTGCCACTGCAAGGTCGCCTCGGTGCCCGCGGTCATCATCGCCCCGTAGGCGGGAGTGACGGGGGTGATCTGGTCGCTGCTGCTGGTGGCCGGGGTGCGGAAGGACCAGACGGGCGACCATGGCCCCCAGGAGGGGTCGTTTTCGAGTGCGCTCCTGGTCGCACGGGTCGTCCGCACCTGCCAGACATAGCCCATATCCGGCAACAGCACATACGGCCCCTGACCGAGCGCCGGCGGCTCGATGGTGAACGATGCGGCGGCCACCTTGGTGGCGTCGCCGATAATCAGGTTGATGCCTGGGCCGTCGTTGTTGAAGGGGATAACGCGCAGGTGGTACTGGGTGGTCCCCGGTGGGTTCGTCCAGGTCAGGGCGGCAGGTCCGATGGCAGCGAGGGTGGCGCCATTGGCCGGACTCGTGGGTTCCGGGCGGAAGCCGGTGATCGTGCGCAGGATCTCCAGACCGCCGGGGCCATCGGCCACATAGACGTAGCCACCGGACACCGTGACCGCGCGGGCATCTCCGGCGGTGTCGGAGATGCTGACCTCGCCGGGCAGCGCCGGATTGGACACGTTGAGAATGCGCAGGCCGGCGTTCCCGGCCGCCAGGTAGACGGTCGTGTCCTCTACCGCGGTGCCCCACGTGCGGCCGTCCGGCGGCAGGTAGGAGCCGGCCTCGGCGGGGGAGGTCCGGCTGATGACATCGACCACCCGCAGGCCGCTGCCGCCGGCGGCGACGTAGGCGTAGCGCCCCGCCACGGCGACGCCCTGGGCGTCGCTGAGCGTGAGGGACCCCACGAGGAACGGCTCGGCGGGGTTCGAGACATCGAGGATGCGCAACCCGCCGCTGCCATCGGCGACGTAGACGTAGCTGCTGGCCACGGCCACGGCCTGGGCGCTGCCCGGCGTGTCATAGGACCCGGCTTCCGTGGGCTTGAGGGGATTGGTGATGTTGATGATGCGCAGGCCCCCGCTCGCATCGGCGACGTAGGCGTAGCTGCCGACCACGGCCACGGCCTGAGCGCTGCCCGGCGTGTCGTAACCGGCTACCTCGGTGGGGGCTGCCAGGTTAGCGACGTCGATGATCCGCAGTCCTGCCGATCCCGCCGCGACATAGGCGTAGCGCCCCGCCACGGCGACGCCCAGGGCGTCTTCCGTCGTGCGGTACCATCCCGTCACCTTGGGGTTGGCCCGGTCGAAGAGGTTGACCATGCGGAGTCCCGCCGCGCCATCGGCGATGTAGGCCGCGTTGCCGACCACCACAATACTCCGGGTCTCCCCGAGGGTCTCGTACGCGCCCGCCTCGGCCGGCGCTGCCGGCCGGGAGACATCAAGGATACGCAGGCCTGCGGCCCCCGCCGCGACATAGGCGTAGCCGCCGGCTACCACGATGCCGAGCGCATCCCCTGGGGGCGGCGGGATGCTGACCTCGGTGGGCTTGGCCGGGTCGAACACCTTGATGATACGCAGGCCCGTGCTGCCATCCGCGACGTACGCGTAGCCGTCGGCTCCCGCAACACTGCGGGCGTCGCCCGGAGTATCGAAAAAGCCGACCTCGGTGGGTTTGGCCCGGTTGGAGACATCGAGGATGCGCAGGCCCGCGCTGGCTGCGGCGACGTACGCGTGGCGCCCGACCACGGCGATGCCGCGGGCGAACCCCGGCGTGGCATAGACCGCGACCAGCGCCGGCGCGGTTGGGGTCGTCAGATCGAGGATGCGCACGCCGGAAGCGCCGTCAGCGAGATAGGCGGTCATGCCGACGATCGTCACGCTCTGAAGGTCCCCCGGCGTGTCGTAGACCCCCACCTCCTTGGGCTGGGCGGGATTCGTCATCTCGATGATGCGGAGGCCCGGCAGCCCGTCCGCAACGTAGGCGTAGTCCCCGGCTACGGCAACGCTCCGGGCTTCCCCCGGTGTATCCCGGAAGCCGACCTCGGCGGGATGTGCCGGGTCGGAGATATCGAGGATACGCAGACCCGCAAACCGGTCGGCGACATAGGCCCGGTTGCCCACGACCGCCACACTCTGGGCGTCGCCGGGGGTATCGTAGACGCCCAGGAGGGTCGGCTGTGCCGGGTTGGAGATGTCGAGGATACGCAGGCCGGCAGGGCCATCGGCGAGGTAGGCGAAGCGGTCCGCCACCACGACGCCCTGCGTCGACCCCGACGTCGCCGCGACGCCCACCTGGACGGGTGATGCAGGAGTGGCAACGTTGACGATGCGCAGACCGGTGGGGCCATCAGCAAGATAGGCATGCTTGCCGGCTACCGCGAGGCCGTGGGCGAAGCCCGGCGTATCGTCGGCGCTGACGCCAACCGGCTGCGCTGGGGTGGACACATTGATGACCCGCAGACCCGCCCGGCCCGCAGCGACGTAGGCATAGGTGTCGCTCAGCCCAACGCCCCTGGCATCCACGGTGATCCCGCTTTCGGCATCCGTCGTCAGATCGTAGGAACTGACCTCCGTCGGTCGCGCCGGGGTGGATACGTCGATGATGCGCAGGCCGGCAAAGCTCGCGGCCACATAGGCGTAGCGACCAACCACCGCCACGCCCAAGGCTTCGCCCACGGTGCCCAGGGAGCCGATCTCCGCCGGCTGGGCCGGGCTAGACACGTCCATGATGCGCAGACCCCCGTTTCCGGCGGCCAGGTAGGCGTGGTTGCCGACGAGCGCGATCCCCTGGACTACTCCCGTCGTGGCGCGGGAGCCTACGTGGATAGGCTGGTTCGGAATGGCAAGGTCGAGGACGTGGAGACCTGAGGAACCGTCGGCGATGTAGACGTAGCGACCGGCCACCGCGACGGCGCGGGCGCTGCCGGGCGTATCGTAGCCGCCGACGCGGGAGAGTTTTTCCGGGGTCGTGGTCGTGGTCTTCGGGAGGGTGACATCGATGACATGGAGGCCCGAGGAGCCGGCCGCGACGTACGCGTAGCGGCCGGCCACCGCGATCCCCTCCACCACATCGGGCAAGGGGGCGCTCTGTCCGACGGCAACGATGCGTCCCGGCGTGGCGATGTCCAGGACGACCAGGCGCGGCCCAACGCCGACATAGGCGTAGCTTCCCTGGACCGCCACCGCGCGCGTCTCCCCACCGATCTGTCCGGTACGTTCGATATCTGTGTCCTGCTGCACCACCAGTTGGTCGCCCCCGACGATGGGGCCGGCGCGGAGCACGCTGTGGCGCGGCGCGCCGGGGAGCGGCTGCGCCGCGCTGGGGAGGACCGCACTCCCCGGCGCCAGGAGGAACAGGAGCGCCACCGTCACCGGAAGCGTTACCAACGTCAACCATCGTCGTTGCATCATCTCACGTCCGTCTCATAGGGCGCGGGGCGAGGCTGCCCGCTGCGCTCGTACTGGAGGCAGGGCCGTCCGTGTGAGACGCATCATAGCCGAGTATGGTGCCTGGTGCAAGCTGGGGAAGGATAGTGCGGGCGCGCGGGGTGGTTCTCACGCGCCGCGCGGCGGGAGTGCGCGGGTGCCATCGGGCCGACGCTGGCGGCACGGCAGGGACGCCCTGACGGACGTATGGTGGGCGATAGCGTGGATGCGCACGCGCGCTACCCGGAGACCGTTTCGGCGTGCTCCAAGCGGGGAGGGGGCGTCAGGCAGACACCCCTGGGCCAGAACGCGAGGGCGTTCTGCGGCATACCGCACCTGGCGCAGTGGTTGTCGGACCCGGCGACATCTTCGATAATACATGTGGGTCATAGTGAGACAAATACCATCATGTACCGCAACTTACGGAAACCGTGACGCGCATGGCAAAATCCCCAAGTGTATCGAACAGCAACATGAACCCGTCCCTTTTCGCCCTCAGCCGCCGTTAAGGATGGGTCATTCACTGGCCCCGGATCATCACGTATGGGGGCACACAGGAGGAGTATTGCTAGAATAACATCATGACCAACGATATTCTGCCCTCCAGGGGGAGTATGATGCAACCACGATCGGTTAACTGGCTTATCCTGTCCCTGGCACTGACCATGACCATGGTGCTGGCGACGGTCATCGCCCTCGCGGCTCCGGCGCTCTTGCCAGCGATGAACGCACCGCAGCCAGCAGCGCCGGACCGCGCGCCCCATGCGGCCGAGCCGACTGCGTCTGCGCCGTCTCCGACCGTTGCCGGCGCGACCCACATCAGTGCGCAGCCGCAGCAATTCAGCGCCCAGATCGTTGAGGGGAGCCGCACGGACCCGCGGAGCTGGGGGTTCGACCCACCGACGCTCACGGTGCGCGTCGGCGATACCATTACCTGGACCAACGCCGGCGCCCTGCCGCACACGGTCACGGCGGAGGGGGGCGCGTTCGACTCCGACCTCCTCGCGTCGGGGGCGCAATGGTCGTTCACGCCCACGGTCCCCGGCACCTTCCCGTTCATCTGTGCGTTGCACCCGATGATGAAAGGCACCCTCGTAGTGGAGCCTGGAGAGGCAGCGCCGGCGCACGCGGCGCAGGTCGCTCCACCGGGAGGTGCCCAGGGCGAGACTGGGTCGGCAGCCGCGGCACCCCAGCCCGCGGCGTCGGGGTCCGGCTCGTCCCTGCAACCTATCAGCGGACGGCGGGTCAACGCGCAGATCGTCAGCACCGCCGATGGGTACAGTCCGGCTACCCTCACGGTCAACGTGGGGGATACCATCACCTGGACCAACACCGACCGTCTCCCCCATACCGTCACGGCCCAGGAGGGGGCCTTTGACTCCGGCATCCTGCGGTCCGGTGCGGCGTGGTCGTACACGGCCACCACGCCGGGCAGCTTCGCCTACCTCTGCACTCTGCACCCCAATATGCAGGGGACGCTTATCGTTACTGCCGCGGACGGCGCGCCGGTCCCGGCGCAGCAGCCCGCATCTCCGTCTGCCGATACATCTCCGGCGAGTACGCCGAGTCCTGCGCCGCAGCCGACCCAGGGCGGCGCGCCCACCGCACCACCGGCTGCCGAAGGCGCAGCGCAGCGTAGCATCCAGATCGTGAGCACCGCGGCCGGGTACGACCCGCCGACCATGACGGTCAACGTGGGCGACACCGTGACCTGGACCAACCTGGACCAGACCCCCCACACGGCCACGGCCCAGGGCGGGGCCTTCGACTCCGGTATCCTGAGGAAGCTGGGGACGTTCTCGTACACCGCCACCACGCCGGGCAGCTTCGCCTACCTCTGCACCCTGCACCCGGAGATGCAGGGGACCCTGGTAGTCACGGGCGGAAGTGGAGTGCCGGCGGCGGGCTCCCAACCGACGCCCGCGCCGTCTCCCCCGACGCCGCGGCCGACGACGGTCCAGCCCACGCAGCCCGTTGCCAGCGGTCGGGGTCAGCACAGCGTCCGGATCGTGAGCACCGCAGCCGGGTTCAGCCCCTCCGGCCTCACGGTGGCGGTGGGCGATACCGTGACCTGGACCAACGCCGACCGCGTCCCCCACACGGTCACGGCCCAGGGGACCTTTGATTCCGACATCCTGATGGGCGGAGCAACGTGGCCGTATACCGCCACCACGCCGGGCAGCTTCGCCTACATTTGCACCCTGCACCCGGAGATGCAGGGGACCCTGGTGGTCACCTCCGGGGCCGGGGTGCCGGCGCCGTCCTCTTCGCCGGTGGCTGCCCCGTCTCCTCGGCCACAGCCGACGGCCACGCCGACGCCGCCGCCCGCCAGTCCTCCTCCGGCGGGAGCAGGACAGCGCAGCGTGCAGATCGTGAGCACCGCGGCCGGGTTCAATCCGTCCACCCTCACGGTCAACGTGGGCGACACGGTGACCTGGACCAACGCCGATAGCACCTGGCACACGGTCACGGCCCAGGGCGGGGTCTTTGACTCCGGCCTGCTGCGGGCCGGCGCGACCTGGTCCTACACCGCGACCACCCCAGGCACCTTCCCGTATATCTGCGACCTCCACCCGGAGATGCGCGGGACCCTGGTGGTGACCGCGAGTGGTGGCGGCGGCTCGACCACACCGGGGTCTCAGCCGTCGCCCGCGCCGTCCACCCCGACGCCGCAGCCCACGCCGACGCCCCAGCCCACGACACCGCCTGCCACGGGATCGGGGCAGCAGCACAGCATCCGTATCGGTAGCCGGGATGCAGGGTTCAGCCCGTCTACCCTCACGGTGGCCGTGGGTGAGACGGTCACGTGGACCAACACTGACAGCTCCCGGCACACGGTGACGGCGACCGGAGGGGCGTTTGACTCGGGCACCCTGAACTCTGGCGCCGCGTGGTCGTACACCGCCACCATGCCGGGCACCTTCCCCTACATCTGCGATTTCCATCCGGAGATGCGCGGAACGCTGGTGGTATCTGCCGGCGGTGGAGGATCGACACCACCGGGGTCCCAGCCCACGGACGGGGGGTCGCCGGCACCGAGTCCTCCACCGACGCTGCCACCGCCGACCACCGCCCAGGCCAGGGCCGAGACCACCCTGGAGGGGAGCGCCGCCTTCCCGGATGCCAGCGGGCGGGCGCGGTTCGAGAACACCGGGAGCCGACGGCAGTTGCAGGTCGAGGTGAAGGACGCGGACGATGCCCAGGGCGCCACGCTGGAGGTGTTCGTGGACGGCAGTCAGGTGGGAAGCATGGTCGTCGCGAACAACGGCGACGCCGAACTGGAACTGCGCACGGACGACGGCGCGACGACCATCCCGGCCAACGTTGCCGGCGCGACGATCGAGGTGAAAACCACCGGAGGCGTCCTGGTGGTCTCCGGCAGGTTCCCATAGGCCCGGAGCAATCCCGGAGCAAGCAGGAGGGCAGGGAGCGCTCCGTTCGCGCTCCCTGCCCTGTTCTGGTCGGCCGGTTCGCGTCCCGTGTCTCGGCCTCGTGATCGGGCCGGGGGACCGCTCCGTGGCAACGTTAGTTTGTGGTAGAGGCAGGCGCTACGAACTCCTTGCGAAAGATCTCGTCAGTTTTGGCCGCCATGATGAAGTCGTTCCGGTGTAACCCCGTAATCTTATGGGTCCACCAGGTGACGGTCGCTTTACCCCATTCGGTCAGGATGGCCGGATGGTGTCCTTCTGCCTCGGCCAGTTCGCCCACTTTGTTGGTAAAGGCCAGCGCCTGAGCGAAGTTCCTGAACGTGAAGACGCGTTCCAGACGTTTGATCCCCTCGCGCTCCACGATCTGCCATGCGGGCACTTGCGGGGCGAACTCGGCGACCTCCGCTGCCGTCACCGTCGGCTCCCCGGCGCGACAAGCGACGCATTTCATCTGGACGAGTGTCTGCATCCGCGACCTCCCTTCCCAATCCCCTGCTGCTGAGCGTGCTCCCCGGTCTCTCATTATATCCTATCGGCGGGTAGCTCCCCCAGAGCCGGGCGCGGCGTTGGGGTCGCTCTAGCCCTCTCCGACCCCCACAGCGTGGGGGTCGTGCAGCAGGTCGGCGACGCGCTGGAGGAAGCGGGCGGCGGGAGCGCCGTCCGTCACCCGGTGGTCGAAGGTCAGGCTGAGCCAGACCGTGGGCCGCACCGTCAACTGGCCGTCTCGCACTACTGGACGTTCGGCCACCCGGCCCACGCCCAGGATGCCCGCCTGGGGTGGGTTGAGGATGGGCGTGAACACATCAATCCCCTGGGGACCGAGGTTGGACAGAGTGAAGGTGCCACCGCTGAGGTCGTCCAGGGTGAGGGCGTTGCGCCGCGCCTTCCGGAGGAGGTCCCGCAACTCCCGGCTGATCTCGGCCAGGGGCTTGCGGTCGGCCTGGCGCACGACGGGCACCGTCAGCAGGTCGTCGGCGGAGACCGCCACGCCGATGTTGATGTCTTCGAGCACCAGGATGGCATCGTCCCGCACGGTGGAGTTCAGCACCGGGAACTCGCGCAGGGCCAGGGCCAGCACCCGGACCAGGGCTGCGTCCCGCGCTGGGGGCACCGCGGGCACCTGAGCCAGCAGCCCGGCGTCGGCCTCCAGCGAGAGGGTCAGCTGCGCGGTCGTGCGCAGGCTCTCTGCCATGCGCTGGGCGATAAGCCTCCGCACGCCGGTGAGGGGGATGCGCCGGGCGACCTTCGGTTCGGCGTGCGGGGCCTGAACCGCAGGCGCAGCCGTAGCCTGCTCCTCCACCAGCCGCAGGATGTCGGCTTCGACAATGCGCCCGCCGGGGCCGGAGCCGTGGATGGTCGCGAGATCAATGCCGTGCTCTCTGGCGAGGCGGCGGGCCACCGGGCTGGCGCGGACCTGTCCAGCGGGCGCAGGGCCGCTCGGGGACTGCGCCGGGACGGCCGTACGGGTGGCGGCGGGCGTGGCCGCAGCAGGAGCCGAGGGAGGCGGTGCCTCGCCGGGCGCCAGAATATACGCCAGCGGCCCCTCGACTGCCACCACCACCCCCTCCGGGACCACCTGGTGGAGCAGCCCGGCATCGGGGGCCTCGATCTCGTAGGTGATCTTGTCGGTCTCAATCTCGGCGATAGGCTCGCCCCGCCGCACCTGCTCGCCGTGGGACTTGAGCCAGCGGGCCAGAGTGCCTTCGGTCATGATCATCCCCAGGCGGGGCATCGCAATCAGGGTTGCCATGCGTCCGTCTCCATTCCAGAAGGCAGGGGGCAGAAGGCAGTGACCTACCTTATTCGGATGCTGACTGCTTACTGCCTTCTGCTCTCTGCCTTCTGCCCTCCGCGCCCCGCGCACCGTGGTGAGATTACTCGTCTTCCAGCCCCAGCATCGCTTTGACGGCCCCGACCACCTTGGCGGCGTCGGGCACGTACGCATCCTCCAGCACCGCGCTGAAGGGCACCGGCGTGTGGGGCGCGGTCACGGTCTTGATGGGGGCGTCCAGGTAGTCGAAGCCCTTATCGGCGACCAGGGCCGCGATGTCGCGAGCAACGCTACAGCGGGGGTTGCTCTCGTCCACGATGACCAGGCGCTTGGTCTTGCGCACCGATTCCAGGATGGTCTCCTCGTCCAGGGGGGCCAGGCTCAGCAGATCGATGACTTCGGCGTCCAGGCCGAGGCCCGCCAGGTCGTGGGCGGCCTCCATACAGACGTGTACCATGCGGGAGATGCCGATGAGGGTCACGTCCCGCCCCTCTTTCTTGACCTCCGACCAGCCCAGGGGCACCGTATAGTCCTCTTCGGGGACCGGGCCGCGGACGCCCATGAGGAACTTGTGGTCGAAGATGATGACGGGGTCGTCGTCCCGGATGGCGGCGATGGTGAGCCCCTTGGCGTTGTAGGGGGTGGAAGGGGCCACGCACTTGAGGCCGGGGATATGGACGAACAGGGAGTAGAGCACCTGGGAGTGCTGCGCGGCCGAGCCGCCGCCGCGGAGCTGGCCGGGGCTGGACCGGGTGCCGATGGCCGCACGAATGACCAGGGGCATGGCCGTCTGGCCGCCGGTCATGTAGCGCATCTTGGCGGCCTGATTCACGATCTGGTCCAGGCAGACCCCGGCGAAGTCCACCATCATGATATCGGCGATGGGACGCAGGCCGGTCATGGCCGCGCCTACGGCCGCCCCGGTGAAGCCCATTTCGGAGATGGGGGTGTCCAGCACCCGCGTCGGACCGAACTCCTGGATGAGGCCGCGGCTGGCCCGAAAGGGTCCGCCCCAGGCGTCCACGAACTGGGGACGCCCCGCGGCCCCGGCGATGTCCTCTCCCATGATGATGACGGCCGGATCCCGCTGCATCTCCAGGCGGATGGCCTCGTTGACGGCCTGGCTATAGGTGATCTCCCGGACAGCCATTGGGAACTCCTTTCCAGGACTGCATGTTGAGGACTGAGGACGGAAGACGGAGCGCATCCCCGCTCCGGGTATTGCCCGGAGCATGCCCAGGAAGCAACGGTTCCCTGAGCGGAGTCACCCGGAACGGTGGCGCGGCAGCCTAGTGGTCTGTCAATCCTGTTTTGATGGGTTCCATCCCGCCGCCCTGAAGGGCGGGCCCGCCGTTCACGGCGGCAGTCGCACCCATCAGTTTATGCCTGACAGAACACTAGCCCAGGGCTCCCGGCAGGCCCATCAGGCCCCGCAGGTAGTTGATCTCCCCCAGGTGTTGGTTGGCGTGGGCGCTGAGCTGTCGCAGGATGGTCTGGATGGACCACTGGGGGAAGCGCTCGGCCCTGGGCTTCTCCGGCAGGGTAGACCAGTCCAGGGCGCTCAGATAGCGCAGGGTGTGCTCCCGCACGTCGTCCAGGTAGCCCCATACCAGTTCCAGGGAGGGAATGGGCACCTGCTCCGTCTCTCCCGGCGTGAAGCCGGTGCCGATGCCGCGCGTCTGGTAGCCGAAGCGCTCCTGCCAACCGCGCCCCGTCCACACCTCGTCGCCCCGCAGGAGAAAGCGCTGGATAAAGTTGTCCTCCACCCGGCCCACGTGCCAGAGCAGATAGCCGATGCTGTTCGCCTCGGGCGCGGCATGCCACAGCAGTTGCTCCTGGGTGAGGTCCTGGGTGACCGTGCGCAGGTCCTTCCAGGCCGCTTCCAGGCCCTCTGCGATAAATGCGCGTAGCGTGACCGTCATTGCGCCTCCTACCCCCGGATCTGGCTCAGCGGATAGCTGCCGTACACGTCAGTGTACAGGTCGGACAGGTCCGGCAGCGGCGTCTCCTCCGCAAACTGGACGGCCTCCTCAATGCTGGCCTCAGCCTGAGCGTCGATCGCATCCAGTTCTTGCTGGGTCATGGTCCCCTCCTGGAGCACCCGCTCCCGGAAGCGCCGGATGCAGTCCCGGTCGCGGTAGGAGGTTTCCTCCTCCGGGGTGCGGTAGCGCAACGGGTTATCCCCCAGGAAATGGCCGTAATAGCGATAGGTCTTGGCCTCGATGAGGGTCGGCCCCCCGCCGGAGCGGGCCCGCTCGACCGCCTCCCGCACGGCCTCGTAGACGGCAAACACGTCCTGGCCGTCCACCGCCACACCGGGGATACCGTAGCCCTGAGCACGCGTGGCGATATCGGGCACGCTGACGGCGTACTCCACCGGGGTGCTCTCGGCGTAGTGGTTGTTCTCGCACACGAAGATGCAGGGCAGCTTCCAGATCGCGGCCAGGTTGATGCTCTCGTGGAAGGTGCCCTGGTTGGACGCGCCATCGCCGAAGAAGGTGACGGCCACCTGGTCCGTACCCCGCACGCGGGCGGAGAGGGCGGCCCCCACCGCGTGGGGGATGCCCCCGCCCACGATGGGGTTGACGCCGAGCATGCCTTTGGACATGTCGGTGATGTGCATGGAGCCGCCCTTGCCCTGGTTGGCGCCGGCAGTCTTGCCGTATAGCTCGGCCATCATCAGCCGGGGGGTGACTCCCTTGGCGATGCAGTGGCCGTGGCCCCGGTGGGTGCTGGCGATCCAGTCCTGGTCGCGCAGGTTGGCGCACACCCCGACGGCGACGGCCTCCTGTCCGGCATAGAGATGGCCGCTGCCCAGGGGACGGCCCGCCTCCACCAGGCTGCGGAACCGCTCCTCAAAGGTACGGATGAGCGCCATGCGCTCGTACAGGAGCCGCAACAGGTCTCTGGTATACATGGCCCGCTCCTCCTTGGTCCCGCTGTCCAGGGTGATCACTGGCGTGTCCTCGGGTCGGCCTCCAGAAAGGGGAGAAGACGGAGGACGCCGGAGGTTTCCATACCACGCCGCGTCATTTCCCTCTTCCGCTGTCAATTGTGCTACCTCTACCACGCTTACCCCGGCGTGTCAAGGGATAATGTACGATGCGCAGGGCTTTTCCTTTTCGAGCGCAGGGTTTCCCGTCCGCTCACCCTGAGCCGGTCGCAGGGCAAGCGGATCTCTGGGAGCACGGCGACGGGCATATCTTGGGAGGGTCTGCTACAATGGGCCTACCCGACCCTGTCCTGTAGCGAGGCCCACTGTGTACGAACGCATCCTGGTGCCCCTGGATGGCTCCCCGGTGGCGGAAGCCGTGCTCCCCCTGGTGCGCTCCCTGGCCGAGGCCGCGGGCGCATCCGTCACCCTGCTGCACGTCATCGAGTCGGTGCCTCCCGATCGCGACCTCCTGGCGCAGCTCGAAGCGCGGGCGGCAGCCTATTTGCGCCCCTGGGAAAGCCGCCTGGCCGCGGCCGGTATTGCCGCCCAGGTTCACGTCGCGGCCGGGCGGGTTGCCGCCCAGGTTCTCCAGGTGGCCCAGGAAGGAAAGCACGACCTCATCGCGCTGGGGACCGGCGGCGAGCGTGCCCTGGGGGGCTTCTACTTCGGCAGCACCGCCTGGCAGGTGCTCCACCGTGCTGCGGTGCCGGTGCTCCTGGTGCGGCCCCCCGCGGCACACCCCGGCCCCGAAGGGGGGCCGCGTATCCGGCGGGTCCTGGTGCCCCTGGATGGCTCCACGACGGCGGAGGCGGTGCTGCCCTTTGCCGAGCGCCTGGCCGCAGCCTTCCACGCCGATCTGTACCTGGTGCGAGTGGTGTCAACCGTGCCGGTGGTCTTCGCCGACCCCGGCGTCGGCCCGTACCTGGCAGGCTTCCAGGAGGACTTGATGCAGGAAGCCCAGGGCTACCTGGACGGCGTCGTGCAGCGTCTCGGGGCGCGCCCGTTCAAGGTCTCTTCGGTGGTGCTGGCCGGGCCGGTGGCCGCCCAGATCGTGGACTTCGCGCGCCGCCTGGAAGACTCACTCGTGGCCATGACCACCCACGGGCGCACTGGGATGGCCGGTCTGGTGCTGGGGAGCGTGGCGGCCCAGGTGGTCCAGCACTCCGGTGACCCGGTGCTCCTGGTGCGCCCCGGTCCTGGCCCACGCTAAGCGCGTCCTTGCGGGGCGCCATCCGTATTAGGAAGTGTGTGAGATGTGAGAAGGCTGCTTCCTCATTGAGGCGAAGGATGTACCTACGGGACTACTGGGCGGTACTGCGCACGTTCTGGTGGCTGGTCCTGCTGGCGGGGCTGGTGGGGGGTACGGGCGCGTACGTCTCCAGCAAGCTGGAGCCCCCGCTCTACCGCTCTTCGACGCGTCTCTACGTCATGCCCGTCAAGCCCGATTTCGGGAACGTGATGTTCATCCAGAATGTGGTGCGCCAGTACAGCCAGCTAGTGATAGCCGACCGCTTTCTGGCCGATGTCGGTGAGCAGCTGCGGCTCGACCTGCCGGTGGCTGCCCTGCGCCAGAAGATCACCGCCAGCGGCACCGCTGAAAACCTCGTCATCCAGGTGGACGTGGACGACCAGGACCCCGGCCGTGCCCAGGCCATTGCCCGGCAGCTTGCCAAGGCCTTCATCCAGGATCAGGAAGCCCGGATGAAAGATGTGAGCAAGGACAACCGCATCGAAGTGCGCAGCTACGATGACCCCACGCCGCCCGCGCTGCTGCGGCCGTCGGCCAGACGGAACGTGGTGGCCGGGGGCCTGCTGGGGCTGCTCATCGGGACGGTGTGCGCCTTTGTCCTGGTCTACCTGGACGACACCATCAAAAGCTCCGAGGACGCGGAGCGCTCGGTGGCGCTGCCGGTGCTGGGCAGCATCCCGGCCGCGCCCGGCTCATAAGGTACGGAAACATGGACGACCACCTGCACCCGCGGTCCGGATTGCTGTCCCTGCTGCCTTTCCCCCGGAAGTCCCAGGCCCGGCGGGACGGCACTGGCAAGCCGGGCAGCCACCCTGCCCTCATCGCCGCTACCCATCCCCGGTCCCCGGTCGCCGAGGCCTATCGCCAACTCCGCACCAACATCCAGTTCTCCAGCCTGGACCGATCGTGCCGGACGATCCTGGTGACCAGCGCCGGCCTGGCGGAGGACAAGAGCACGATGGTGGCCAACCTCGCAGTGACCATCGCGCAGACCGGCGCTTCGGTCGTTCTGGTCGATGCCGACCTGCGCCGCCCCAGCCTGCACGCCGTCTTTGGCCTGGAGCCTACCGCCGGCCTGACGAACCTGTTCCTTGTGGGCGACCGGGCGCCCCGCCTGCTGCTGCAACCGACGGGCGTCCCCCAGCTTCAGTTCCTGCCCAGCGGCCCGCTGCCCCCGAACCCCTCGGAGTTGCTGGGGTCGGCCCGCATGGAGGAGGTCATCGAACGGTTAAAGGAGGAGGCACAGTACGTCCTCTTCGACGCGCCGCCGGTCGTGGCGGTGACGGATGCGGCGGTACTGGCGACCCGTATGGAGGGGGTGCTGCTGGTCGTGCAGGCGGGCCACACCAAGCGGGACGCCGCGCAGAAAGCCAAGGCGCTCCTGGAAAAGGTGAACGCGCCGCTCCTGGGCGTGGTCCTGATCAATGCTCCCTATGATGCCAGCGTCCATGCGTACGACACCGAAGCCCGCCAGCCCTAGCGCGTATGTGCAACCCCGTTCCTTGAGCGTGTCGAAAGGAACGGGCGCTGCCCCTTCGACTCTGCTCAGGGCAGGCTTCGACCAGCTCAGGCAACGCTATTTGCCAACACGCCTTAAGAGGGTGTGTGGCAACCTCTCCCCCTGGCCCCCTCTCCGCACCGGAGAGGGGGAATCGCCTCCCCCTTCCCGTCTCGGGGAGGGGGCCGGGGGGTTAGGCCCAACCGCCTTTCCCAGCATACGGGGACCTTTTCAGACACCCTCGAAGGGAGGCCACGGCAGGGGCGGGTGTGCCGCTGCCCCGCGCGGGCTGCCCTCCCCTGAAAGCGAAAGGGGGCTGGGGGGAAAGCCTTCCCATCGCTGCGTGCTATGTCGCTGAACTCCCGGCGCGCCTGGCCCTGGCTGGGCGGGACCCTTGCGGTGGCGGTGGGCCTGGCCTCGCTCCCGTACCTCGTGGCCTGGCTGCTGACCCCACCGGACATGACCTTCTCCGGCCTGCTGGTCCACGTCGCGGACGGGTATTCCTACCTTGCCAAGATGCGCCAGGGTGCGGCGGGCGCCTGGCTCATCCATCTGCCCTACATCCCGCAGGACCACCCCCCGGCGCTGCTGTTCCCCTACCATGTTCTGCTCGGTCACCTCGCGCGCTGGTCGGGCCTGCCCCTGATCGTCGTGTACCACGGGGCGCGGGTGCTCGGCGGCGCCGCCCTGGTGGTGGCCCTGTACGGGCTGGCCGCAGCCCTGTTGCCCGACCGGGGCCTGCGCCGTACCGCGGTCCTCATCGCCGTCTTTACGTCGGGCCTGGGCTGGCTGACCCTGCCCTGGGGCCACTTGACCCCGGACCTGGTCGTTCCAGAGTCCAACGTGCTGTACGCGATGCTCGCCAATGCGCATTTCCCCCCGGCGCTGGCGGCCCTGGCCGCGGCCCTGGGAGGGCACCACCAGGCGATAGCCACCGGCCGCTGGCGTTGGGCGTGGATGGCCGGGGGGGCCGCGGCCCTGGCCGTGCTGCTCCAGCCCTTCCTGGCGCTGACCATCGGGGCAGTCGTCTGCGCACGGCTGCTGCTGACCGCGCGGTGGGAACGCCGGCTACCCCTTCGGGAAGCAGTCCTGGCGCTGCCGCTGGCGCTCCTGCCTGCGCCGGTCCTGGCGGCGGCGGCCGTGAGCCTGCTGGGCGACCCGGCGCTGCGCGCCACGGCCGAGCAACACGTGATGCTCTCGCCGCCGCCCTGGGACTACCTGATCGGCTACGGTCTGCCCGGCGCTGCGGCGGTGGCCGGGGCGGTCCTGCTGTGGCGCAAGCCCCAGGCCGCTGGGGGCGATGCCGGGGCGCGGGCATTACTGCTGGCCTGGTTCCTTGTGGGGGCGCTGCTGCTCTACGTCCCTCTCCCCTTCCAGCGACGCCTGAGCATCGGGTATGCGCTGCCGCTGGCGCTCCTGGCCGCCATCGGCGTACACCGGGTCGTGTGGCCGTGGCTGCGGGAACGGCGCGGCGGGCGGGCCGCGCTGGCCGCGCTGGTCGTCCTGTCGCTGCCCTCCACGCTGGCGGTGCTGGTCCTGCCAGTGCCGGGCGCGCTGGGCCTGCGGGAGCCGTTCTATATCGCGGCGCACGATCAGGCCGCCTTCGCCTGGCTGGAGGCCACGATCCCCCGGGACGCGGTGGTGCTGGCGGGGCCGCGCCACGGCAATCAGGTGCCGGCCCTGGCCGGGACCCGGGTCTTCTGGGGGCACCCCTTTGAAACGCCTGGGTCAGAGGAGCGCCTGGCGGCGGTGCGCCGCTTCTTCTCCGGCGACTGGAGCGAGGAGGAGCGGCGGGCGTGGCTACTGGACACGCCGATTGCCTTCGTCTACTATGGCATGGAGGAGCAGCAACTCGGCCCCTGGGACCCTGACCGCGCCGACTATCTGCGCCCTGTCTTTGCCCGCGGCCCGGTCCGGGTGTACCGCGTGGTGCGGTGAGGGGCGCGCGTGGGCTGCTGCACCCTGGTACCATCATCCATCCGGCGCACCGTATACCAGGGGCCTCATGGCAGGCCGCGGCCCTGGCGGGACAGGGGAACACCGCAGCAGAGACGGTACCGGTCGGAAGAGTCTACGCCTCCGAGGGAGACATGAGCGAACTGCACCACACACTCTGGCAGTTCGTGCAAACGAATGGCTATCCGGCGATCTTCCTCCTCCTGCTCATCGAGGAGAGTGGGGTGCCGTTGCTCTTCCTGCCCGGCGATCTGGTAATTATGTGGGCAGGCTACCAATATTTCATCGGCAATATGGACCTGCTTGCCGTTCTCCTGCTGACCACGGCGGCGGTCGCGCTCGGCTCTTCGGCGCTTTATACGGTATCCTATCGCCTGGGCCACCGCATGTTGCTGCGGTTTGGGAAGGTGCTGCACGTGACCCCGGAGCGGGTCGATCAGGCGGCGCAGTGGGTCCACCGCTACGGCTTTCTTGCGGTGGTTGCCGGTCGGCTGATTCCGGGCCTGCGGACCCCGACCAGCGTCGCGTCGGGCGTGCTGCGCCTGCCCTACCACACCTTCCTGCCGGCGACCATCACCGCCGCGGCCCTCTGGACCCTCTTCTACTTCTTCCTGGGGGTGGCGCTGGGTGCTGCCTACGATCAGGTGGACGAGTACCTGATGGCGTACCTGATGACGCAGGAGGCGCTGGTCGTTGGGCTGGTCATGGCGCTGGCTGCGGTGATGGCGGCCGTGGCGCTGCGGCGCTTCCGCCGTACCAGGAGCCCAAGCCTGGAGTGATCCCCCTCCCCTCGTCCGACTCCACCGGAGGCCGCACCATGCCGCGTACGTGGGCCCCGGCTCCGGCCCTGGCCCTGGGACTGCTGGTGGCCCTGGCAGTCCTCTTTTTCTGGCGCATCACCCTCCTGGGCGAAGTGGTGTACTGGGGCACGCCGCTGCTCCAGTTCTCTCCTTGGCGTCAGCTTGCGGTCACGCTGTACCGCGAGGGGCAGCTCCCGCTGTGGAACCCCTACGTGGACTTCGGCGCACCCCTGGCCGCCAACTTCCAGACGGCGGCCTTCTCGCCCCTCAACCTGTTCTACCTGGTCTTGCCGGTCGAGCAGGCGATGGGCGCTACCATCGTGCTGCACGTGGTCCTGGCCGGGGCCCTGATGTACGGGTGCGCCGTGGCCCTGGGGCTGACCTCCTGGGGCGCGCTCCTGGCGGCCCTGGCCTATATGTTCAGCGGCTACGTGATCGCGCGGGCCGGGTTCCTGAGTATCGTGGCAACGGTACCCTGGCTGCCCGCGGTGGTGGCCGGGACCGAGCTCGTGCTCCGGGCGCAGGCCAAGGGGTCGGCGCGGACGCTGCCCGCGCTGGGCCTGACCCTGGCGACGGGCCTGCTGCTGGTGGCGGGCCACATCCAACTCGCCTTCTACACGCTGCTGGTGGCGGCCAGCTATGGCCTGGTACGGGCGCTGCAACTGCTCCGGGCGGAAGGAACGGGGGGGATCGCTGAGGTAGGGCAACGCAGCCCGCAGTCCGCCGCTCGCGGCCTCCAGCTCGTCCGGCTGCTGCTCCCGGTGGCCGGGGCCACGGTCCTGGGTGTGGGCCTGGCCGGGGTGCAGCTGCTCCCAGGGGCGGAACTGGCCGCGCATTCGGCGCGGCAGGCCGGGCCTGGCTACGATGTTGCGCTGCGCTACTCGCTGTGGCCGGCGCAACTGGTGCAACTGCTGGCCCCCGATTTCTACGGCAACCCGGCCAGCGGGGACTACCGCGGCCCCGGCAACTACTGGGAGGGCATGGCGCACTTCGGCGTGGCGCCGCTGCTGCTGGCCCTGCTTGCGGTCTGCCATGGGCGCCACCCGGCCCGCCGCTACCTGCTGGTCCTGGCCCTCGTGGGGCTGGTCTTTGCCCTGGGCCGCTTCAGCCCGGTGTACCCGTGGGTGTTCACCCACGTACCGGGCTTTGGGCTGTTCCAGGCGCCGGCGCGGTTCCTGCTCTGGTGGACCTTCGCCGGGGCGCTCCTGGCCGGCATCGGCCTCGATACCCTGCTGGCCCGCCCGGACCTGCCCGCCATCCGGCGCTGGGCGACGGTCACCCTGGCAGGCGCGGTCGGGCTGGGTACCGGGGCGGCGGTGGCCCTAGCGGTCATCGGGGATGGGAGCGTGGTCGCCGCCGCCTCGCTCGGGAGCATGGTCCGGGCGGCGCTCCTGCTCCTGGGCACGGCGGTCCTGCTCCTCCTGGCCCGCCACCGGCTGCGCGGTCAAGCCTCCTTTGCCGGGTTCCACCCCGCCGCCCTGAAGGGCGGGCCCGCCGTTCACGGCGGCAGTCTCCCCCACTTCATGCCTGACAGGGCGCTACGCCGGAGCTGGTGGCCTGCTGCGGTCTGCGGCCTGGTGGTGGTGGACCTGTTCAGCTTCGGCATGCGGCTGAACCCCACGACGCAGCGCACGCTGTACACCGCGCCCTGGCCGCCGGCGGTCGAGCAGTTGCGGGCGCAGGCAGGCTTGGAGCGGCTCTACACGCCGGAGCAGACGTTCGAGCGGCGCTTCGGGCAGCGGCTGGGCTTCCAGGACTTCGGTCCCACGCAGTGGGAGGACCTGATGCCCCTGCGGGCGACCCTGATGCCCAATCTGGGCCAGGCGGCCGGGCTGCACGAGGTCTTCAACTATGACCCGTTGAAGCTGGAGCGCAGCCGGCTCCTCCGGGCGCTCGTGGACGCCGCCCCGGAGCCGGCGCCGCTGCTGGCCCTGATGGGGGTGCGCTGGGTGGTGAACCAGGACGGGATACCCACACTCGCCCCGCAGGAACCCTTCCCGCGCGCCTACCGCATCGACCAGGCGGGCATGGTAGCCGTGTCCGACCGGGCGGCGGCCCTGGCCCTGCTCCAGGAGGGCAGGGTGGACCTGCGGCGCCAGGTGGTCCTGGAGGGCGGGCCTGCGACGGCGGTCCCCGGTCCCCGCCCGGCTTCCTCTGGCCCCGGCCAGGCGACCATCACTGCGTATGGAGCGCACCGGGTAGTCGTCCAGACGACCGGCGAGGGACCAGGGGTGCTGGTGCTCACCGATTCGTTCTACCCCGGATGGCGCGCGACGGTGGACGGGCAGCCCGCGGCGGTGTATGCTGCCCATGTTGCTTTCCGGGGTGTGCCGGTGCCAGCAGGGGAGCACACCGTCGTGTTCGAGTACGCGCCCAGGTCGCTGGCCCTGGGACTGGGGATGTCCGCCCTCTCCCTGGCGAGCGTGGTGGGGCTGGGGTGCTGGGCGCTCTTCCGACGCAGGGAGCTTTCTCCCCCTCGCCCCCGCTCTGAAGCGGAGTTGGGAGCGTAGGGGGTAGTCATGTGCCCTCCAGGTCTCCCTTTGCTTGGTGGAGGAGGGGGATGGGGGGAGGTCGGTGCATCATGGAGAAGCGCACCTATCTGCTGCTCTGGCTGGTGAGCCTCTTCACCCTGTCCGCGGTAGCCGAGGTCTATCCCTCCCCCGGCTACATGGACAGCTACTATTACTACCACGTCGCCGCCAACCTCGCCCGCGGGCGGGGTCTGGTCGAGGATTTCGTCTGGAACTACCTCACCGCCCTACCCACGGGCATTCCCCAGCCCGCTCACCTCTACTGGATGCCGCTGACCTCGTTGCTGGCTGCCCCGTTCCTGGCGCTGCTGGGGGAGTCCTTCCGGGTGGCGCAACTGCCCTTCATCCTGCTCGCGTCCCTGGTGCCGCCGGTCGCCGCCGGGCTGGCCTGGCACCTGGTGCGGGACGGGCGCATCGCCATCAGCACGGCCTTCCTCACTCTGTTCGCCGGGTTCTATTTCTCGTACTGGCCGGCGATAGACAGCTTCGGTAGCTTCGCCCTGGCCGCCACCGTTGCCCTGGTGCTGATGGACCGCGCGCTGCGGCCCGCCGGCGCCTCGGTCCCGGTGGACCGTATGGTGCTGCGGCCCTGGTCCCACTCCCGCAACGGCAAACACCAGCACGGACACTCCGCGCTGCTGCCCAGCGCCGTGAGCGGGCTGGGGACGGAGCGCCGAGGGCTGAAGATCGAGGGCCGGGGCGCTCCGGCTCCCCCGGCGCCCAGTCCACCGTCCGTAGCCCTTCCCGCGACCACGTCCGGCGCGCTGGCCGCCGCCGTGGGGTGTGGCGCCGCCATCACGCTGGCCCATCTGGCCCGCGCCGATGGCATCCTGTTGCTGGGCGTGGTATTCCTCCTGGCCCTGACCCGGCGGCCACGCGGCCACGCCCTGGCCCTGGCCCTGGTGGTCGCCGCCAGCTACCTGGCGCTGATGTGGCACTGGCTGATGCGCAG